>NVVY01000030.1 GCA_002749135.1 Alphaproteobacteria bacterium | reverse complement strand
CGCGCACGTAAAACTTTCAGTGTGTTCATGAAATAATCCTCTCGCACAAAGATTATGCACCAAAATCTTTATTTATTCCAATTGTGAAGTGAGTCTAATAAATATTTGGCGGAAAGTCAGGCCCGATTGGCAGGGGCGCAGAAAATTGCCCGCCTTGGAAATTGGGAATGGACCTTGGTGTCTAATGAGGTGACTTGGTCAGACGAGGTTTATAACATTTTTGATTTGGAACCGAGCCGCCATGCGCCCTTGTATGATGCCTTTATGGAGATGGTTCATGTGGAGGACAGGGCATATGTTAAGAAAGCTATTTTCGACGCTCTGAAAGGCTTGTGCCCCTATAATATTACCCACCGCATCGTTATTGCTGATGGTACGGAAAAGGTTGTCAGGCAAATAGGTAAAATATTGCGTACGAAAGATGGTGATGCCGTCCGCATGGATGGCACTGTTCAGGATATAACCAGGCATTGGAACCAGGAACAGGAATTACGCCTTGCCAAAAGACGGGCAGAGGACGCTGATGTGGCCAAGGCCCAATTCCTGTCAACTGTAAGCCACGAACTCAGAACACCGCTTAACGCCATTATCGGTTTTGGGACGTTGATTGCAGATGAGGTTTTGGGAGAGATAAATATTACAACTTATCGCGAATATGCAGAGGATATTAAAGTCAGCGGCGAGGCATTGTTAAAACTGGTTCAAAATATTTTACATATCACAAGTTTTCAGCTCGGGTCGCTCAAGTCTCAACCCGAGAATATATTAGCCCGGGAACTATTGGATGAAACATTTTCTCTGGTTTCTGACAGAGCCAGCCAGAAGAATATTAAAATAGAAATGCATATTAGTAATGGCATTAAAGAAATTTATATGGACCCGGAGCTTACGCGACAGATTTTGGTTCATCTTATAGAGAATGCGATAAAATTTTCCGAGCAGGGCTCTTTGGTCAAGGTTGACTTATTTTTAACAGAAAATGAGTTTATCATTGAGGTGACGGATTACGGTGTCGGACTTGAAGATACAGATGTGATCTTTGACCTTTTCGTGCAGGAAAATATGGATTTGAACAGGGTATATGAGGGGATCGGTTTGGGATTAACGATTGCAAAAAACCTGGTAGATATCCAGGGCGGCTGGATTAAGGTGGATAGTAAAGTAGGGCAGGGAAGTCGTTTTTCTATTCATTTCGCAAAAGATGTAATCAGGGCAACCACTGATTCGAAAATAGGCCATATGGCATAATATGTACCGAGGCTAGGCCAAATAGCAGGTTGACCCACATTGGGGAGAGTTCTAGTTTACGATAGCATTGGAAGGGCAAGGCAGAATGCGAGTATTATTAATTGACCAATTTGATATTTGCCGGGAGGGGACAAAGGTAATTCTCCGGCAAATTGACAAGGGTTGTACTTTTCTGGAAGCGGACACAATTGAGGATGCGGTTAAATCCCTGATTGATGATACAGTGGATATGGTGATTATTGATATTGATGTGTCGAACGTTAGCGGGGCAGAAATGTTAACCAGAATTGAGAGAGCAAATTTTAAGGCCAATATCGTTATTTTCTCAATTGCGGAGGATTTTTCTGTTGTGAGAAAGGCGTATAAAATGGGTGTTCACGCTTTTATCAGGAAGCAGTCCAAAAAAGACATTACCATGTCTATCCTCAACATCGTGTTGGCAGGGGGGCGTTATTTCACGCCCGAAGTAGCTGGCGGTATGTTCAATGCTAAAAATGGTGGCTTGGCGAACAGTATTCTGACCGGTGATATGGACAGGCCCGTTTTATCCAACAGGCAATATGAAGTTTTGCAACTGTTATCAGAAGGAAAACCCAATAAGGTTATCGCGCGCGATCTTAACATTGCAACAGGGACAGTAAAAGTACATATAGCCGCGATATTGAAGACTCTGAAWKSAWMRMRMAGAAYSYAGGSRSYYWGSMWMRCMWMMMWTWKWMAWMWKYTRWARWTYWKKCSRTRGAMMYWRATKSKTYCRKYYMWTYMKTWSYTRTTKYSWRWYKAKTYTRTTATATAAGGTGGCATATTGGATTAAATTAAGAGGTTCTGATCYCAGATGTCGCAATRTGACATAGATATTGCCCTGGAATTCTCACGGGAAATTGATGTGGGCCGCCTGTCATCAAAGGGGCGTGAGTATACGTTCGAGGCGACACCGGAAGAAAGGATCGCCCTTGCACAACGCTTCTGCCTATTGCGGCTTGATAAGTTGGTGGGAGAATTTACAGTCATTCCAGTCAAAAAAAAGCACTTTAATCTGAAGGCATCTTTCACCGCTCATCTGGCGCAAACATGCGGCATTTCTCTGGAACCTGTGGAAGACATTGTTTCCGGTGCCTTTACCATCCTGTTAAAGCAGGAACAAACGCGCCCTGACCGGGAGRGCGCGGAAATAGATTTTACCCATGAGGATGAAGATRTTGAATATTTACAGTTCGATATTTTTGACGTTGGTGAAATGATCTCRCAGCATTTGTCTCTTGGAATTAATCCATACCCGCGCAGCCCTCGGGCATCGGGGGATGAGCTTGGGCAACAAATTATAAATGAAGAGGATTTCCAGCCAGAGCCGGAAAAGAAGAATCCTTTTGATGTTTTGAGAAGTTTAAAACATAAGACTTGAAGATAATCAATTATTCAGTATTGTCTTGTTGCAATAGATTTAACGATTTACAATGGATTTTGGGCTATTTGCCACAAATCAGAATGAAGAATTACCTTGACGCTTGATAATATAATTTCTTTGGATGCCATGGGCGGTGATATTGGCCCCCAGGTCGTAATTGAAGGGGCTGSTATTGCYCGTGAAAGATTGCCGGATGTTAAATTCCTGATCTTTGGCGACGAGACAAAAATTGCGCCGCTTGTAACGAAATATCCAATTCTGAAAGACTGTAGCGAAATTCATCACACAGATAAATTTGTTTCAGCAGAGGAAAARCCCGGACAAGCCCTGCGCCGTGGCCGGGATTCCAGCATGGGGCTGGCCATTCAGGCGGTAAAAGATGGCAAGGCCAGATCAGCCGTATCGGCGGGCAATACRGGTGCCCTGATGGCCATGGCCAAATTTATGTTGCGCACCATGCCCGGCATTGACAGGCCGGCACTTGCCTCTCTGTTGCCCACATCTTGCGGTGAAAGTGTCATGCTTGACCTTGGTGCCAATGTGGAATGCACTGCCGATAAYCTTGTTCAGTTCGCCATTATGGGGGCGGCCTTTTCCCGTACTGTTCTGGGGCTGGCCACGCCTTCTGTGGCGCTCCTGAATGTGGGGGTTGAGGAACTGAAGGGCAATGAAATTATTAAAAATGCCGACAAGATGTTACGTGATGCCAACCTGCCTATGGATTATGTGGGCTTTACCGAGGGACATGGTCTGGCAAATGGTGAGGTAGATGTGGTTGTCACYGATGGCTTTACCGGGAATGTAGCCCTGAAAACAGCAGWAGGCACCGCGCGCATGATTGCGGGCATGATGAAATCCGCTTTGATGGATTCAATATTTTCTAAAATTGGTTTCCTGTTTGCCAAATCGGCTTTAATGGGYCTGAAAAATCATCTCGACCCCAATAATCATAACGGCGCAGTATTTATGGGCTTGAACGGACTGGTTATTAAAAGCCATGGAAGCGCGTCTGCGTCCGGCTTTGCCAGTGCCATCGGCGTAGCAGCGGATATGGCCTCCAACGACCTTGCCGGAAAAATTACCAAAGACCTTAAGTATTTTGAAAAACATGAAGGCGATGATATTGAGGGTAAGACTATATGACTATCATTCGTTCTATTGTTTCCGGTTGTGGATCATATCTACCTGAAAAAATTATCACAAATGCCCAGCTGGAAGACATGGTGGATACCACGGATGACTGGATTATTGAACGCACAGGAATCCGCCAACGTCATATCGCTGCCGACAATGAATTAACATCTGATCTGGCTATAAAAGCAGCGCAGAAAGCCTTGATAGCCGCCAACATTGACGCAACAGATATAGACCTGATTGTACTGGCAACCTCAACACCTGATCAAACTTTCCCCTCTACGGCAACCCGCGTTCAGGCGGCCCTCGGCATGGAGAAGGGCGCGGCATTTGATGTGCAGGCCGTCTGTTCCGGCTTTATCTATGCCTTGGCCACGGCGGATAATTTTATCCGCGTRGGACAAGCAAAACACGYACTGGTAATTGGGGCCGAGACATTTTCCCGCATATTGGATTGGGAAGATCGGGCGACCTGCGTTCTTTTTGGCGATGGGGCCGGGGCCGTAGTGCTGTCGGCGCAGAAAGGCGAAGGCAATAACAAAGATCAGGGAATACTGTCCTCCCACCTTCATTCTGACGGGCGCTATAATGAGTTACTATATGTGGACGGCGGCGTTTCATCGACCCAGTCTACGGGATATTTACGTATGCGGGGCAAGGAAGTTTTCCGTCACGCCGTTGTAAATCTGGCCAGTGTGGTGAAAGAAGCTCTGGAATTTAATGACCTGACGACAGACGATGTGGATATGGTAATCCCCCATCAGGCCAACAAACGTATTCTGGATGCGACGATCCGAAAGTTGAAAATTGATCCGAACAAAGTCGCGATGACCGTCCACAAACATGCCAATACTTCGGCAGCCTCCATCCCCTTGGCGCTGGATGAAATGATCCGGCAAAAGCGAATCGCCCGGGGTGATATTGTAGTATTGGAAGCCATGGGCGGTGGTTTTACCTGGGGTTCCTGCCTGATCCGCTGGTGAAAATAAACGATTTTTAAAGAATAAGCTGTTATTTTAGCCTAAAATCACGTTATCCAGTATCTCAGGAATATATGGCATCCCTTTGATATTGACGGGTATTTCTGTGTGAAGTAGACTAGGCATACATCATAAGGATATAAAAATGAGTGGAAAAACAGTAACCAGAGCCGATTTGAGTGAGGCTGTTTATCAGGAAGTTGGCCTGTCCCGGAATGAATCAGCGGAGTTGGTTGAGGCTGTTCTGGACGAGATTTCCAGAAATCTTGTGGACGGCGATAACGTAAAAATTTCCTCTTTTGGCAGTTTTATYGTGCGGTCAAAGGATGGCCGGATTGGCCGTAATCCAAAAACCGGSGAAGAAGTTCCTATCGAACCACGCCGGGTATTGGTCTTTAGGCCATCACAGGTTTTAAAAAACCGTGTTTGCGGTTTAACCGACAGCTAAAGCTTCGGCGYAAACAATAGCCGCGTTTAGAGATACCGCTATTGTGGGTTAGCTATCTGTAAGAGGGGAAAATATATAATGGCATCAAGGGCTGAAAAGTCTCCCAATGCATTTCGCACCATAAGTGAGGTCGCGGACGTTATGGGTGTGCCGCAGCATGTATTGCGTTTTTGGGAAAGCAAATTCAGCCAGATCAACCCCATGAAACGGGGTGGTGGCCGTCGTTATTATCGCCCGGAAGATATAGAAATCATTGAGGCCATCCAAAATCTTCTCCATGAAGATGGTTATACTATTAAAGGCGCACAGAAATATCTAAAGGAGCATGGCGTGAAAAATGCTCTGAAGATGGCAAATACTGAACTGGAGCAGAAAGCTGAAATCATAGAAAATCACTATGAATCCCAAATTCTGAACATCACCAAAAAAAGYATTMAGGCCATAGAAGACGARGCCAATACGGCTGATGCCTTAAAAAGAATYCGCATCCGTCTGGAAAAAATCCGCAGTAATTTAAGGGCAAGTGCCTAAACCTCAATTTCGCACCAGATCGGCGTATGGTCAGAGGCGCGTTCCTTGCCGCGTGGTACGCGGTCGATATCGCATTTCCTTAATCTGTCCGCCGCCTGCGGGGACAGGAGCAGGTGRTCAATACGCAAACCATTATCTTTGGGCCAGGCCCCGCGCTGATAATCCCAATAGGTRTAAKTMKKGCCGGACGGAWAATAWTGRCGCAGGGCATCGGTCAGRCCCAGATTAAGYARGSTGTAATAKCGRTCKCGGGTTTCCGGCTGSRTCARRGCRTCRCCKGCCATNNGGCGNCSGGWCNATRACAATCCTCATCCYTRGGRCAGCARTTATAATCMCCGCCGAGRACAAAAACTTCYTCTTGTKCCAGAAGKWCYTTMGCCCGKKYRATCARSCKGTCCATCCATTTSAGYTTATRVTCRAATTTSGGGCCGGGYAGGGGRTTRCCGTTGGGCAGATACAGCCCGCCGATGCGCACCGTATTTATGGTCGCCTCAATATAGCGGGCATGGTCATCTGTATCATCGCCKGGCAATCCGGTCATAACGTCTTCTATGGGGTATTTGGAYARKATKGCMACGCCGTTATARGTYTTYTGRCCATGAACCGMSACGTTATARCCCAGYTCCTCAATCTCCATATAGGGGAAATTTTCGTCAATACATTTTAATTCCTGCAACATCACCACATCGGGGGCAAAGTCTTTCAGCCATTCGGTGACCCGGGGCAGGCGGGCCTTGATGGAGTTCACATTCCAGGAGGCGATGATCATACGGCAAAGGACGAGCCACAGCCGCAG
Organism: Alphaproteobacteria bacterium; assembly: GCA_002749135.1. GTDB lineage: Bacteria > Pseudomonadota > Alphaproteobacteria > Sphingomonadales > Emcibacteraceae > Paremcibacter. The sequence goes on along the minus strand of NVVY01000030.1, from coordinate 32,561 downwards.
GAYGCGGTGGCATTGGGGTTTTTGACCACGAACATGGACCCGGCCAGTTCCTCGACAAAGTCAACCTCTGACCCGGTCAGATARAGCAGGGACAGGCCGTCCACCAACATGGTTACGCCGCCGCGYTCAACCACAAGGTCRTCRTCCTTCTGATCCTTGACCAGCTTGAAATCATACTGAAAGCCRCTGCACCCGCCGCCATCGACGGAGACGCGGAATTTCAGGTCTTTATCGCCTTCCTTTTCGCAAAGGTTGGCAATACGTTTGGCGGCACTTTGTGATAAAGTGATTGGCGGTGTTTCTATGGTCATTTTTCTAACTTACCCTGATGTTTTTTCTTACATTACCCTATATAAGTAATAATTATTATTATATTGTCAATGAATGGAATGTCCGTTTGATGAATTCTGAATTCAAAATATATCAGCCAAGCCCGCAATATGCGCCCTATGCCTGTCTTGCGAAGCATAGCCGGGGGCGGTTACATGCGGAGGCTGAAACCAAAACCCGTTCCCCTTTTCAGCGGGACCGGGACCGGATTATCCATTCCGGGGCTTTCCGGCGGCTGATCCATAAAACCCAGGTTTTCGTCTATCATGAGGGTGATTACTACCGAACCCGSCTGACCCATTCCATTGAGGTGGCACAGATTGCGCGCAGTATCGCCATTGTCCTTGGCCTCAATGACGAAATTGCAGAATCRCTGGCSYTGGTCCATGATTTCGGYCACACGCCSTTTGGCCATAGCGGCGAAGAGGCCATGAATGCGGTYATGACCCCCTATCAGGGCTTYGATCATAATGCCCAGTCCCTGCGGGTGGTGACAARGCTGGAACAGCGTTACGGGGGCTTCGATGGCCTTAACCTCACMTGGGAAGTGCTGGAAGGRCTGGCCAARCATAATGGYCCCYTGTGYGAGAARGGTCRGTTTGACGGTCTGAATGTAAACTTGCGTACCTATAACGACCTTCATGATCTGGAATTGCATACATTTGCCAGTGCCGAGGCACAAGTGGCGGCGGTGTCCGATGATGTGGCCTATAACAACCAYGATATWGCCGATGGTATCCGCGCCGGYCTCCTGACCATGGGACAGCTCGAGGAATTGCCCCTGTTAAAGGACATTATTCGGGACGTGCGGGATAAATACGGYGYYYTKGARGATGGCCGGGARATTCATGAGGTGGTTCGCCGCCTGATCAACCKGATGGTCAATGATATTCTGACCGAGAGTAAGAAACGCATTGYSGCCCTGAAACCGGAAACGGTTAATGATATTCGCGCGGCTTCTAAAAGCGTCATATCCTTCTCACCGGAAATGAAAGAATTYGATAAAAGATTGAAATCTTTCCTGATGCGGAATATGTATCGTCATTACAAAGTCAACCGCATGTCCAGCAAGGCCAAAAGAGTGATCACAGACCTGTTTGAATTATTTCAGGCTGAACCGGAATGCCTGCCCACCGAATGGCAAAGCCCGGAGATTATGGCAGATGAAATGATGCGCGCCCGCCATGTGGCGGACTTTATCGCCGGCATGACCGACCGTTATGCCATACGGGAACATAAAAGATTATTTGATACATCGTTGTTTGAATTATGAATATTTTTGATACTTATACCGGAGCCTTAAAAGACATCATCACCACCTTGGGTGAGGTCGGGCCATTTCCGAAAGCCCTTGATTTGTCCAATGTCACCATTGAGCCGCCGCGTGATGCGAGCCACGGGGATATTTCCACCAATGTCGCGCTGGTCCTGACCAAACAGGCCCGCATGAAACCCCGGGATATTGCAGACCTTGTGGCGGCAGAGCTTGGCAAGATTGACGGCGTTGAAAAAGTGGATATAGCCGGGCCTGGCTTCATCAATATTTCCCTRAAAGCAGATGTCATTCAGTCTCAGGTAGGCAATATCCTGAAAGCCGATGGTCAATATGGCCGCAGTGATGTGGGCAACCGGGAAAAGGTCAATGTGGAATATGTCTCGGTCRATCCCACCGGGCCATTGCATGTGGGWCATTGCCGGGGGGCCATCTTTGGTGACGCCCTGGCGTCTTTGCTGGAGTATACCGGTTATGAGGTGGCCCGCGAGTATTACATCAATGATGCGGGCGGTCAGATTGACGTTCTGGCCCGGTCCGCCTACTTGCGCTATGCGGAGGCTTTAGGCAAAGATATTGGCAAAATTCCCGAAGGCCTTTATCCCGGTGATTATCTGATTTCTGTGGGCAAGGATCTGGCGGAAAAATACGGCGATAAGTGGCTGGATAAAGCGGAATCCGACTGGATTCTGCCCATTCGGAAATTTGCCACCGATGCCATGATGGACATGATCCGCGCCGACCTTGAAACATTAGCCATCAAGCATGATGTGTTTTTCTCTGAACTGACCCTTCATGACAGTGGCAAAATTCAAGTTGCTCTGGATAAGCTGGACGCCAAGGGTCTGCTCTATACCGGCGTTCTGGAGCCGCCAAAGGGTACAAAGCCCGATGATTGGGAAATGCGTCCGCAAACCCTGTTTAAATCGACCGATTTCGGCGATGATGTGGACCGGGCGGTGCAGAAATCAGATGGTAGCTGGACCTATTTCGCCGCCGATGTGGCCTATCATTATGATAAGATGGAACGGGGTTTCACCAGCCTGATTGATGTATGGGGCGCGGACCACGGCGGCTATGTAAAACGGGTTGAATCCGTCATAGAGGCCTTAAGCGACGGCAAGGTGTCCCTTGATGTGCGGCTGTGCCAGATGGTCAAGCTGCTTAGGGATGGTACGCCGGTCAAGATGTCAAAACGCTCCGGCAGTTTCATCACCATGCGTGATATTGTGGATGAGGTGGGCAAGGATGTGGTGCGCTTCATTATGCTGACCCGCAAAAATGACGCATCACTGGATTTTGACTTTGCCCGGGTGACCGAGCAATCAAAGGATAATCCGGTTTTTTACGTCCAATATGCTCATGCGCGGGTTCATTCCGTATTGCGAAAAGCACAGGCGGCATTTCCGGCTCTTGACCTGTCTAAAACCAGTTTGGCCGGTGCCGATATGTCGATCTTTACCGACAGCAGCGAGCTTTCCCTGATCCGCAATATGATGAACTGGCCCCGCTTTGTTAAAAGTGCCGCCTTGGCCCGGGAACCGCACCGGATAGCTTATTATCTCTTTGAACTGGCGTCTGAGTTTCATGGCCTGTGGAATAAAGGCAATGATAACCTTGATCTTCGTTTCATTATAGAAGATGATATTGAAAAGACCCGCGCACGGCTGGCTTTGATTTCAGCGGTTCGTGATATTATCGCGTCGGGGCTGAATATTTTGGGTGTGGAGCCGGTTACGCAAATGTAACCCGGATCAGATGTCGAGAGGAATGATGCATGTCGAACGAAGGTGAAAAATCATCATGGCTTGAGCCATTACCGGAAGAATATGCCACCGAGGGTGATATGACCGGACGGCGGATGCTGGTGGCGGCCCTGACCGTTATCATACTGGCGATTTTTGGCGGTTTGATCTGGTATAGCTATATGGAAAGCAATAACAGCGGTCCGGTGCCGGTGGTGCGCGCCGATAAATCAGTGGTCAAGATCAAACCGGACACCCCCGGTGGTCTGCAAGTRCCRGATCAGGATAAAAATGTCTTTAACAGGATAACCTCAGCCAATAATGATAAAAGGGACACATTGGCCCCCAGTGCAGAACTCCCTCTTGAGCGTCCTGTTGCTGTGCCCGTCGRTGTTGAGCCTGAATCAGCCCCTTTGCCACCAAAGATGGATAGTAAAACAACAGAAGCCGCCGCCCGCAAAGTGGCCGCCATTGCCCCGTCCAGYGCCGGTAAGACCGGGCGKTTCTTTGTTCAGTTAGGGGCTTTTGGCAAAAAAACTTCTGCGGAAAMTCTCTGGGGRAAACTSGAAAAAGACAATGCYGCYCTGCTTTTAGGYCTGACACCCGACATTATGGTTCTTGATCTGGGCAAGAAGGGGGCGCTGTATCGCCTGCGCGGGGGGATGATTGCCACTCGCGGGGAGGCGAAAGACATCTGTGATRCGCTGAAGGYAAAAAAACAGGCCTGTATCGTGGTGAYAAAATAAATGGCGCGACCCGTCATTCTGGATTGTGAAGGCCAGACATTAGGYGCAGAGGAAATAGCTGTTTTCAAAGARCTTGACCCCTTTGGTTTCATTCTGTTCGCCCGWAATTGTCACTCTCCCGATCAACTRAAAAAGCTCACTGRTCAGATGAGAGAAGCCGTGGGYCGYGAGGATGTCCCCATCCTCATCGATCAGGAAGGCGGGCGCGTTTGCCGCCTGAATCCGGATTTCTGGCGCAAACCGCCTAGTGGCAAAGCCTTACTTGACCTTTATCTAAAGGATGCGGAAACGGGGATTTCCGCTGTGAAAGTGAATGCCCGACTCATGGCCGCAGATTTGCGGGAAATGGGTATTACRGTTGATTGCTAYCCCTTGCTTGACCTTGAATTTCCCGGTGCGGATCAGGTGATCGGTGACCGGGCGTTCGGCGGKGATGCGCRCGTGGTCAGTCTGCTGGGTGAAGCGGCCTGTGATGGCCTGCTGTCCGGCGGRGTCCTGCCGATCATTAAGCATATCCCCGGYCACGGCAGGGCATCAGTAGACAGCCACAAGGCCTTGCCCGTTGTGGACACGCCCCTWGAGRMATTRCTGRAAACGGATTTTGTGCCGTTTAAGGCGTTAAAAGACATGCCGCTGGCCATGACCGCCCATATTATCTATTCGGATATTGACCCTCATAATCCGGCCACCCTGTCGGAAAAAGTCATTCGCCAGACCATTCGGGAATTGATTGGTTTTAAAGGGGTGCTGATTTCTGATGATGTGAGCATGAAAGCCCTGAAAAACAAAACGGCTATCAGTGCCAAGCAGGCCCTCGTAGCAGGATGTGATCTGGTCCTTCACTGCAATGCCCCGCTTGGGGAACGCCGCGAGGTTTTGGAAGCCTTGTATGATTTCAATTATGTCAATGAAAGCTGGGTCGCGGATATATTTCGCTGGCGCGCGGATGTGCCCGAGATAGACAAARTAGAATTAACCAATTGSCTGGATAACGTATTAAAAAGTTAGGTATATAGTATCACTATGGATTATTTACAGATTCTGCCGGTCATTATTTTGCCGTTRCTTTTGGCYATTACMTTGCATGAGGCGGCCCATGCCTGGGCGGCGAACAAGCTGGGCGATAAYACCGCGAAAATKCTGGGACGGGTCAGCTTTAACCCCTTTGTTCATGTGGACCCTTTTGGCACAGTTTTACTGCCCATAATACTATTGATGAGCGGAGCGCCATTTTTATTCGGTTACGCCAAGCCGGTGCCGGTGAATTTCTCCCGGCTTAACAATCCGCGAAGAGATATGGTTTTTGTSGCTCTTGCAGGGCCAGCGGCCAATATCCTGCTGGTCATATGTGCGGCATTGTTGCTTCATATTGTCGGGTTTCTCCCGGCAATGGCGGGGGACTGGCTTTTGAAAAATATYTTTTTTACCATTCAGATTAACGCCGTACTTGCCGCCTTTAATATGCTGCCCATTCCGCCCCTTGACGGGGGAAGGGTTGCAGTTGGCTTATTACCCGATATAATWGCCCGGCCCCTGTCACGGTTAGAGCCCTATGGGATGTTTATCATCATTGGCCTGTTTCTGTTACCCGCATTGGGGCAGCAATTTGGCATGAATTTTAATATTTTATGGGCTATCCTTGAGCCAGTCATGAATCTTATTAAGCAGTTGGCGGTGCTGATCGCCCCCCATTAACACCCGTAAGCGGGAATTACAGGATGACGGAACAACATTCAATTTTCGATGATAGTCGCSCKRTGACAGGGGATGATGAACATCGGCTTATTCTGGATATAGAAGGCTTTGAAGGTCCGCTGGATGTATTGCTCTCTCTGGCCCGAACGCAAAAGGTTGACTTGAAACAGATTTCCATTCTGGAACTGGTTCAGCAATTTCTGGAATTTGTCGCCGAAGCCAAGGTTCAAGAACTGGAAAAAGCYGCCGACTATCTGGTCATGGCCGCATGGCTCGCTTACCTGAAATCGCGCCTGCTATTGCCAGAAGAAACCTCCGAAGATGARYTRTCCGCWGAGGAAATGGCCGCCCGCCTGACCTATCAGCTGCAACGGTTAAGTGCCATCCGGGACGTGTCCGCCATGCTTATGTCACGCAATCAGCTCAAAAGGGATGTTTTCGCACGGGGCAGGCCGGAATCCGTGATYGTCACCAAAAACGCCACTTTTGACTTGAGCCTGTATGACATTCTGCGGGCYTATGCGGATCATAAAACCCGYAAATCWATTGCYGAYATACGTATCCACAAGCGCGATGTCTATACTCTGGAYCAGGCTCTKGACCWTTTGCGCAACCTSATWGGSACWGCCATTGACTGGACGGATCTTTTTCAGTTYATGCCCGATGATGTGGGCGGGGCGGCAATGAGCCGATCGGCAAAGGCCAGTCTTTTTACAGCCTCCCTTGAAATGGCCCGGCAGGGAAAGGCGGAAATCGTCCARAAGCAAACCTTTGGCCCYTTATTTATCAGAAAAACGGACAGGTCAGACTGATGGAAACCATAGAACAGATCAGAATAATTGAAGCCCTGTTATTTGCCAGCGACAAGCCTCTATCCTCTATCGCGCTCGCCGATTGCCTRCCGGAAGGGGCAAAGATCACCGAACTGCTGAGCGATTTACAGGAACAATATCAGGGCCGGGGGGTTAACCTTGTGGAGGTCGCCGGGAAATGGATGTACCAGACCGCCCCCGATCTTGCTTTCCTGTTGCGTAAAGAGGTAGAGGAAGAAAAACGCCTGTCCCGGGCCGCGGTGGAAACGCTGGCCATCATTGCCTATCATCARCCGGTCACCCGGGCCGAGGTAGAGGAGGTRCGCGGCGTATCTTTAAGCAAAGGCATACTTGATGTTCTCATGGAGGCCCGGTGGGTCAGGCCCATGGGGCGGCGCAGAACGCCGGGCAGGCCCATGACTTATGGAACGTCTGACCATTTTCTGGTTCATTTTGGCCTGAATAGTACCAAAGACCTGCCGGGCCTTGCGGAACTTAAAGCCGCCGGATTTCTGGAGAATGTGAATACATCGCGCCTGAACCTTCTGGATGACCAGAAACCCACCGAAGAACAGCCGGAATTRCCCGGTTCGGAAGATGAAAGAACCGWTGATMAGRGACCATCCGCAGAATAAATATTTTTTNTGTTGCTTTCGCGGGCAAATTCGTTGATTTTCATCAARTGTTTTTCACCTCTAATGCTTATCATGCAATAGGTTYAAATATTTTGCATTGGGAGAATTAAAATGGGTTTAAGTTTCTGGCAAATTGCCATCGTTGTTTTGTTATTTGTATTGCTCTTTGGCCGGGGCAAGATTTCCGACCTTATGGGGGATGTGGCAAAGGGTATCAAAAGCTTTAAAAAGGGTCTGTCCGAAGAAGACACGGATGTSGCCGCCTCTGAGGAGCCCAAAATTATCGAGCAGAAGACTGAAACTGCCGTCAATGATAAAAAATCTGAAAAGTCAAAGAGTTAAGCTGACCCCAGGGACAARGCATGTTCGATATAGGCATGATAGAAATGTTCGTGATTGTCGTTCTGGCAATCATCGTGGTTGGGCCGAGAGATTTGCCGAGGCTGTTGCGTAGCATTGGCCGGTTTGTCGCTAAAATCCGGGCCATGGGCAATGAGTTYCAGACCAGCATCAAACAGATGGCCGACGAGGTGGAACTGGAAGAAGTGACCCGCAAGCTGAATGAGGCCGGGAATATCCCCCTTGATGACGATGATGTGACACCGGACATTACGCCGGAGGCCAAGGMTGACGRGCCAAAGGATTCGTCATGAGCGACAGYAAAGACAAGGAAATMATYGAAAGCAGTTCCGCGCCGCTGATCGAACATCTGATAGAGCTTCGGCGGCGATTGATCTGGATCGCGGTATATATCGTTATCGCTTTTATGGTTAGTTTCTATTTTAATGAAGAAATATATATGTTTCTGGCCCAGCCTTTTGTCGATGTATCGGCAAAATATGGTCAGGAAGCTAAAATGATATATACAGGCATGCATGAGGCCTTTTTTGTCTATYTGAAAATATCTTTTTTCACCGCTTTTTGCGTTACTTTTCCACTGATCTCGGTTCAGATATGGAAATTTGTTGCGCCCGGTCTTTACGGAAATGAGAAGAAAGCTTTTCTGCCTTTTCTGATTGGCACGCCCATTTTGTTCACGCTTGGCGCGGCACTGGCCTATTATCTGGTGATCCCCAATGCGTGGAATTTTTTCATGTCCTTTCAGGTAGGGGTAGGCGATGCCATGGGGGCTAACAAGGAACATYTGGCGGGVGTDTTRTCCATWGARYTGTTRCCCACGGTCAAGGAATATTGGTCTCTTGTGATGCTATTGATYCTDGCCTTCGGGATCAGTTTCCAATTGCCTATTCTGCTTGTGCTATTGGCGCGGGTYGGAATTGTTACCGCTGACGGGCTGGCCGCGAAACGGAAATATATGGTGGTTGGCGCCTTTGCTTTTGCCGCTATCATGACACCGCCGGACCCTGTAAGTCAGATCGGGCTGGGTATTCCTATCCTCATTCTTTATGAAATCTCTATCATATTTATTCGYTTAACCATTAAGGACAAGAGTAATGTTTGACATCAAGGCTATTCGGGAAAATCCTGAAACCTTTGATAAGGGCTGGAGGCGGCGGGGGATTGCGCCGCAGTCTGCGGATTTAATTGCCCTTGATACAAGCCTGCGGCAVAAGAAAACCSAATTRCAGGAATGTCAGTCCCGCCGTAATGTGGCCTCCAAAGCCATTGGTCAGGCCAAGGCWTCGGGCGGCGATGCCRATGCCCTGATCCGGGAAGTAGCCGACCTGAAGAAACGCATGGCCGAGCTGGAAGAAGAGGTTCGGGAAATCTCAGAGGAGCTAACTCGGAAATTATGCCGTCTGGATAATATTCCTGCCGATGATGTGCCCGACGGGGACGGCGAAGAAGATAATCTTGAAATCCGCAAATGGGGCGATATTCCGAGCTTTGACTTCACCCCGAAACAACATTTCGATCTGGGCGAAGATCTGGGGCAGATGGATTTTGAGGGAGCGGCCCGCATGTCCGGGGCGCGCTTCGTTATCCTGAAAGCTGATCTGGCGCGGTTGGAGCGGGCTTTATCCGCCTTTATGCTGGATGTCCATACCACGGAATTTGGCTATACGGAGACCAGTGTGCCGCTCCTGGTGCGGGATCATGCCCTGTATGGCACCAGCCAGTTGCCCAAGTTTGAGGAAGACCTGTTCAAGGCCACAACCGGCCATTATATGATCCCGACCGGAGAGGTGCCGCTGACCAATATTGTCCGTGAGGATATTCTGGAAGAAGAAAAACTRCCCCTGCGYTTYACCACRTTAAGCCAGTGTTTTCGCTCAGAAGCCGGGTCYGCCGGGCGGGATACGCGCGGCATGATCCGCCTGCACCAATTTAACAAGGTGGAACTGGTCAGCATCACCACCCCGGAACAAAGTCAGGATGAGCTGGAGCGTATGACCGGGGCCGCCGAACAGATTTTGCAACGGCTCGAACTGGCTTACCGTGTGCTTGTCCTATGTACCGGTGACATGGGGTTCGCGGCTCGGAAAACCTATGATCTTGAGGTATGGTTGCCGGGRCAGGATATGTATCGGGAGATTTCAAGCTGTTCCAATACCGGTGATTTTCAGGCCCGGCGCATGAACAGCCGTTGTCGGCCTGCCGGGGAAAAGAAAACCCGTTTYGTCCATACCTTGAATGGCTCCGGCCTTGCGGTGGGGCGCACGCTGGTGGCGGTGTTGGAAAATTATCAACAGSAAGACGGGTCGATCATCATTCCGGATGTTTTGCGGCCCTATATGGGCGGACAGGCCCGGATTGATCGGCCATGACCGGCAAAATATCGGAACGGATATTAATCACCAATGACGATGGCTATAATGCCCCCGGCCTGATGCTGTTGGCAGAGATCGCGCGCACCATCAGTGATGATGTCTGGATTATCGCCCCCTCAGAGGAACAAAGCGGCAAGGGCCATGCGCTGTCTTTACATGAGCCAGTGCGTTATCGTCAAATTGATGAGAAATATTTCTCCGTCAAGGGAACGCCCACTGACTGCGTGATGATGGCCTGCCATATGATCATGCCGGAAAAGCCCACGTTATTGCTGTCAGGCATTAACCGGGGGGTGAACCTGGCCGAGGATATGACCTATTCCGGCACCATTTCAGCGGCGATGGAGGGGACAATCTGCGGTATTCCGTCCATCGGGTTTAGTCAGGAAGTAGCTAGAGACTACGCAGGTGACCTGTTTCAGGTKGCGCGGGACCATGGGGCGCAGGTTATAAAAGATATTATCTCCATTCCCTGGAAAAACGGTGTTTTTATCAATGTGAATTTCCCGCTTTACCCGGATCGTGTTAAAGGGGTGCGSACCACTCATCAGGGCTTTCGGGATGAATCAGAATTATTCATTGAACAATGCCAAGACCCCCGGGGCAGTGATTATTACTGGATTGGATTTCGCCGGGAATATGGCACGCCAGCGCAAGGAACTGATCTTGCGGCTGTGCGGGACGGCTATATTTCAATAACGCCGTTGCACCTCGACCTGACACATGAAAATTCTCTTATAACTATTTCAGATAAAATGGATAAAGACTTTTCGTGAAACGGACTTTAGCAGAAAAAAAAGCACAGTTACTGGACGAACTCAGATCATTGGGCATTGAGGATGAGGCCATCCTGTCCGTTATAAATGCTATTCCCCGTGAGGATTTCATCCCGCGCGCCCTGCGCCGTCAGGCCTATGAGAATGCGGCATTACCCATTGACAGCGGCCAAACCATAAGCCAGCCTTATATTGTGGCCTATATGACCCAATGCCTGAAATTAACCAAGAAACACAAGGTTCTGGAAGTGGGCACAGGCTCCGGGTATCAGGCCGTCGTGCTGGCTGGGTTATGCCGCCGCCTGTTTACCATTGAACGGCATTTACCYTTGTTGAATGGAGCAGAGGCGATCTTTAAAAAGCTGAATATTTTCAACATCACCACATTATTCGGCAATGGCATGAAGGGATGGCCCGAACAGACCCCCTTTGACCGGATTATGGTTACGGCGGCATCGGAAGAAATTCCGTCAAAACTGCTGGAACAGTTGAAAGAGGGGGGCATCATGGTCATTCCGGTCGGGGCCCAGACTGAAACCCAGCATATCATTCGCATAACCCGTAAGGGCGATGACTATATTCAGGAAAACTTATTACCGGTTAAATTCGTCCCCATGTTGCCCGGCATTGTTCATGAGTCGTGAATAAAGTTGATATTGGCCCATAGTCTTTTTACACTGCATTCCATGAAGACATATGGGCTGGTCATAAAGTTAATCATCATCTTGGGCATCACAGGCTTTTTATCGGCCTGTCAGGTGGGGCATAGCTATAGCAGTAGTTATAAAAACAGTTTGCCAAAACAGAATCCCAAACGCGCTATGCTGCCAAAAGACAAGCCTGTTTCCAAAGCACAGCCCAAGCTATCAGGTGGTACGATCAAGGTTCGAAAGGGGGATACCATTTATGCCCTGTCGCGGCGTCATGACGTTACGGTCCGTGAAATCATACGGGCCAACCACCTGAAACCGCCTTATCTGCTCTATCCGGGGCAACGGCTGAAAAGTCCGGGCACGGGGCATCATGTGGTCCGAAAGGGGGAGACTATATATAGCCTGTCACGGAAATACCGGGTGGATATGACCAGCTTTGCCCGTCTGAACCGTTTGAAAMGYCCCTTTATTYTGTCCATWGGCCAAAAATTGAAAGTGCCGGGYGGAATAGTMCCAAGGRCCCGCCGCGCTGCACTKCCCCCGCCRCCGCCACRAAGCGGCAAGGGCTTTATGTGGCCGGTGAAGGGRCCGTTATTGTCCTCTTACGGTCCAAAGGCCAAGGGCTATCACAATGAYGGYATCAATATAGCCGCCAAGACAGGCAGTTACGTCCGGGCGGCGSAAAGCGGGGTTGTGGTTCATGCGGGGCGCAAGATAAAGGGRTTCGGSCAATTGATAYTRCTCCGCCACAGCAACGGCTGGATTACGGCYTATGCCCATAATTCGGTRATYCTGATTAAAAAAGGCCAATCSGTTAAGCGGGGACAGGCCATYGCCCGCGTYGGYTCATCCGGCGGGGTRAGCCGCCCTCARCTYCATTTCGAAATGCGTAAAGGYGCMCGGGCGGTMAAYCCGGTTAAATATTTAAGTTAGCCTGATTYTYMKSCGYCCGGCSATATCCTGKATGAACTGCCAGGCAACRCGWCCGGAYCTTGCCCCYCTYGTGCGGGACCATTCAAGGGCTTTTGCGCGTATATCCTCCCGGTCCAGATCAATTTTATAATGGTCCATATAGCCAAAGATCATGGCCAGATAGTCATCCTGACTGCATCCATGAAATCCAAGCCACAGCCCGAAACGGTCCGAGAGTGAGACTTTCTCCTCAACCGATTCGGCAGGATTGATTGTGGTTGAACGTTCATTTTCAATCATTTCGCGCGGCATAAGGTGACGGCGGTTTGAAGTGGCGTAAAAAATTACATTTTCAGGTCGCCCCTCTATACCACCCTCCAAAACCGCTTTYAGGGATTTATAACTGCTGTCCTCAAGGTCAAATGACAGGTCATCACAAAAAAGGATTATTCGCCGCTCTGTAACGCGCAGACAATCCAGAAGTCGGGGCAGGGTTGGAATATCTTCCCGGTGAATTTCTATCAACGCCAGCTTAGCCCCATCTTTACCCCGCACTTCCGCGTGAACTGCYTTGAYCAGAGAGCTTTTCCCCATGCCCCTTGCCCCCCAGAGCAGGGCATTATTGGCCGGAAAACCGTCGGCAAACTGCCGGGTATTTTGAATCAGAATATCCCGAACATGATCAATGGCTTTTAACAAGCTCAGGTCAATGTAATTTACGTCTGTGACAGGCAACAKCCGGTCAGGTTCTATTGTCCATACAAAGGCATCTGCTCCCTCTGGACGTGGTTTATTTTGATCGGTCGGGRCCAATCGTTCCAGAGCCTCTGCGATGCGTTTCAAGCTGTCTTTATCRGTTTTTATTGTCATGACTATCTCATTAACACWTGAAAAGGCCAATATAAACATATTCGGCCTTGTTTTTATGTCATATCCTGCCTATATGCCATTGAAGTTGAAAAAAAACCTGTGGCCTGTATAGTGCCGCCTTTATGTGTTTCGGAGGAAAAAATAATGTTTATATCAGAAGCTTTTGCCCAGGCCGCCGGTGGCGCAGGGGAGCCTAGTGCTTTCATGCAATTCCTGCCTTTCATTCTTATCATCGGCGTGTTTTATTTCCTGATGATTCGGCCACAGCAAAAACGGGCCAAGCAACATAAGGCCATGGTCGCGTCCCTGCGGCGCGGTGATAATGTGATCACTCAGGGCGGCATTATTGCCAAGGTATCAAAGGTGRTTGATGACAATGAAGTTGAAGTTGAAATTTCATCAGGGGTAAAGGTCAAGGTGATCCGCTCTACAATCACCACGGTAATGGGAAAACCCGCCCCGGCCAACGATACTATCGACAAAAAATAATCGGACACCCGTACCATGCTTGATTATCCCCGATGGAAAGTTATTCTGATTTGTCTGTTATCCGTGATGGGCATTGTGGCCGCTGTGCCGAATTTTCTCAGCGATGAACAGTTAAAAAACTATCCGGATTTTTTACCACATAGCCGCGTGACATTGGGGCTTGACCTGCAGGGCGGTGTCCATCTGTTGATGGAAGCGGACCTGACAGAGGTGAGGAAAGAAAAGCTGGAAAGCAAGCGCGGAGAAATTCGGGATGCCCTGCGCGCCGAAAGAATTGTGTTGCGCAGTTCCTTAAGGAACAGCAGTATTCATATCAATCTGACAGATAAAAGCCAGACTGAAAGAGCGATGGATGTTATCGGGGATACGGTTGAACTACTTGGGGCCTCTCTGACCGGAACAGGGGTGCCGGATATTGAATATCATGTGGCCGATAATGGCACAATCATAGTTAACCTGACCGAAGAAGGTCTGGTCATGCGGTCCAATGATGTGATCACCCAGTCCATTGAAGTCATCCGGCGGCGGATTGATGGCATGGGAACTACCGAGCCTAATATTCAAAAACAGGGCACAGGCCGTATTCTGGTACAGGTGCCGGGATTTGATGACCCACAAAAGCTGAAAAAAATCATTGGCAAGACTGCAAAACTGACCTTTCAACTGGTCAATAGTGCGGTGGGACCRGGGGACAGGGTTCCGCCGGGCTATGAGCGTTTTCCCATGGCGGAAAGTGAGCGCGGTAAAGGCTTGCCTGCAAGCATCGTGGTTAGCAGACGCAAAATTCTGACCGGGGAAAATCTGGTTGATGCGGGACAGGCTTATGACCGAGACAATCGTCCGGTGGTCAGTTTTCGTTTTGATAACAAAGGCGGCAAGAGATTTGCCGATGTCACCCGTAAGAATGTTGGCCGACAATTTGCTATTATTCTGGATAATGTGGTTATAAGTGCGCCAAATATTCAAACCGCTATTTTAGGTGGGTCGGGAATCATTACGGGTAATTTTACCGTGGAGAGTGCCAGCGAACTCGGCCTGTTGCTAAAGGCAGGGGCCTTGCCCGCCCGGCTTACTGTGGTTGAGGAAAGGACCGTTGGGCCGGACCTTGGCTCTGATAACATTGAGGCCGGGAAGGTCGCTGCTATTATTGGACTTTTGGCGGTGATGGTCTATATCACGCTGACTTATGGTATGTTTGGGCTGGTGGCAAATTTTGCTCTTGCGATTAATATTGGACTGATTTTTGGATTACTGTCAACGCTCGGGGCCACATTGACCATGCCCGGGGTGGCCGGGATTGTCCTGACCGTCGGAATGGCCGTGGATGCCAATGTTCTGATTTTTGAACGGGTGCGCGAGGAATTTAAAGCGGGGAAAAAGGCTTTATCTGCGCTGGATACGGGTTATGAAAAGGCTTTCAGCACCATTGTGGATGCCAATGTGACCACATTTATTGCGGCCTTGATTTTGTTTCAGTTCGGTTCTGGCCCCATCAAAGGATTTGCCGTCACACTCGCTATCGGGATTGCGACCTCTATGTTCACAGCGGTGAGCCTGTCCCGTATGATAATTTCAGCCTGGGCCGTCCGCAGACGCCCAACAACATTGAATATATAAGGGGCCTTTGACATGCTATTAAAACTGGTTCCGGATAATACCCATATCAAATTCATTGATTACCGCAAAATCGCTTATGCGTTGTCGGTCGTGATGATTATCGCTTCTTTTAGCTTTTATTTTACCAAGGGCTTGAATTACGGCATTGATTTCGAAGGCGGAATCATGATCGAAGTTGGCACGGAGGCCCCCGCTGATATTGGAAAAATCCGTAAGGCCATGAGTGACTTGAAAATGGGGGATGTCAGCGTACAGGAATTTGGCGACCCCCGTGATGTCTCTATCCGCCTGCAGCATAGTGGGGAACTTACCCTTGATGAAGTGGTGGAAAAAGTACGCGGCGCTTTGGCAGAGGTTGTCCCCGGTGAAGTCAGTTATCGCAGTATCAGTACAGTTGGGCCGAAGGTGTCCGGCGAGCTGATTGAAAGCGGTATATTAGCGGTTATATATGCTATTGGGGCCGTTTTGGTCTATATMTGGYTRCGGTTTGAGTGGCAGTTTGGCATGGGGGCGGTKATTGCCCTTRTCCATGAYGTSATATTGACCATTGGGATGTTCTCTATCACCGGGATGGAATTTAACCTGTCCACCATTGCCGCCATTCTGACCATCGTCGGCTACTCCCTCAATGATACGGTGGTTGTGTATGACCGCATACGGGAAAATCTGCGTAAATTCCGCAAAAAACCCATGCCGGAGCTCTTAACGCTCAGTATTAATGACACCCTGTCCCGGACGGTCATGACCTCCCTGACGACCCTGATTGCGCTGGCATCCCTGTTTTTCCTGGGCGGCGAGGGCATACATGGTTTTGCTGCGGCGATGATCTGGGGGATATTTGTCGGAACCTATTCTTCCATATTTATCGCATCCCCCATCCTGTTGTGGGTGGAATTGCGGCGGGARCCGGATACATCACCGGGCCCCGGCATGGAAGTATTGCCGCCGAAAAAAGGCTGACAGGGTGGAATTCAAAGAGGTTACTTCTCAGGATGAAACCGCCATTTCCGCTTACGGGGACGGTGGTTTCCGTATCGGGGAACAACGCAGTTCAGGCTCTATCCTGTTAACGCCCAAAGGATATTACCCCTGGACAGCMACAGACGTAAGTTCCATAACACTGGAAAGTCTGCAACGGGTTATTGATCAAAAAAGTGATATTGATATTCTACTGATTGGTATGGGGGCGACTATGGTCTTTTTAAACAAAGACCTCAGGACGGCCTTGCAGAGCAAAAATATATCTGTTGATATAATGGCCACCGGGGCCGCCGCCAGAACCTATAACATCCTGCTTGCCGAAGGTCGCAAGGTTTCCGCCGCTTTGATCGCTGTGTGAATGAACCCCGGCCCGAAAGCCGGGGTAAATTGGGTATATCCTAGAGCCCGGGAGGGTTCTGTACAGAAATCATTGCAAATAACATAGGGATGGAAAGAAGGGTGTTGGTGCGTGAGAATAGCATTGCTCTTCGCCCTGCCGCTGCTTTAACGTCAGCCTCTGCTTCCACCATGCCTAAGGCAATTTTTTGAGCTGGCCAAATTACGAACCATACATTAATTGCCATAATAATTCCAAACCACATACCAAAACCAATGTAAGGCACCTGTAGTGTCATTGCTTCATGCAAAGTATATCCTGGATTTAATTGTGCCAAAATCAAGCCGAATAACACGGTTCCGGCGGCTCCCCAACGGAACCAGAACAGGGCCTCCGGTGCGATGACCTTGCTGATGGCCGGTTTCTGCTCGTCTGGAATTTTCGGCATACAGGGGATTTGGACAAAGTTGAAATACCACAATATGCCAATCCACATGACCCCACAAAGTACGTGCAAATAACGCACGAAAAATAAGATAAAATCTTCCATTTTATTGATCCACCCTTAATTCATTTTTTTCTGTATGTCGGATACGGCTTTTTCAATGCCCGACTGATTCATTTCGTCAATTTTATTCGTCGCGAAGACCATAATGATGGTCAGGACAATGCCGGCAACGATTGTCATCGGCAATGATTGGAGAATTTTGCTCATTGTTCTTTCCTGTAGTTGATTAAATACCCTAAAACTGCTTCCGGATTTGCCAAAACCCCTCTATGAAACAATTGTGCCCATTCAGGCCGGGCAAGGTTAACAGTTTCTTTACCATGCGTCAAAATAATGCCACTCATTATTAAAAAGAAAAATGCATGTAGGTGGTTTATAGTGTTTATTGGAATGACACCAAAAGAGAAATATGACTGAAAATACTGTAAATAATGACTATTGCCGTGATATTGTGGCCAGATTTGACCATGACCGGCATCTGATCACCCTTTATGCCCTGCAAGATAAACGGGGGGCGCTCTATGCGCTTTATGCCTTTAATTACGAAATTTCCAGAATCAGGGAATCCGTATCGGACYCCATGCTGGGGGAAATTCGCCTGCAATGGTGGCATGAAGCCATTGATGACATTTATGATAGTAAAGTTCGAAAGCATGATGTAATCACGCCATTTGCCTCGGCCATTTCATTATATCAGTTACCCAAAGACAGAGTGATGGATGTTTTAGAAGGGCGCAGGCAGGATCTCTATGATGATCGCCCGGAAAATATGGTGGCATTGGACGATTACCTGAGCTTGACGGCAGGAAGTCTGACCTGTCTTGCGGTTCGGATTGCCGGTCAGAGGGATATTGATGATCTGGCYCATATGTTGGGTATCGCCTGGGGATATGTCGGTATAATCCGGGCTATACCGYATCATTTGTCYCTGAAAAAAAGCTATATGCCGCAGGATTTAATGAAAAAACACGGGGCGGATAAATTTTTAAAYCCGGACAGTTCGAATGTTTTTCAGCCGATCATTAAGGCGGTTTGYCGGGAAGCGGAACAGAAACTTGACCATATTGTACAGGAAAAGAAGCGCATAAACGCTGATTCCCGGTCAATATTTTTACTGTCTTCTTTATGCAGAAGTTACCTGAAGTCTATCAGGAAAGCCGACTATAACCCCTTTAAACTAGAGGAAAAGGCCGGGGCTTTTGTCCGCCAGTGGCRCTTGCTGACAGCGGCCTTGTTTAACCGGATTTAGTCATGTCCAACCATTCAGCAAGGGCATCCAAAGCGCGCWGGGATTTGGCGGGTTTGCGCTCTTTRCGTTTTATTTTCTTRCCCTCCAAYACCGGCATGATGCCAAAATTTATATTCATGGGCTGAAAATTCTTCCGYGCCCCGGCACCGGGTATCTGGCCGCCGGTAATATAATGGATCAAGGCCCCGAATGCRGTGGTGATTGGYGGGGCAGGAATCTCGCGCCCTTTGCGCTCACTGGCGGCAAAGCGTCCGGCCATTAACCCCATGGCGGCACTTTCCACATARCCCTCMACACCGCTGATYTGYCCGGCAAAKCGCAGGCGRGGCTGGGTTTTAAGRCGCAGGTTGCTGTCRAGYAAATTGGGGCTGTTGATGAAGGTATTGCGGTGCAGACCGCCAAGKCGGGCGAATTTAGCTTTCTCAAGCCCYGGWATTTTCTGAAAWGTTTMCACCTGYGCSCCGTATTTCATCTTGGTCTGAAAACCAACCATATTATAGAGCGTGCCCAGCTTGTTRTCCTGSCGRAGTTGYARYACYGCATAGGCYTGCTYKCCYGTATGGGGGCTGATCAGGCCSACGGGCTTCATGGGGCCRAACCGCAATGTCTCGCGGCCCCGTTCCGCCATGACCTCAATGGGCATACAGCCATCGAAATAGGGGGTGTCCTTCTCCCAATCCTTATAGTCATATCTTTCCCCATCAACCAGATCATCTATGAGGGTTTCATAATTTTCCCGGGTCAGGGGCAGGTTGATATAATCCGCCGTATCGCCCTTGTCATAGCGGGATTGATACCATGCGGTGGCGAAATCAATGCTGTCTTTGTAAATAATCGGGGCGATGGCATCAAAAAAAGCCAGTTCATCTTCGCCCGTCATATCAAGAATAGAMTGRGCTAGGGCATCAGAGGTCAGAGGACCAGTGGCAATGATCACATTATCCCAGTCCTCTGGYGGGATAGTGGCTATTTCTTCYCGCACCATGGTGAACARGGGGYTRGMTTSCAGCTTTTCCWGAACMGWGGCACTGAAYCCGTCCCGGTCCACGGCGAGGGCACTGCCGGCAGGGACGGTATTTTCCTGTGCGGCGGCCATGATCAGGGAATCACAGCGGCGCATTTCTTCGTGCAGCAGGCCCACMGCATTATTTTCATAATCRTCGGAACGNAAANCTGTTGGAACAGACCATYTCCGCCAGACCATCCGTCTTATGGACGTCCGTCTTGCGCACAGGACGCATTTCATGRAGGATAACCGGGATTCCCTGYYYMATGATCTGCCATGCGGCCTCTGTTCCSGCAAGGCCGCCGCCAATGATATGTATCTCTTTATATGTCATGSGCGGGTCATATCATYTAACCGGGGCAGGGGCCATAAAAAAACGTCTGCCTTCTGGGTAAAAGCAGACGTCTTTATTATGGAGATTTGTATAAGTTAGTAAGTTGGGTCGTATCAGATATGGTTGGGTATCTGCTACAGGTAAAATATACWATSGTTATGGTTAACAAATGGTTAATTTTAATAAGAAATATAACAAAATTCTATATATAATTCTTAAGATATTGACCTGTATAGCTTTTTTYRACTRAAATAATYTTCTCCGGYGKCCCTTCGGCCAGGATATARCCACCGCCATCGCCGCCYTCCGGCCCCAGATCAATGATCCAGTCGCAGGTTTTGATAACCTCCAGATTATGTTCAATGATGACAACTGTATTGCCCTGATCCACAAGCGCGTGAAGAACTTCCAGCAGTTTCTTTATGTCCTCAAAATGCAGGCCCGTGGTCGGCTCATCAAGAATATAAAGGGTGCGTCCGGTCGATCTCTTGGATAATTCCTTGCTGAGCTTTACCCGCTGTGCCTCCCCGCCGGACAGGGTGGTYGCGGCTTGCCCGACCTTGATATAACTCAGGCCCACCTTTTCCAAWGTTACCATYTTGTCCCGGATGCTTGGYACGGCGGCAAAGAATTTAGCGGCTTCCTCYACGGTCATATCCAATATGTCGGAGATGGATCTGCCCTTGAATTTWATTTCCAGYGTTTCCCGGTTATACCGCTTGCCCATACAGACATCACATTGAACATACACATCCGGCAGGAAATGCATTTCAATCTTGATCAGGCCGTCACCCTTACAGGATTCACAGCGTCCGCCCTTYACATTGAATGAAAAACGCCCCGGTTTATAGCCCCGCGCCTTGGCTTCGGGCAGACCGGCGAACCAGTCCCGGATCGGGGTGAAAGCCCCGGTATAGGTGGCCGGGTTTGATCGCGGCGTRCGSCCAATGGGCGACTGGTCAATRTCCACYACCTTGTCAATGAATTCCAGRCCCAKAATWTCCTCATGGGGGGCCGGRATATTACGGTTATTGTTYAAYTTGCGSGCYACYCCMCGRTASAGCGTATCCACGGTCAGGGTGGATTTTCCGCTRCCCGATACGCCCGTGATGCAGGTCATGGTRCCMAGGGGAATGGCGGTGGTGATGTTATTCAGGTTATTGCCCGTGGCCCCCTTAATGACGATTTCTTTGCGCTTACGCCCCGCCATATGACCCTTGCGCCGTTCCGAYGGCACCGGAATGGACTTTGCRCCCGACAGATATTGSCCGGTCAGGCTGTCYTTGTTGTCCAGAATATCCTGCAATGTTCCCTCGGCAACGACCTCGCCGCCATGCTCGCCCGCSCCCGGTCCCATATCTATAATATGGTCGGCGTTACGGATGGCGTCCTCGTCATGCTCRACCACCAGAACCGTATTGCCCATATCMCGCARGTTAAACAGGGTTTCCAGCAACCGGTCATTATCCCGCTGATGCAGGCCAATAGAGGGCTCRTCCAGCACATATAATACCCCGGTCAGGCCGGAACCGATTTGTGAGGCCAGCCGGATACGCTGGGATTCGCCGCCGGACAGGCTGCCGGATTTACGGGACAGGTTCAGGTAATTCAGGCCGACGTTGTTGAGGAACCCCAGCCGCTCGCTGATTTCTTTTAGCACCCGGGCGGCAATTTCCTGATCCTTRCYGCTGAGCTTGGCGGGCAATTGTTTAAACCATGCAAAGCTGTCGGCAATGGAAATTTCGGTAATCTGGCCAATATGTTTGCCATCAATTTTGATCACAAGGGCTTCTTTTTTCAGGCGGTATCCGCCGCAATCCTCACATTCGGACGCGCTTTGGTATTTGCCCAGTTCYTCGCGCATCATATTGCTTTCGGTTTCCCGCCAGCGTCGTTCAATATTGCCGATGATGCCTTCAAAGGGCTTTTCAACCTTATATTCCTTGCGGTCATCGCTATAGACCATTTCGATGATTTCATCACCACTGCCATAGAGGATGACATCCTGCACTTTTTGGTCCAGTTTCBCCCACGGRTAATTGGTTTTAAAYTTGTAATGTTTGGCAAGGCTTTTCAGGGTCTGGGCATAATAGGGGGCGTTGGACTTRCTCCACGGGGCAAGGGCSCCCTTRTCCAGACTTTTCGTCTTGTCCGGCACCACAAGRTCCGGGTCAAAATAGAGCTTTTTGCCAAGRCCRTCRCAGGCSGGGCAAGCCCCGAACGGATTGTTAAAGGAGAACAGACGCGGTTCAATTTCCTCAATGGTAAAGCCCGATACCGGACAGGCGAATTTTGCCGAGAATAATATCTGTTCCCCCGCCTTGTCKCCCCCGGCATATTCYGCAATGGCCAGCCCGTCGGCCAGATCAAGAGCAGTTTCCATACTGTCCGCAAGGCGGGTTTCAAGGTCGGGACGGACCACRATCCGGTCAACCACYACCTCAATATCATGTTTGATTTTCTTGTCCAGCGCGGGGATATCCTCAATCTCGTAGAATTCGCCGTCAATCTTTACCCGCTGAAAGCCCTGACGCTGTAATTCGGCAAATTCCTTGCGATATTCGCCCTTGCGYCCGCGYACRATGGGSGCCAGCAGATATAGCCGTGTGCCTTCMKCMAGSACCATRACCTTATCCACCATCTGGCTRATGGTCTGACTTTCAATGGGCAGTCCCGTGGCCGGGGAATAGGGCACGCCGATACGGGCATAGAGCAGACGCATATAGTCATATACCTCCGTCACGGTCCCCACGGTAGAGCGCGGGTTACGCGACGTGGTTTTCTGCTCAATGGAAATGGCGGGGGACAGACCGTCAATATGATCGCAATCCGGCTTTTGCATCAGCTCCAGAAACTGACGCGCGTAAGCTGACAGGCTTTCYACRTAACGGCGCTGACCCTCCGCATAGATGGTGTCAAAGGCCAGGGATGATTTGCCGGACCCRCTCAGCCCCGTAATCACCACCAGCTTRTCSCGGGGAATTTCCACATTGATATTTTTCAGGTTATGTTCCCGCGCRCCCTGTATGGAAATCTTGGTCAGCATAGTATTTGATACTTCTTTTTATAATAAYATAAGAGCAATTTGGCGTTTTTTCGCAATAAGTCAAGTTCTTATTTTGTTCTCATTGAAATTCATGATAGTTATGTATATGGTGAGGTCAAGTTAATCAATCAACGTTAGGAAATAAATATGGCCGGTAGTGTCAACAAAGTAATKCTTRTRGGAAAYNTTGGRCNGGGAYCCYGARGTWCGYCATACMSRKGACGGCAAGCCGGTRGTRACCCTGAATCTSGCCACKTCWGAGASMTGGAAAGATCGKAMKTCMGGGGAACGWAAAGAGCGYACSGAATGGCACCGSGTRGTSATYTTYAAYGAAAAYYTATGCCGGGTKGCCGAACARTATYTGCGKAAAGGYTCMACRMTYTATATCGAAGGYGCKTTGCAGACYCGYAAATGGACYGAYAATGCCGGKGTTGARAAATAYACHACMGARGTYGTWYTGCARCGSTTCCGRGGCGAACTGACCATGCTTGGTGGCCGCAATGACGGCGGCGGCGNCGCNCNGTCCGGCGGCGGTGATTATGGTGGTTCTTCATCRGGTGGTGATAGCGGCGGGAGCAGCTCATACGGCGGCGGATCGCCTGACCTTGATGACGAGATTCCCTTCTAGGATTCTTTTTGATAAAAATTACCAACAGCATATCTGTCCATGAGGATGAGATAGAGGAGCATTTTATACGCTCCCCCGGTCCCGGTGGTCAGAATGTCAACAAGGTGGAAACGGCGGTCCAAATCCGTTTTGATGCAGGCAACTGYSCGRCCATAARGRCGGAWGTCTTTGACCGCCTAAAGAAAATATCAGGCCACCGCATGACYGCGGGYGGCCTGATTGTCATTACGGCCAACCGTTTCCGCAGTCAGCTTAGGAACCGTGAAGACGCGCGCGCCCGTTTGATCGACCTGATCAGGCAGGCCGCCGTCCCGCCCAAAATGCGCCGCCCCACCAAACCCAGCCGGGGTGCCAAGGCAAAACGTGTGGAATCCAAGAAAAAACGCGGCGTCCAAAAAAARCARCGCCAGAAGAAAATCTCTCTTGAGTNAAAACTGGTTTTCATTCTTTCCYGATGGGGGAAAGAATGACCTTAAATAGGTTGATTCTTCTATATGGGCTAGTTATCCAGGGAACCTCTGAACAAACGCCTCATTCTTCGCCAGCCCCCGATAGGTTGTACCATTGCTGCANAAAGTAAATCCGTAACATCACYATGAGCGGCATCTGAGAACGGCCCTTGCSGGGCTTCACGTAATGGGGCGCCAATCAGCCCCTCAAGCCGTGCCCACGGCACAGCCGCATCCATCTCGCCCAGAAACCTSCCCCTCCTATAGMATTGCCATAAGGWTTTCTGCATTATCAACCTTGATATGACCGTCCCGTCAGCAATAATTTTTTTACCAGAATCCGTCGGAATTACCCCTTTATTGGATCGGTGAAATAATGTCATGCCCAGTATATCCTCAAGGCAGGAAATTCTTTTCGTCAGGGCAGGTGTGACATGGACAATTTTGGCACCGACCTGTTAAAGCTACCCTCCGCCGCCAGTCCCGCAATCCTGTTGATGTCTGAAATATCCAGAATAGCTATTCCTTTAAGTTATAACTATTAGGGTAAACGAGAAGTATCTAGAATTACAGAATTTTGTTATATCTATCTCTAATGATAATTAAAAGGATGCTCTTATGACGCTTCGACTGATCACAATCGCCCTGTTATTACTGTGGGGGCTTTCACCCGCCCATGCCATACAACAGGCTGCCCCCATTAACCCTGAATTAAAAAAACACACCGAACATTTCCAGAAAAAAGTCTATAAAATCGGTGACCGGGTTTATTCTGCGGTCGGCTATAGTCTGGCAAATATCATCATGATCGTCGGCGATGACGGGGTCATTGTGGTTGATACCGGCATCCATCCCGGAGAAACCGCCGAGGCATGGGCCGCCCTTAGGAAAATGAGCGACAAACCGGTAAAGGCTGTCGTCTATACCCATTTCCATCCGGACCATTGGGGCGGCGTTAAGGCCATCATCACACAGGCACAGGTGGACAGCGGCGAGGTGAAAATCATCGCCCACCGGACCATGCTGGATAATGTCATTCATCAGGGCGGCGCGGTCGGCCCTATCCTTGCCATGCGTACGGCCTATTCCTTTGGTTTGTTTCTATCGCCAGAGGATACAGCGGGCATGAACCACGGGATAGGCCCGGTCATCACCCCCGGCACATCCACCTTCATCCGTCCAAACATATTTGTCGATGATCAGTTAAMGCTGGACATAGCAGGCGTTAAAATGATCTTTAAACATGTGCCCAGCGAAGCCCCGGACGAAATTGCGGTTTAYCTGGAGGATGATAATATCCTGCTGTCYGCCGAGGCTATTCAGGGGCCGACCCTGCCCAATATCCACACCCTGCGCGGCACCAAGTTCCGTGATCCCTATCAATGGTATAAAAGCCTCGATATTTTGCGGCAGTTCAAGGCCGAAAATCTGGTACCCGCCCACGGACAGCCCATTTACGGTGCCGCAAAGGTGGAAGAGGTCATCCGGATGACCCGCGATGGCATTCAGTTCATCCATGACCAGACTTTGCGTTATATGAATAAGGGAGCAACCCCGGATGAGCTGGTRAATYTGGTTAAATTRCCGCCTTACCTTGCCAAYTAYACSCCYTACCTKCGGGAATATTACGGCACCGTAAAACATGCTGTRCGTCAGATATAYAACGGCTATCTGGGCTGGTTTKCSGGTGACCCGGTTGATCTGAACCCGCTCCCCGCCGMTGAAGCAGCGCGGCGRACYATTSACCTTATGGGYGGKCGAGACAAGGTTWTGGRCCATGCCAGACAAGCCCTTAAGGCACAGGACTATCAATGGGCCGCGCAGCTAGCCACATATCTGATCCGCATCAATAACGACGATCAGGACGCCAGAACCCTCAAAGCCCGYGCCTTCCGGCAACTGGGCTATGCCTCCATGAATATCAACTGGCGGAGCTGGTATCTGACGGCGGCCTATGAGCTGGAAGGCAAGATTGACCCCCGCCAAGACCTGATGCGGGCCGTTGGTTTCTTTTCCTCACCCGATATAATTGCCCAGTGGCCCCTGTCCAAAATACTGGAAGGTCTGTCCGTACGCCTGAATGTAGCAGCCTCTGAAAACAGCCACCTGAAGATAAATTTCACCGCAATTGATACCAAAGAAAGCCACGGGCTGGAGATCCGCCGGGCTGTCCTGCAATTTCATCCCGAAGCCATATCTGATGCGCCGCTAACTATTCAGGCCCCGCGTCAGGCGATCATTGGGCTGTTGATGGGTAAATTATCGGTTGTGCAATTCACCGCCTTGCCTGTAGTCTCTGTCACAGGGGATGTGGAAGAATTAAAAACCTTTATGGCAATGTTTGACCCCTTTCTGTCACCCATCCAACTCACCAATCACTAAAGAACGCCCGTTATGGAAGAATATGATTATGTCATTATTGGCGGCGGGTCTGCCGGGTGCGTATTGGCGCGAAGGCTGGTGGAGGCGGGACATCAGGTTTGCTTGCTGGAAGCCGGAAAGAAGGACAAAAGCCCCCTGATCCATATCCCGCTGGGCATGGCGGCCATTCTGCCGAGCAAGCATGTKAACTGGGCCTTTGAGACGGARCCRCARCCGGGCCTTAACGGGCGRCGCGGCTATCAGCCACGGGGCAAAACCCTCGGCGGGTCCAGCAGCATCAACGCCATGCTTTACGTACGTGGGCACCGCAGTGATTATGATGACTGGGCGGCATTGGGCAACGCGGGATGGGGCTATGACGACATTCTGCCCTATTTTAAAAAATCTGAAAATAACGAACGCGGCGCGGATGATTTTCACGGCACCGGCGGCCCGTTGAATGTTGCCGATCAGCGAAGCCCTATCCCCTTTAATGAGAATTTCATCGAAGATGCCAAGGATCTGCAACATAGTTTTAACCCGGATTTTAACGGGGAGCGGCAGGAGGGCATCGGCCCCTATCAGGTCACCCAGATCAACGGTCAGAGATGCAGCGCCGCGGTGGCCTACCTCAAGCCGGTCCGAAACCACCCGAAACTGAATATCATGGCTCAGGCCCATACGTCTGAACTGGTCTTTGACGGGGCGCGCTGTGTTGGCGTGAATTATATACATCACGGCCAGAAGAAAACCGTGCGCGCCCGAACGGAGGTCATTCTGTCTGCCGGGGCCTTTGGGACGCCGCAAATCCTTATGCTGTCCGGTATTGGCCCGGCAGAGAAGATTAAAAAACATGGTATTGAAGTTCGCCACAATCTGCCGGGTGTGGGTGAGAACTTTCAGGATCACATAGATTATGTGGCCGGATACAAGGCCCGGTCGCTGGACCTRATCGGCTTTTCTCTGCCCGGTTTTATAAAAATGACCGCTGAAGCCATTCGCTATGCYCTGACGCGGCGCGGGGTTTTTGCCTCAAGCGTGGCCGAGACTGGCGGCTTTTTAAAAACTGATCCCGCCCTTGACCGCCCGGACATCCAGTTGCATTTCGTGAATGGCCTTGTGGACGACCATAACCGCACCCTCCATTGGGGACACGGCTTCAGTTGCCATGTCTGCGTTTTGCGGCCAAAGAGCAGAGGCACCGTTGACCTCCATAGTGCTGACCCTCTTGCACCGCCCAGAATAGACCCGGCTTTTTTCAAGGAACCGGCGGATATGGATGTGATGATCAAGGGCTATAAAATCATGGACAAGATCATGAATGGTCCGCGCCTGAGGGCTCAGGTAACCGAAAATCTATTCAGCCCTGATAGTCACAGTGATGCGGATATAGAACAGATCATCCGAAGGCGGGCGGACACCGTATATCACCCGGTTGGCACTGCAAAAATGGGTCATGACGACATGGCCGTGGTCGCCCCGGACAGCCTGAAAGTTCACGGCATTGACGGTCTGCGGGTGGTGGATGCCTCCATCATGCCAACCTTGATCGGCGGCAACACCAACGCCCCGACCATTATGATCGCSGAAAAGGCCAGTGACATGATCCTTCAAAACAAAATYTGAATTTATGGRCAGTCAAAAAAACTGGTTGGATAGTTCTTTGTTTTGTCACGTGAAATGGTGCCGCCGGGAAGAATTATACACATACCATTTTGGGTACATTGAATTACACTTAACTATATGTTACAATTGGTTAAGTTAAATTTATGGTTTCGATGAAARCCTATATTTTGTAGTAGTTCCTTGTCAAGGTAAAGGAAAATTATCTTTCTGCTTCACTTTCCCTGATACTAGTGCCACGCTTCATTTAAGTTGACATATTTGATTATTTCTGATTCTCTCTGTTTGATATTATTTTACGATTGGAGAGGGAATTATGGCTATTCATGCAGGTGGGGTAAAGAAATACATTGTGCGGTTAAGCCGTGAGGAAAGAAAATAACTTGAAACGATCATTGGCACGGGGCGCGATGCTGCGGGACGGCTGTTAAAAGCGCGGATTTTGTTGAAGGCCGATATAGCTGGCGGCGCGGGCTGGCTGGACGGGCGCATTACCGAGGCGCTTGAGACCAGCCTTTCAACGGTGCAACGTGTGCGTCGGCGTCTTGTCGAGGACGGTCTTGAAGCGGCCCTCAGCCGTAAGAAGCGTGAAAGACCGCCCATTACGCCGATTTTTGATGGTGAAGCCGAAGCCCGACTGATCCAGTTGGCCTGTTCCGCGCCGCCTGCGGGTCATGCGCGCTGGTCATTGCGGCTGTTAGAGAGCAAGGTGGTGGAGCTTGGCATCGTGGCGGCGGCCAGCGATTCAACMATTGGCCGGGTTTTAAAAAAACATTCTCAAACCACATCGGCGTAAATACTGGGTCATTGCGCCTAAAGAAAATGCGGCATTCGTCGCCGCGATGGAGGATGTTCTGGAGGTTTAYACCCGTYCCCATGATGCCAACCGRCCGYTGGTCTGCCTGGACGAGACAAGCAAGCAGCTTGTCAAGGAAACCCGYACAGCAATCGCCGCAAAGGCGGGCCGCGTCCGGTATGTCGATTACGAGTATGAACGCGGTGGCACCGCCAATCTGTTCATGTTGTTCGCGCCGCTGGAAGGCTGGCGACATGTCAAAGTCACCGCGCGCCGCACGGCCATTGATTATGCCCATATTTTGAAAGATTTGGCCGATATTCACTTTGCCGGGGCTGAGAAAATCATTCTGGTCCAGGACAATCTCAACACCCATTGCAAGGCATCACTCTATAAGGCTTTTGCGCCACAGGAAGCCCGCCGTCTGGTCGAGCGTTTCGAGTGGCATTACACGCCAAAGCATGGCTCATGGCTCAACATGGCTAAAACGGAACTCAGCGTGCTCTCCACACAACTCAGGCATCTATACCCGGCTATTTAGCTGAATCGCGGCACTAGAGACGGTGTTGCAGTGACCCATTGAATCCATCACCTTTATTTAACGGGGGTATTACCACCCCATCGATCTATTTTAGGGCTGACTATGTATATCAATATATCTTGATAAACTCTGCTTCATCCGGGTGCAACCTTTCCCATTTTTGGAATTTTCTTGGATATTCTGCTATATAACTATCTATATTCTCTAGTGTGAGTATATGACCAAATTGATCATTGCTTTTCATTCCCTGATTTTGATTCCTTAACATAATATTGATCATTTTATCGCCAAGTTCTTTTCGGTAATGTGCTGGTTCCCAAAACCATTTTAAAGGTTTTTTGCCGGCATTTAAAAATGCTTCACTTATGTAAATTCCCGGGTCGCTAAAATTCCACAATGTAATTTTATTGTTTTCACTTGTTTTAGCGACTGTCTTTGTAAGCTGAATTTTCCATAGGGAGAATTCCTCCCCAAGTCCTGCATGTTCAATAGCCTCCAAATATTTCATATGATACGGATTGATAAAAACCTTTGTTTCTATCCCTTCAGTTCGAAGATAATTCAGAAGAAATTGTAAAGTATTAAAGCTTGGTGACCATTGATAACCTGGAGTATAGGTCTTCCAGTTTTGAGAGGTAAAGCTTGTGATAAGCTGAGGAATTTTTTGATCAAAAAGTACCTTTACCCCCTCATTCAAGGTTGTTGCATGCATGTCTTCTGCAGGATTAAATCCATTATTTAATAAATTGGAAGAATTTCTTCGTTGGCTAAATAAGGTGGTCAAACTATCTGATAATGTGCCTAATGCTATCAAAGGAACATATATGTCCTTAAGGTACTGAGAAAAATAATTAGGATTGTCAGAGCCATTCCAGTTAAACTTTCGCCTATTATCGTTTTGAGTTCTTTGTGGTGGCCACATATAGGGATCAGATTTATTATCTTCAGAAGTTATAAAATCCATAAAGTCTACGGCTATCAAAACAAGTTTAATTTTTTTCGTACGCATTATGTCTAWGGCATAYCCATATTGGGTGGATATACTGCTACCCGGTAGGCCAAGGTTATACACTTTGAGTTTGTTTTTTTTAAAATAAGGGTGATCCGGATCTATCCCCATTTCTGGACGGGAATTTCCTATAATCAAAACATCAAGTTTTTGTTTGTGSGCAGTATGAATTTTGGACTGGTTGGAATGTCTTCCCGCTGTTGGCTTGATATTATTAATACCTTCAACTCGTTGTACATTATACAATAAGTAGGGGTCTATGAAATAATTAATGATTACTGTACTGCTAAAAAACAGCACAAATACAATTATCCATATTTTTAAAAATTTATTTACTGTCATGTTCAAAACTGAAAATACAAAAATTCAGAAACTTGCGATAAAGCTAGAATCCCGAAGGTTAAAATAATAGACATGGTAATAGCCCAGCCATATGAAAAKTTGAATTTTATGTRGCGCATTAGAATATTATTATATAATARKACTGTAACAGGATTGTCTATTACCTTGTTAAAAGCAGGCTCGAACCTATCCATTATTTGTTGAGTATTTGGAAAAACAAGAGCTACAGATAAAAGAAACATAATCCAAATATAAGTTAAAACAAAATCTTTTCCTCCACCAAGAGTAAAATTAATGCCTATTGTATTTAACAACTCCCTTAAACTACCAAGATGTACGGCGAGACCGTTTGGGATCGAAATGCCGTGATTCCCCCACATGCCTTCCAACAAAAGAATGGCTGTATCAAAATTGGYAGCACGAAAAAATACCCATCCAACAACAACTGCAGAAAATGTGATTGTCCAGGAAAACCCTCGCCAAATTTTGGATTGTTCAAAAAATAACAAGTTAAATTTTTGAACAATAAAAGACCAGCCATGGTTTATAATGAGGTAGGTACCATGTAATGCTCCCCACACAACAAACGTCCACCCAGCTCCGTGCCATAACCCGCCTAATAGCATGGTCACAAAGAGGTTAAGGTAACGGCGCAATTTCCCCCTTTTGTTACCCCCGAGAGCAATGTAGAGGTAGTCGCGTAAAAACCGGGACAGAGTCATATGCCACCGWCGCCAGAATTCAGCAATATTTAGGGCTTTATATGGAGAATGGAAATTTAGGGGTATTTTTATCCCAAAAAGCCGTGCTCCTCCAATAGCCATATCTGAATAACCGGAAAAATCAAAATAAAGTTGTAATGTATAAGACAATGCCCCCCCCCNAACTTTGAAAAAAMCCCAATTGATGACCAGCTTCAGCCATAGAAAATACAGAGTTGGCATGGACAGCWRWRSYRKYSSCWRAWAMYKSWWYMKTMWRWWRMSSWRTRKCMRAWWWTAKMWTCSSARWMRWAWTATKAYKRAKAKWMRWYKYWWTAYWTMWGCKKTCCATAAATTGAGGTAACATTTCTTTATGATGGACGATTGGTCCTGCAATCAATTGAGGAAAGAATGTAACGAACAAAGCATAGTGTAGAAATTTATATTCTTTTGTAATGCCTTTGTAGGCATCAACAAGAAACGCTATTTGTTGAAAAGTGAAAAAAGATATTGCCAGGGGTAATAAAATTTGATGAAGCTCAAATTTTGTTGAAAATAAATAGGCAACACTTTCGAGAAAGAAATTTGCGTAYTTGTAATATCCAAGGAGTGATAAATTAAGAAAAATACCAAGAACGAGCAAGTATTTTGCTTTTTTTTCTTTAGAACTAATTTTRTTAATTATAGTRCCGATGTAATAATTAACTGCCATAGARGCTATTATCAAAAAAAGATATATGGGATTCCACCATCCATAAAAAAATAGAGATGCTACCACTAGCCATGCAATGGCTTTTTCAGAATCTATTTTAGAAATAAAAATGAAAACAATTAATRKWMTYGNKTMRMAATNGCAAATANTWAANYCRKAYGMATTWAWKWSYANKRMCKGATWKTNMWYTSTTNWKCANAANTTNNKATGTWTNYMWWGRCYMYWGAGTATGGGTTTATATTTGATGAATTTTTTTGTATTTTGTAAGTTGTTTAATCCCACGCAACCTTTCCCCGGCTATGACGGGAGCAAGATCAATGGGGTCGAGAAGATCAATGGGGTCCGGGTTTTGACTATCGTTTAACCGTTCGGGCTGGCTTTGACCGCGTTCCCAAGAAGGCCAAATTTCATGAATGAGCTTGCCAATCTTGACATGACCCGCTAAATCTCCATTTATAAAAACTATATCCATAAACTGTGTGAACAACAGGAATGAAAATGTCTATACCTCTGATCCCAAAGAGCGGCTCCACGGACGACGAATTACTGGCGGAAATCAATCTTCTGCGCAAGGCAAGAAATGCGGTGATCCTCGCCCATTATTATCAGGACGGCAAGATACAGGATCTGGCGGATTTCGTCGGCGACAGCCT
>NVVY01000029.1 GCA_002749135.1 Alphaproteobacteria bacterium | reverse complement strand
CGCGCACGTAAAACTTTCAGTGTGTTCATGAAATAATCCTCTCGCACAAAGATTATGCACCAAAAACTTTATTTATTCCAATTGTGAAGTGAGTCTGTTGTTTAGAAAAGATGGAAACCATTAGAGGTTATTTTTAATTTTATGTATCCATGAAATTACCGCATTTCTATAGACATTGGCATGGAAAACTACTCTCGTTTCAGCAGTCCACTTTTTATGCCAGTCTTTAAGGGGGCCATAAAATTCAACCCGCTTTAATTGCCCGGAAGCAAGTGCCGTCTGGTAATATTCAAACCGCATTATATGGGCGGGAGAGGTTCCTTTGATGGTTTCATCATACGTGGTTTTCAGGATATAAAGAACCTTGTTCCGAAGAAGACAAAGGTCCGTCGCCGCAAGACTATCATTATAGAAATAGCGCAGGATCGTCGTTTCATCCGATGCGCAAAAGGCTTCATGCATGTCCATATAAAATTGCGATTGGGCATCATCTCCCGTTACGGCACTGTCGATTTGCCCTTTCCATCCGGATGATTCAATTTTGCCATAATCAAGTACAGCCTGTTTAACCTGCGCTTTGCAGGTGCAAACTTCCAGCCGGGTTTCAATATCATTTTTGGTTAAAAAATTTCGCTGACGTTTCATATTGTGACGCAGGTTTTTGCTGCGCGTGGCCCAGTATTCTTCAAAATTATCGGGGAAATCAATATGGGCGGTTTCGATATAATCCAGACTGTTTACGGAATTTCCCGTTTCCGGGCGTGTCAGGAGAAGAGGGTCCTGCTGGGTCAAGCCCAACATCATTGTCATGCCGGGTAACAGTTTTATCAAGGACTTTGTCGCGGTGGTATCAAGGTCTTTTTTCCTTGATAGCCAAAGTCCAAGCGGGGCATTGGAGGATTGAAATGTTGCCCATGTATTTTTTTTAACCGGTTTTATAATGGTCATTATTTCCGGGGATGAAATGTCACCCAAAATGGCCAGCATTTCATCGCCATCAGAAAAGTTATTGATGAGGGGAATAATAAATTTTAGGTCAAGGAGCGGGTTGCCGCCTTTTTCCTTGTTCAGGCTTTGCCATTGTTCCTCATATGTTGAGAATGCGCTGATCGGGAATAATTTCCATTCCATGATATTTATCTATTCCTGTTCTAATATTTTACGTATTCTGGAAGTCAGCCATAATATATCACCTTCACTCAACGCTTGATGGCAGGGRAAAAGGRKTACATWCTTTGAATAATCAGCTGTTACCGAACAAGTATTCTCCGCCATATYCGGCCAAAGAAATTGGGCAAACCGTTGCATGGGCAGGGCGGAATCTTCAAACGCCGGAAAGTATTTTTCCAAATTTTCGATATATACGGGAAACATGAAGGGTACTATTCCTTCCGGCAGTTTCTCTATGAGTAACCGGCAGTGCGGGATTGATTTGAAATGATCAGCCAGCAGGCGGTAGTTTCTACGGCGGCTTTTTGTGATTCCCTTGGAATTAAGAATTTTTGGCAATAGAWTATTTATTGAKGTYGCCTTGCAATTCATTAAATCATGATTGTATGAGGTTTCCCCGGTTTCCGGTTYGTTACGGTCAGAAACGGATTGKYTGGTTGAATAGGATTTYCGGGATTTYTTGAAAATATTTTTCAGRAAATTAAAAATTYCMACAAAAGGRGCCATRAGCCATARTTTTTTATATTTAAGAGCTCTTTCAATCAGGGCCAGTATGGATTTTAAGGTGTTAAGGAATTTCTGAGATTKCTGTTTGGAAAGATTATATGCGGGTTGACGTATAAGTAGAAGCCCRCCTTCATCAACAGGGAAAAAYTTTCTGGCGCTGACAAGAATAAAATCACCATGCCCACCCACSGTAAYRCCATTTTTCTGGCCAAAAAAGCTGTGGGCACAATCTTCGATCAGGGTGATTTTACGGGTTTCGCATAACGCTTTAACGTCTGCCATATTCTGTATAAAGCCACAGTAATTTACAGCTATAATTGCTTTGGTTTTCGGGGTAATYTTTTTGCTGACATCTGATATGTCTGTGTCAAGTTCCGGGGTGATTTTATAAAAAACCGGTTTGCATCCCATTTCAATGATCGGCTCAACCATGACCGTGCAATGGTARGCKGGCAATAATATTTCATCGCCGGGAGAGACATCCATTAGCTTTARAGCATGGGCGATGGCATATCTGGCGGCAATWACGGGGATATTACGATACCCATGGTCCAGAACATTRTCGGGTTTGTCATCCAGAAAAGAGAATAGAGAGGCAAAGGACAAAACGGGGAATACGGGAATTTCGGCTTCCGGGATTTGTCTGAAAACCGTTTGGCCATTCACCTCACGGGTTGTAGACTGGGAAATAAARTGGCCTCGAAGGGACGTTGCATATTTTGTTATGTATTTTTCCAAGGGTCTCATATTTCTTTTTTTGTCTGGTTTGACCATAGCAATGTTATTATAAGTTAGTTTCTTAAAGGGACGAAGTTAATTAACAATGAAATGCCAAAAGTTAGTAAACTGAAATTCCACTATTCTGTAGTGTAAAAGCAATAATTAAAATATTATCTTCATATTTTTATAACTAATCCTCCATATGTTTGCGGACAATATGGAAGAAGGAAACAGAATAATTATCCATGATAAATAATTTGTCAGAATTTATAACAAGGCAGGTGGCCCGGCACTCAGGGCAGGTGGCCCTCATTTTCAAGAAGGCTGAAATGACCTATGGCGATCTTAGTGCCGAGGTGATGGMTTTTGGCCGTGCGCTTATGGGGCGCGGCCTGCAAAAAAATGACCGGGTGGCCTGTTATCTGCCGAAACAATTTGAAACTGTGATTTCTTTTTTTGGCCCGGCCTGTGCGGGCGGGGTATTTGTGCCGGTCAATCCGGGACTAAAGGCGCGTCAGGTGACCTATATCCTCAAAGACTGTAACGTTCGCTATCTGGTGACCAGTGGCGACAGGCTTGTGGCCCTCAAGGATGAATTGGCGGAATGTCCTGATCTGGACCTGATTATCGTAACCGGGAAAATGCCGGCGGTAGTGCCAGGCACGGGCAAGACGATCATCAGCTATAATGACTTTATGGCACAGGGCCGGGATAGCACCACGGACATGCATGGGGTCATTGATACGGATATGGTGGCSATCCTTTATACRTCGGGCAGTACGGGMAACCCAAAGGGRGTGGTGCTGTCTCACCGGAATATGATYGCCGGRGCYGAAAGTGTGGCCAGCTACCTTRAAAATACATCCGAAGACAAAATTTTAAGCGTCCTGCCCCTCAGCTTTGATGCGGGCCTGAGCCAGTTGACGACGGCYTTTTCWGYRGGGGCRACGGTYGTTCTGATGAATTTCCTCATGCCCCGGGATGTGATTCGYCAGRCCGTAAAGCATGGYATTACCGGCATTACCTGYGTTCCGCCCCTCTGGATTCARCTTTGYGAGCTGGACTGGCCKGMRGAAGCGGTGAAATCCATTCGTTATATTGCCACYACGGGTGGGCGGATGCCGGTGCCTGTCACCCGTAAATTCCGCCAGATGCTGCCGAATAGCGATATATATCTGATGTATGGTTTGACGGAGGCTTTTCGGTCAACTTACCTGCCGCCGTCAGAGGTGGACAGAATACCCGACAGCATGGGCAAGGCCATTCCCAATGCGGAAATTATGGTGGTGCGCAAGGACGGCAGCCTGTGTGATGTRGATGAGGCCGGAGAGCTGGTCCATCGGGGGGCTTTGGTGGGGCTTGGCTACTGGAACGATGTGGCACGCACTRATGAGCGTTAYCGSCCCGCMCCGGGACAACCGGCGGGTTTGCCCAATCCGGAAATTGCGGTTTGGTCCGGTGATACGGTGAAAAGAGATGCGGATGGCTTTCTCTACTTCGTGGGCCGTCGGGATGAGATGATAAAAACATCCGGTTTCCGCACCAGTCCGACTGAACTGGAAGAAACCATTTTTGCCAGTGGGCTGGTGGATGAAATCGCCGCYATYGGGGTTGACCATGAACGATTGGGACAGGCCATATGGATCATTGCCACCGCCAAAACCAAGGCTGGTCTGGATATGGAGGCCATTATGGCTTACTGTCGGGCAGAGATGCCGAGCTATATGGTGCCCCACAAGCTTATTGAACGGGACAGCCTGCCCAAAAATCCCAACGGTAAAATTGATCGCAAGGCCATTGCGGCGGACGTGATAAAAGAAGAAGAAAATTGATGGCTAAAATGGATAAGAAAAAACCCGAACATGCCCCCATTACCGGATTCCCGGTGCGGGACGATGAACTGACCATCGGCGGCATTAAGATCAGCCAGTTGGCCWACCGGGTGGGCTCGACGCCTTTTTATGCTTACGACCGGGCCCTGATTAGTGAACGGGTGGCACAGATGCGGAAATATCTGCCCGCCAATCTGAAACTGCATTACGCCATGAAGGCAAATCCCATGCCCGCCGTGGTTCAGCATATGAGCCGTCTGGTGGACGGTCTGGACCTGGCCTCTGCGGGGGAGATGGCGATTGCGCTGGATACGGGCATGGACCCGGGCCTGATCAGTTTTGCCGGTCCCGGAAAAACGGYYSAGGAATTGTCTCAGGCCATTGCCGCCGGGGTGGTGATCAATATGGAATCTTTTCTGGAAATGGAAAATATTGCGCGCCTTTCACAGGCGCAGGGCGTTAAGGCAAAAGTGGCTATCCGGGTGAATCCGGATTTTGAACTGAAATCGTCGGGCATGAAAATGGGTGGCGGCGCGCAGCAATTCGGGGTGGACAGTGAAAAACTGCCGGATATGCTAAAGCGGCTGGCCGAATTGGGGCTGGATTTTATCGGGTTTCATATTTTCAGYGGCTCACAGAATTTGAAAGAAGACAGTCTGCTGGAAACSCAGGAAAAGACGCTGGCGCTGGCGGTGGAGCTGTCGCAATATGCGCCGAATGCGCCTAAAAAAGTCAATATCGGCGGCGGTTTTGGKATTCCSTATTTYCCCGGTGACACGCCATTGGATTTGAAAATTCTGGGAGAGGGGCTGTCCCGGCTTATGAAAAAATTTCATCAGGATTTACCGGATACGGAAGTGGTCATTGAACTGGGCCGTTTTATGGTTGGTGAGGCCGGTATCTATGTGAGCAAAATCGTCGATAAGAAAACATCACGGGGCGAAAATTATCTGATTACGGACGGCGGGATGCATCATCATCTGGCGGCATCGGGGAATTTTGGCCAGCTTATCCGAAAAAACTATCCGGTGGCYATTGGCAAYCGGATGGGGGGCGGTGCAGAGGAACAGGCCAATATTGTCGGCTGTCTTTGCACGCCGCTGGACCGCTTGGGTGACCGGATGATGTTGCCGGAAGGCGAGGTCGGTGATTATGTGGTTTTGTTTCAGTCGGGTGCTTATGGTCTGTCKGCAAGTCCCACGGCGTTTTTAGGACATCCCGCACCAAAAGAAGTGCTGGTATAAGAGGATTGGAGATTTAGGTTTATGACGGGAATAAGTGGCTGGGTGGGGACCTATGACGAAGATACGGCCCCCGAAGAGATCGTGACCAGAATGGGAAACCGCCTGTCCAGCGGCGACCATGACAGCCATTATCTGAAAAATATGAAGACATCATCCACGCCTGCGGGGGCGGTGGCCCTTGTATCCCGTTATGATTTTAATGATATTGCTGAGGAAGATGATTTTCGGGCGACCATTTGCGGCAAGGTTATCTGGCGGAATCCGGTCTTGAAAACACTGGCGGCAGAACGGGGGGACGGCTATGCGCTTATCGAAGGCTATAAAAGATACAACAGCAATGTGTTAAAGGTCATGCAGGGTGCATGGTCCATGGCACTGGTCTCACCCAAGCGCAAGATTGCCCTGATYGCCGTTGACCGTATGGGCGTATATCCCATGTGTTTTGGGTTAAGCAAAAAAAATACGTTTGTTTTTTCCTCTGTCACAGGGGGTATGCGGGCTTTTCCGGGTTTTGAGGCTACGGTTTCGCCGCAGACCATATATAACTATCTGTATTTTTTCGTGGTGCCGGCGCCGACAACTATTTTTGATGAAATAAGCAAGCTGGAGGCCGCGCAATTTGCTCATTTCGAGGCGGGTAAGCTATCCACAGGCTACCATTGGGAAATGCCCTATACGGCAGAAAAAAACGGTAATATAGATGAATGGGCGGAACGGCTGACTGAACAGCTGGACCATGCCATATGCCGTACGATGGGCGGGGCTGATGCGGATACTATCGGATCTTTTTTGAGTGGTGGTCTGGATAGCAGCACTGTCTCGGGCTTGATGATGAAGCATAACGGCAAGGGAAAAACCTTTACCATAGGCTTTGATGATCCAAAGTTTGACGAAAGTGCCTTTGCCAGAATTGCCGCAAAAYATTTTGGRACTGATCATAATGAGTATTTTGTCGTGCCCGATGATGCAWCGGATATTCAGGAAAAAATAGCTGAAATTTATGATGARCCCTATGGCAATACGTCGGCTGTTCCGGCCTATTATTGCGCTAAAATGGCCAAGRAACAGGGGATTGACCTGTTGTTGGCCGGTGATGGGGGCGATGAGTTATTTGCCGGGAATGACCGTTATATTTCTATGCAGACCATTGAAAAATATGGCAAAATCCCAAAACTACTGCGTAAAGGTCTGATGGAGCCAATTTTTGCCGTGCCAGGCATGGGAAGTGTACCTGTCCTGTCCAAGGCCAGAAATCTTTCCCGTCGTTATGCCATTTCCATGCCGGACCGGTTATATTCATATGGTTTTTTCTATGAGCAAGAACCGGAAGTYATCTTTAAAACGGACGTTGCCGGAGATATTAACCCGGATTTACCACTCGAGATAATGCGGAAAAAATACTATCATTATGATAATAGTCAAATGGTGCAACGTATGATGCATCTGGACTTGCAAATTACATTGGCAGATAATGACTTGCGTAAAGTAAACCGTATGTGCGAACTGGCTGGTATAGATGTGGATTATCCCTTCTTGGACTCGGACCTTGTGGACTTTGCCGCATCTGTTCCAACGAATATATTGCTTAAAGGGGGTGAACTGCGGCATTTCTTTAAATATACGTTGAGAGATTTCCTGCCGTCGGAGGTGATAAATAAAACCAAACATGGCTTTGGTTTGCCCTTTATGTCCTGGATCAGCAAAGACAAGAGACTATATGAGCAAATTACAGATAATCTATCGGATTTTCGCAAAAGAGGTTATCTGAAGGATAAATTTATAGATGAAGTAATTGCGGCATGTGGACAACCGGAAAGTTCTTCGGCAGGGGGCTTTAGCTGGGATGTAGCCATGTTGGAAATATGGCTGAAAAAGCACATATAGTTGCTGTATTCTGTAAGCCATGGACTATAGGTTGATCATAGAAGTATTTGCAATGTTACTGTAGAATATAATAGTATATATTTTAGGTGGGGGAAAGTTGTATGCTTGGGTTCAAAAGGCGTTTCAAGAAAAAATCTGTTTTATTTGTAATAATTTAACTAATTCAGATTATTCATATGTTTATAAGTGCGTGTGACAGGTCAAAAGTATAATGGAAGGGAAATATACTGTGATTAACAAAAATTTCAAACCCGGGATTTTTTCTCAAGGAATTAAATATTGTATCATTCTGATTGCTGCATTGGCTTTGGCCAGCTGTGGCCGGACAAATGGCAACTCATTACCATCCGCACAATTTGTGCCGGCAGAAGAGGGGCCAGGCCCCCAATATATTGTTGGCCCTTTGGATGGGTTAGAGATATTTGTCTGGCGAAACCCGGAATTAACCACGAGTGTCACGGTTCGCCCGGATGGACGTTTTTCCGTTCCGCTGATTGATGATATGACCGCGACGGGCCGGACACCGACGCAGTTGGCGCGTGATATTGAGAAAAAGCTTTCTGAATATATCCAAAGCCCGATCGTAACCGTTATCGTGTCAGGTTTTCAGGGTCCATTTGCCCAACAGGTCCGGGTAGTGGGGTCAGCAACTTCGCCTCAGGCTATTGCCTACCGGGCAAATATGACCCTTTTGGATGTTATGATAACAGTGGGGGGCGTGACCGAATTTGCGGCGGGTAACCGTGCGACCCTGGCCCGTATTGAGGGCGGCGTACAACGGGAATATGGCATTCGTATTGATGACCTTATCAGAGATGGTGACGTCAGTGCCAATGTGAAAATCCAGCCCGGTGATGTGATCATCATTCCGGAAAGCTTCTTTTAATATTCCAGTATGGATATGGTCAAAAGTTTAGTTAAACTTTTTGACCATAYCCAGCTTTTATAGTCGTGGTTAATAATAACAAGAAATAGARTATCAGGAAGATTTAGGTATGAACGAGGCATATCAACAGATTGTGGCGATATTATATGGCGTGTGGCGCCAGAGGATAGTCGCTATTTCCATCGCATGGGTTGTYTGCGTTGTTGGGTGGGTTTTTGTTGCTCAGATCCCCAATGTGTATGAGTCAGAAGCGCGTATCCATGTGGATGCTGAAAATTTTCTCAAACCGTTGCTTGGAAAAATGGCTGTTCAGAATAATATCTATAATCAGGTCGCCATGATGCGTCAAACCTTGATCAGCCGTCCAAATATTAGAAAGGTCATAATGATGACCGATCAGGACATTTATATTAATGGCGATGAGGAATGGGAAGAAAAAATCAAYGAGGTAATGGGCGATATAAGAATTGACATTCAGGCGGCTAATCTTTTCAATATTTCCTATAGTAATGAAAGYCCTGTAATTGCCAAAATGGTGGTGGATTCTTTGTTGAATATTTTTAAAGAGGAAAGCCTTGGCCGGGATAGAAAGGGTTTGACGTCTGCTGTTCGCTTTATTGAAGATCAGATCCGTGATTATGAAGACCAGCTTGAACAGGCAGAACAGAGATCAATGGAATTTCAACAGGGAAATATGGCCTTCCTGTCGGATAAAACTTATTTCGAAAAATTTCAGTTCAGTGTGGCAGAAGTCAATAAGGTTWAACAAACTTTACGTGAGTATACGAACCGTAAAAAACAATTGCGGGATAGTCTGGCCAACATTCCGCCCTATATTCCGTCTGCGGGTATGGGCCCGTCATTGGGCGGCGGTTCCCGTGACGGAGGTACAGTTTCCGCTTTGGCGGGACGTCTCAAYAATCTGGAGTCAAGTCTGGACGCACTTTATGCGCGTGGCTATAAAGATCAGCATCCGGACGTGCGC
Source organism: Alphaproteobacteria bacterium (assembly GCA_002749135.1). Classification (GTDB taxonomy): domain Bacteria; phylum Pseudomonadota; class Alphaproteobacteria; order Sphingomonadales; family Emcibacteraceae; genus Paremcibacter. Next base: position 30,900 of record NVVY01000029.1, on the reverse strand, counting down.
ATTGTCTTGAATCAAATTGAACGGATCAAGAAAAAATACCGGGAWGAGCAGGAAAAATTTAATACAGCTCTGGAAAATAACGAYACCAARGCRTTGCAGGCTTCCGGTGGTGTTATGCCTAATCCTGTGTATGATCAACTGAGCCTCAAAATGTATGATCTTGATAGTGAAATTGCCAGTTTGCAGACACGGTTGGCTAACAAGCAAAAGGTTGCCAAAGAACTTCAATCCATGGCCCATAGAATTCCGGAGGTGGAAGCCGAATACAAACGCCTTAACCGKGATTATRRTRYAATYAAAAAAAATTATAATCAACTGTTGGTCAAACGCCAGTCRGCAAAAATTTCATCTGACCTTGAAACCAATACGGACCGTGTTCGTTTTCGGGTGATTGACCCGCCGCATGAAGCCATAGAGCCTTCCAGCCCTAACCGTATATTATTGGTGCTGGGCGTATTGGTGGTCGGGCTGGGGGCTGGTGTATTTGTTGCGTTTATTTTAAGTCAGATGCATGCCACCTACTCTACGGAACAAAAACTGGCGGATAGATTTCCTTATCCTGTGCTTGGATGTATTTCCATAATACGCTCAAAAGCAGAATTGTTGCATAGAAAGAAGAAGTTAATAATGTTTTCGGTTATGATAGCGGGGCTTTTTGTCTCCAGCATAAGTGTATATATTCTTATGAATTACATGTATGCGGCATCAGTTTGAATTTGACCAGGATATAAAGGTTTGAATAATGAGTTTGATTGAAAAAGCGGCGTCTAAATTGAAGAARACGGAGAGTCTTGTTGAGCGGGCTGCCAAGGAACTTGCGCATACTCCTGCGAAAAAAACGCCAAAGAAGCTGATAATAGAAGTGAAGTCGTTCGATGATGGATCAAAAAAACTGGAAAAAATGCCAAAAGTAGAACTGGATTATGATGTTTTGCGTCAGCATAATATTTTGATCAGTGACGATCTTGAAAGCTCTGTTACGACGGAAGAATTTCGAATAATAAAAAGAAGCCTTTTGCTTAAAGCTTTTTCCAAAGGGGATGCSGCCATAAAGAATGGAAACATCGTTTTGGTGACCAGTACCCAGCCAGACGAAGGAAAAACTTTTTGCGCGGTAAGTCTGGCCCTGAGCATGGCACAGGAGAGGGACCTGACTGTGTTGCTCGTTGATGCTGATGTGGTTAAACCCGATGTGCTAAAGACTTTTGGTGTCAAAGGTAAAAAAGGATTGATGGATGTCATCGAAAACAAGGACATGGACCTTCGGGAATGTTTGCTCAGAACCAACATCCCCAACTTAAGCATTCTTCCGGCCGGGAAAAAGCACAGATTGACGACAGAACTTCTGGCCAGTGAGCGTATGGGCGCAATAATTGACGAAATAGCGAGAAGATATCACGACCGTATTATCGTTATTGATGCACCGCCCGTATTGGCCAGCAGTGCCGCATCCGTATTGGCACTTCATGTGGGGCAGATTTTATATGTTGTAGAAGCCGAAAAAACACGGGAAGAGGAATTAAGCGGAGCCTTGAAGATGATAGATAAATGTAAGAATATCAATTTACTATTGAATAAGGCCAGATTTACCGCAGGCAACAAAAGATTTGGGTCTTATTATGGCTATGGCCATAAATGATATAAAATGAGGGCGGGAAATGGTACATAATAATAAAAAATCAATATTACTGTTATTGTCAATGGTGGGAATGTCTGGATATATATCCAATGTGGATGCCGCTGACTGGAAAATAACGCCTTCTATTGAGGTAACTGAGACATATACGGATAATGTTGATCTGGATTTAAGCGTTAGCCAAAGTGATTTAGTTACCCAGGTCTCCCCCMGGATATTAATTACAGGCAATGGCCCACGTTTAAGTGCAACTATTGATTATGCCCCGAATTATTTTTTCTATCCGGGGAGCACCAAAAACAAGCATGATTTGCGTCATGCTTTACAGGCTAGCCTGAATGGGGAAGTTATCAGGGATACTTTCTTTATTGATGCAAATGCGAATATAGCGCAGCGTTTTCTTGATCGCCGCCGGGCAATCACGTCATCACAGTCTAGCAGAACGGATAACAGGCGTACCGTTCAAGCTTATCAGATATCGCCCTATCTGGYCCATGCCTTTGGATCATGGGCCTCTGCGGAGCTTAGATATAGATTGTCTGAAATTCGTCAGTCTGCCAATACCAGGCAGACTACGATAAATACATTTTTCGGCAACTCTCTTACCAATACGGGAAGTTTTAAGTTAACCAGTGGCAGAAGGTTTAGCAAATTTGGCTGGACGTTGTTGGCAGAACACCGTAACGAAGAAAGAGAGATTTCTAGCAGTTACAAGAACACCACGGCCCGGGCGGACTTTTCGTATCAGTTAACCCGTATATTTGCGGTGTTAGGCAGTGCCGGTTATCAGAAGCGGGATACAATTGGCGGGTCATTCGCTAATTTTGACGGTTTTATATGGGACGCAGGTTTTCGGCTTGTTCCCGGTCCCAGGACATCAATTTCCTTCAGATATGGGAATCAATATATCGGAAAATCCTTTTCCTTAAATGCTCAATATAAGATTACCGCAAAGGACAACATCAATCTGTCCTTCAGGGATACCATTCAAACCTTCCAGTCAYTGGCTCTTGAGAATAACAATRGTACGAATATTGACCCGTTTTTAAATAGTGGCTTTATCAGTGGTGACCTTACGCGCAGAAAGCTATGGTCGCTTTCGCTGGGTGGGACCAGAGGGCGGACAACCTATTCCGCATCCGGATTATAYAGTAAATATACGTCTGATAATAGGGCTTTGGATGATGAAAGATAYGGTGCCGCACTCTCAGTCAGCAGGCGTTTAAGCAGCCGACTGAGCATATCGACAGGCTTTAATTTTAATATATCAAAATTCAGGTCTGATAGCATTGTAGATAAATTTTGGAGTGCATCTGTAAATACCAATTATCAATTGTCGAAAASTTTGGTTGCTGTTCTAGGTTATGTCCATACTAACCGGGATCAARCAAGATTTAACAGGTTGAATGGCGGATCAAATTATATTTCCCTGTCGATCAGGGCAGCGATCTAGGTGAATTATGTTTACTGATTTTTACGGATTTGAGGGCAAGCCTTTTCAGCTTACGCCGGATCCCAGTTTTTATTTTGAYAGYGCMACCCATCACAAGGCRATGGCTTACCTCACCTATGGCCTAAGTCAGGGAGAGGGGTTTATCATTGTTACCGGTGARATCGGTGCTGGCAAGACGACCCTTGTGGCGCGYCTGCTGGATGAGCTGGATACGGATCAGTATGTCGCGGCAAAAATTGTCACCACMCATATAGATGCAGACGACATATTACGTATGGTCGCGGCGGGMTTCGGTCTGGATATAATATCCAAGGACAAGGCTGTCCTTCTAAATGARATTGAGGGTTTTTTACGYAGAAACCACCAAAAAGGCAAACGCTGCCTTCTTATTATTGATGAGGTGCAGAATCTGCCCATAGCGGCGTTGGAAGAATTGCGTATGCTGTCAAATTTTCARGAGGGGCAGCATGCCCTGCTTCAAAGTTTTCTGGTTGGACAGCCGGARTTTCGGGATAAATGGGCTTTTGCCCCTGAACTTGAACAGTTGCGCCARCGGGTAATTGCCACCCATCACCTTCAATCAATGACGGACGAGGAAACGCAGGAATATATCCTGCATCGGCTGAAAGTTGTGGGTTGGACGAACAGGCCTCTTTTYACCGAMGAGGCCTTTAAGGCYATTTATCAATTTACAAATGGCGTTCCCCGAAAACTCAATACGCTTTGTTCGCGGATTTTATTATTTGGGGCAATTGATGAGCTGACAACCATTAATGAAAAAACCGTATTCAATGTAATTGAAGATATGGAGCATGACATTGCATCATCCGGGCCTCAAAATAAAATKGGCCATAAATCAGGTAATGGCCGTTCACATATCTCACAGCGCTCATTCGTCGACAGTCAGGAGGCTGAAATATTGCGAGAGCGAATATATGTTCTCGAGAAATATGTTAAAATTCATGATGAGACCATTAAAGGAACGCTGGATATYCTGGCAAACCTTATGGATCAGAATGAAGATCAGGACGTCTGACCTATGGCGAGCSYGATWAAAAATGCCATGACCGTTGATGTGGAAGATTATTTTCAGGTAGGGGCTTTTGAAAATGACATTGACCGTCAGGACTGGGAAAATTTTGAATGCCGGGTTGAACGGAATATGGATGTTATCCTGTCCATGTTTGATGATCACTCCGTAAAAGCAACGTTCTTTACATTAGGCTGGATTGCGCAAAGATACCCTCATATCATCCGAAAAATTGTCGAYGAAGGTCATGARCTGGCCAGTCATGGTATGAGTCATATGCGGGTRAGTGATCAAAAYCAGGCTGAATTCAGAAATGATATTGTTTCAGCCAAAAAATTACTTGAAGATATAGGTGGTCAGTCGGTGAAGGGCTATCGTGCGCCAAGTTTTTCCATCGGYGAGAAAAAYMTGTGGGCGCTKRATGTRTTATGTGARGCSGGATATGAATATAGTTCCAGTATTTAYCCYATTCATCACGACCATTACGGTATGCCGTCCGCACCACGTTTTGCCTTTTCACCTATAAAGGGCAAGAATTTTCTTGAAATGCCCGTCACAACTGTAGAAGTCATGGGCCGTAAAATACCATGCGGCGGCGGGGGATATTTTCGTCTRTTACCCTATTTTATTTCTAAACCGGCCCTCAACCGGGTTAAYAAAAAGGATGAGCAGGCCTGTATTTTCTATTTCCATCCGTGGGAAATTGAYCCGGGYCARCCGCGCATTACGCAGGCCGGGCTTAAATCAAAATTCAGACATTATACCAACCTCGGGGTGATGGAGCRAAAAATACGACGTATTTTARTGGAATTCAGYTGGGGCCGAATGGATGATATTTTTTTGAAAGATCAGGGGCGTAAATGAAGATTGGCATACTGGATATCTTTGGTGACTGCAGGGCATGGGACGAATATGTCKTGGCWCATCCTTCGGCAACCGTTTATCATATGTCTGCCTGGGGGCGGGCGGTATCGGCAAGTATGGGCCATAAATGCTATTATATCTATGTTGAGGATGAGGGGAAAATATGCGGAATTYTGCCRCTYATYCATGTGAAAAGCATGTTGTTTGGCAAYGCYCTGATCTCGGTTGCTTTTGCCACCAATGGCGGGCCGGNTTTTGATAATCGGGCCGTTCTGGATTTGCTGGATGATAAATGCCGTGATCTYATGGGTGAGCTTAMGCTKGGCTCTCTTGAATGCCGGAATACGGCRTCGATTCATGAGGAYTGGCCGACAAAAAAAGATATGTATTCTACATTTCGCAAAATCCTGTCTGAAGATAACGAAGATAATATGTTGGCTATTCCACGGAAACAGCGGGCTATGGTRCGTAAAGGCATTAAATTYGGWYTGAAAGCAGTGGTTGATGAACARCCGGAYCGATTATTTGCCATGTATTCGCAAAGYGTYCGGAAYCTTGGTTCWCCTGTATTTCCRAAAAAACTTTTYTATWGCCTGAAGCAGGAATATGGCGAGGATTGTGAAATTCTGACCATTGAAACGGATCAGGGAAAMCCCATATCCAGCGTGATGACCTTTTACTTCMGRGACGAGGTYATTCCTTATTACGGCGGCGGRACTTTTGAAGCCAGAGGCCTTGCGGCSAATGATTTTATGTATTGGTCGCTGATGGAACGGGCTGTCAGCGAAAGAGATTGCCGGATATTTGATTTTGGCCGGAGTAAAAATGGTACTGGCGCTTTCAGCTTCAAAAAGAACTGGGGCTTTGAACCAAAATCTTTGAATTATGAGTTCATGCTTAAAGAGGGCGGCGAGATGCCGGATATTAATCCTCTGAATCCTAAATATCAGCTTATGATAAAGGTCTGGAAGAAGCTTCCCATGCCGRTTGCCAATTTTATCGGGCCGTTGATTTCAAAATCTCTTGGTTAAACCCRTTAGAGTAAAGTAATCTTTTCTCAATCAGTTTACGGCATAAGTAGTTATTGAAATTAATAGATGCCGGGGATATTAAATGACAACATTGCAAACAGAAGACATAAAAWAWSRAWGSYGCMSRRSSNGGCATAGCACTGSTRRYKKSKRTKACKRMWGKYMTWSYYACYWTKKMYWYGACGACWATCCGKCTGGTCACGACCTGGTGGGACAAGCCGGAATATAATCATTCCCTTTTGATCCTGCCTATCCTTGGCTATCTGATATATGAAAGACGTGAAATATTCAAACGCATTGCGCCGGAACCCGGATGGCTTGGGCTTTTGCCCTTGCTGGGCGGYGGGGTGATATGGTTGCTTGGTGATTTGGCTGATGCGAATGTGGTTCGTGAATTTGGCCTGATTGTTTTGCTTCAAGGCTGTATTATGATCATATTGGGCAAGCGCGTTGTCCATGCRTTTATATTTCCGTTTTTTTATATGATATTCCTGATTCCCTTCGGTGATTTTCTGGTGCCKATATTACAGGATTTTACCACATGGTTTGTGGTTGGRATATTACACTTGTTGAACATYCCGGTTTTTGTCGAGGGTGTTTATATTTCCATTCCTGCCGGTGATTTTCATGTGGCCGAAGCCTGTGCGGGCTTGCGGTTTCTGGTGGCCACGGTGGCGCTTGGTACCCTGATGGCAAATGTGGCCTATAAAACCGTTGGGCGACAATTGATTGTGGTGGCTTTGTCATTTGTTGTGCCRATCATTGCCAATGGTTTCAGGGCAGCAGGCATAATTCTGATAGCYCATTGGTCAGATATGAAATACGCGACYGGGGCYGAYCATATYACGTTTGGCTGGATATTYTTTGCCWTWGTYCTTTTGATTTTTATATCTATTTCTATGACATTCACTAATCGGGGAATAAATGATGGCTATATTGATTTTTCAAAAARATATTGGGCAAAAAACAAGCTTGTTACGACAAARTATTTTGCCTTGTTCTTTCTTGCCACARTTATTGTAGCTGGCGCGGCGCCTATATATGCTTCTATGATAGAGCAAAGGTATCAGACATTCGARAAATATAGTCTGAAATCGGATGAGAGCCTRTTGGGCGTGGATGTTYCAGRAAAAATAGATTGGGARCCCTATTATGATGGTGCCTCYCAGATAATTCGCAAGCAGAATGTACAAGGTTCATCGGATASCATAGATATTTTCATTGCCTATTATAAATATCAAAGCAAAGATTCCGAGATGATCCAATATGGAAATGGTGTGGTGCCAMAGGAMGTTTGGGGCCGAATTTCCAGCAGAGTTGTAARCCCGGAAAATACGGGATTGGACGGCTCTGTTAACGAAGTTTTAATACAATCGGGCATGAATAGAAGGCTTGTCTGGTACTGGTATTGGGTGGACGGTAAAATAGTGGCAAATAATTACAAAGCCAAGCTTTTGGACGCAAAGGCAAAATTCACGGGGGGACGATTGGATTCTGCGGTAATAGCACTCTCTCTCACCTATGAGGATAATAACATAGGTCAAAAAAGAAAAGAATTATCCAGMTTTGCGGCARGATTGCCACATTTTGAAACTATAGTGACRACATCAGAATGATGAAATGGTTCTTCGCGTGAAGAAAATTCAAAAATGGATATTATGGATAGTCTTTTTTTATCTGGGCAGTTCTATCGCCAGCATCACCTATGCCGCAAATGGGTATGTGACGGAATTTCCTGATATTGTGCGCAAGATAACGCCTTCTGTCGTTGGGATAGCGACCTATAGCCCGCTGAGGAACCCGCGTGTTATARTGCGGGGGACAGGTTTTGTGGTTTATGATGGCTTGCATATCATCACAAATGCCCATGTTTTRCCCCGAGACAGGGACTTGAAATATAACGACAGAATAACTATTCTGATCGGACGTGGAAGAAATCCTGAYCGTCGGACGGCRGAAGTTATCCGTGTTGATAAAGAGCATGATCTGGCCTTGCTTAAGGTGGAAGGTGATAAAATCCCGAAATTTACYTTGGGGTCCGGCAGGCTTGCGCCTGAGGGCACGGATATAGCGGTAACCGGTTACCCAATCGGGGCGGTGCTAGGGTTATTTCCTGTCACSCAYAAAGGMATAATTTCGGCRGTRACCCCCATCGTAATCCCCCARCCCACGGCGCGTTACCTGGACCCGAAAATAATCAGGCAGAGCAGATATGATATTTATCAGYTGGATTTAACGGCTTATCCGGGCAATAGCGGTAGCCCGATGTATAATGCGCAAACGGGTATTGTTGAAGGGATATTGAACAGTGTATCTGTTAAGGGGGTAAAGGAAAATGCGCTGTCACATCCAAGCGGCATATCCTTTGCCATACCCGTTGTTCATCTTCACAAGCTGTTGCGTGATGCAGGCCTGAAGTGAANMAAAAYYTGAAAAGAATTATTTGTCTGGCTGGTTWTTTTTGTCACCGGCAGCCGGCGCAATCTGTTCCATTTTCTCAGCAGTGGTTGGAGAATTAGCCGCAATATTACTGTCTGTGGTACTCAGCGCGGTCCAKACRGACACCACCGCTACAACCCATCCAAGTATGGCACCTGATATCCATACAATCAATGAATTGCGCATGGATAGCCTGCCTTCTTCTTTATCTTGTTTGTTAACCATAATAAAGCTCAATATTTCAATAAGTTATCTGTCGCTCTAATAAAATAGTATCTTATAGTTAATAAAATCTAACARCYAGTATTATTTTAAAAAATATAGGAACCACTAATATACTCGCATACTCTTACTTTCAATATACAAGAATTATGCCATATTTGGTATATTGTTATAAAACAATAACTTAGTGATTATTGAGAATTTTCTTAGGGAGAATAGTGTAAAAAAAACTGACAGTTTTCCGGTGAATTTTACACATTCACTTTTTATCCAATGCATAGCCTGCGGAGCGGACTGTTCGRATAACATCATTCATACCCTCCCCATTAAGGGCTTTGCGCAGACGGCGGATATGTACGTCAACTGTGCGTGATTCCACATAWATRTCATTACCCCAGATATTATCCAAAAGCTGTTCGCGTGAGAAAACCCGGSCYGGATTTTCCATAAAATAGCGCAATATTCTGAATTCTGTGGGGCCYAGATGGATCGGTTTGCCGGCCCGTGTTACCTTATGGGACACGGCGTCCAATATTATATYCTCAAATGATAGTGTCTCACCACTTAGGGAGGGCCGAATACGGCGCAACACCGCCTTGATGCGGGCAATAAGTTCTTTGGGGGAGAAGGGCTTGGTGACATAGTCGTCAGCCCCGGTATCCAGTCCTCTTATCCTGTCACTTTCTTCGGCGCGCGCGGTCAGCATGATGATGGGCACATTTCGTGTCGCTTTGTTGCGCCGGATACGGCGACAGATTTCTATGCCGGACAGATTGGGTAACATCCAGTCCAATAATATCAAATCCGGTGAGATTTCTTCTGAAGCGTAAAGGCCTTCCTCGCCGTCCGCTTCGCAATGAACGGTAAAACCATCCTGARTCAGGTTATAACGTATCAGCTCGGTTAAGCTCTGATCATCTTCTATCAGTAGAATTTTCGTTTTCATGGGGCACCAGGTTTTTCTTAATCTGTTTCAATTTCAACATAATTACTGCTGTCGTCTTTGGGTCTTTTRTGGGCGAGCAATTCACCCGCATTTATGTAATAGACCAGTTCGGCTATGTTGGTGGCGTGATCCCCGGCACGCTCGATATTCTTTGCAATGAACAGCARATGGGTCGCGGGGGTAATATATTCAGGATTTTCCATCATATAGGTCAACAGCTCCCGGAACAGGCTGTTGTAAAGATTATCAACCGCCTTATCCCGTTGCCAGACGTCAATGGCTTTCTCTATATCCCGGGTGATATAGGCATCAATAACATCTGTGATCATGCTTCTGATCTGGCTGACCATTTGGTCGATCAGGTCACTGCTGACAGAAATGGTTTTCTTATGTCGGACCACCATGACRCGYTTTGCCAGRTTTTTRGCATAATCGCCGATACGTTCCAGACCAGAGCTGATTTTTATGGTGGAGACAATATCCCTCAGATCATCGGCAACCGGGGAGCGCAGGGCAATCATATGAATGGCCTGCTTTTCAATTTCCGTATCCATCTGATCAATGATCCGGTCTGTTTTACGGACCCTTTCGGCCAGTTCTTTGTCTTTTTCTTTCAAGGCGATGAGCGCATTTTTATATTGYTCTTCTACAAGAATACCCATCTTGACGATATTTGCTCTGAGAGTGTTTAACTCTTCATCAAATGAAGATAATATATGGTTTTGTGACATGTTCTATTTCCTTATCCAAAGCGGCCGGTGATGTAATCTTTGGTTTTTTCCACTTTGGGGTTGGTRAAAATTTCAGATGTATCRCCAAACTCCAKRATYTTTCCAAGGTGGAAAAACGCGGTTTGTTCCGATACYCGTGCGGCCTGTTGCATGGAATGGGTGACAATGATAATGGTGAAACGCTCTTTCAGCTCGGTKATCAGTTCYTCCACAATRGCCGTRGCAATGGGGTCCAGTGCCGAGCATGGCTCATCCATTAAAATGACTTCGGGATTWATGGCAATTGTTCTGGCAATGCAAAGCCGCTGTTGCTGMCCCCCGGAYAGCGCGGTTCCCGGTGTGTCCAGACGATCCTTGACCTCATTCCATAGCCCGGACCGTTGCAGGCTGTTAAAAACAATYTCATCCAGATCRGTGYTACTTGCGGCCAGYCCGTGAATACGCGGCCCATAGGCYACATTGTCATAGATGGATTTGGGAAAGGGGTTAGGCTTTTGAAACACCATGCCCACGCGGGCGCGGAGCTGTACCACATCTATTTTCTTGTCATAGATATTCTCGCCGTCCARYGTGATCATACCGGTCATTCGGCAGGTGGGAATRGTGTCATTCATACGGTTGATACACCGCAGAAAAGTAGACTTTCCGCAGCCGGACGGTCCGATCAATGCGGTAACTCTTTTGGGACTGATGTCAAGATCAATACCCATCAGAGCATGGGTGTCGCCGTAATAGACATTCACATTCTTCGTTTGAATGATCGGCTCAACCACTTCCTCATCCGGGGCATTATCCATCCGGTCTTCCTCAAAAACATTTATGATATTCATATTTTTACCAGCGTTTTTCAAATTTATGTCTCATCCAGATGGCAAGACCATTCATTAATACAAGAAACAGCAGCAACACAATGATTGCCGCAGAGGTTTTTTCCATAAACCCGCGTTCMGGGCTATCTGCCCAGAGGAAAATCTGAACCGGCAATGCCGTTGCGGCGTCCAGAACCCCATGGGGTACATCCACAATAAAGGCAACCATGCCAATCATCAACAGGGGCGCGGTTTCGCCCAAAGCCTGTGCCATGCCGATGATCGTTCCGGTCATAATACCCGGCATGCTGAGGGGCAACACATGATGAAATTGCGTCTGTATTCTYGAGGCCCCCATACCAATGGCSGCATCCCGGATAGACGGCGGCACTGCTCGGATAGCGGCCCGTGAGGAAATAATGATGGTYKGCAGGGTCATCAGGGCCAGYGTCAGTCCCCCAACAAGGGGGGCGGAGCGGGGCATATTGAACAGATTGAGGAAGATCGCCAGCCCAAGAAGACCAAAGATGATCGAGGGCACCGCCGCCAGATTATTGATGTTGATCTCAATAAGGTCCGTCCATTTATTTTTYGGGGCAAATTCTTCCAGATAAAGAGCGGAGGCCACCCCGATGGGAAAGGCTACCACCAGCGTCACCAGCAGGGTCAGGAATGAYCCCATGGCCGCCCCCCAAATTCCCGCCAGTTCCGGCTCACGGGAATCGCCGGAGGTGAGAAACTTCCAGTTAAACCCTTTTACAACCCGGCCTTCTGCTTGCAGAACATCGAGCCATGCCAGTTGCTTGTCGGATATTTTACGTTCAGACTGGTCCACATGGCGGGAAATCTGGCCCTTGAGGTACATATCAACCGTGCTGGAGGCCAGCAGGTTCATGGTGATGGTCTTGCCGATAATGCTTTCATCTTCCAGCAGTCTTTGCTTAATGTCTTCCCGCGCCCCGTTACTGACCAGTTTTTGGAGGCTGAAAATATTGCGGCGGCCTTTTACATCAGGAAATTTGTGGCGCAGGCTGTTGCGCACCAAGGCGCTATAATTGATCTGCATGAGGGAATGGAGGCGTTCTTCTTCCGTATCCCCCGAAATGGTTCCTATAATTTCCGGGTCCATATAGACATCAATATGCAGTCTTGATTCCGTAAATCCACTTAGGCCTGTGGATAATATACTGATCACCATGACCGCAAGGGCGAGAAGGCCGGTCATCAGGCCGCCCAGACCAACAGCCTTGAACATACGCTCCTTCCGGTAACGTCTTTTCAGGCGGGCCTGTATTTCCTTTGTCGTCCTGAGGTAGGGCGTTTCTGGTGTGTTATCAGTCATATTGTTCCTGGTACTTTCTTACAACTCTGAGTGCCATGAAGTTCAGGACCAGCGTGATGACAAAAAGAGCCAGCCCGAGGGCAAAGGCCGACAGGGTTTTTGCGCTGTCAAATTCCTGATCACCGGTTAAAAGGGCCAAAATCTGAACGGTTACAGTTGTGACGGCTTCCAAAGGGTTGGCGGTTAAGTTTGCCGCCATGCCAGCGGCCATAACCACAATCATGGTCTCCCCGATGGCCCGTGAGGCCGCCAGCAGAAAGGCACTGACAATGCCGGGCAGGGCAGAGGGGATGATGACATTCAATATGGTTTCTGTCTTGGTTGCCCCAAGGCCCAGCGACGCATCCCGCAGGCTTTGCGGCACAGCGGAAATCACATCGTCAGACAGAGATGAAATAAGCGGAATGATCATAACCCCCATCACCATGCCCGCCGCCAGCGCACTTTCAGAGGCAATCTCAAGCCCAATGACTTCGCCAGTTGACCGGATGGCCGGGGCGACAACCAATGCGGCAAAAAAGCCATAGACAACAGTTGGAATGCCGGCCAGCAATTCAAGAAGCGGCTTGAAAATGGCCCGAGCCTTGCGGTTTGCAAATTCGGTCATGTAAATAGCAGACAGCAGACCAACCGGCAGGGCGATCATCAGGGCGATGAAGGTGATCAGTAAAGTTCCGGCGAACAGGGGAATGGCCCCAAAGGCCCCGGAACTGCCCACCTGATCGGCGCGCAGGGCCGTTTGCGGGCTCCATTTCAAACCAAAGAGAAAGTCCGTCAGTGGCACATGGTCCAGAAACCGCAGGGTCTCAACAATCAGGGATGAGACAATGCCAACCGTGGTCAGGATCGCAATGGCGGAGCAAGTGACAAGCGCGATCAGAATAAGCCGTTCCAGCAGATTGCGTGACCTGAGGTTTGGCGAGATTTTCCGTATGCTGAATAATGCGGCTAATGCGCAAACCCCTATGGCAGACAGGGTAAAAACCCACAGGATATTTTCCTGTGTCCGCAAATAATAGTGGGCCGCATTGGTCATGACCTCTGTCACGGGCCGGGAAATTGCATCCTGCGCCGCCAGATTGCGAATGTCATTCATATAAAGAGCGCGATCAAAATCGGATAAATTCTGTATCTCCCCCCCAAGGGTTGCCAGTGTGAAGTTATCAACAAGACTACTACCAAACAAGAACCAGATTATCCATATTGTCAGACCGGGCAGAAAGCTGATGACCGCTGAAAACCAGCCATAATGACCGGGCAGGGAATGCAGGGCACTGACATTGCCATTGACGGCGTCCAACGCTTTTTTGCGCCCAAAGATGAAGGCAGCCGTTGAAATCAACATAAGTATTATAATGAGGATCAGGCTGTTCATTTCATTTAAACCATACAATTAAAAAAAGTCGGAGCCGGACTTAACCCGGCCCCGATGTTGTGTTTATTATTATTTGGATAATGTTACCAGATTTTTCGCATGTTCGCGCATCTTTTTCAGGTCTGCGGCGGGCATTGGGATTAATCCTTTTTCGGTCAAATATCCGTATTCACCCATGGCATTGTCACTGGTAAACTCAGCCAGATATTCTCTGATGCCGGGGGTCTTGTCCACATGGGCTTTTTTCACATAGAAATAAAGCGACCGGGAGATGGGATAGCTGCCATTGGAAATATTTTCAAAGGTTGGCTCTTTGCCCTTGATGATACTGCCCTGAATGACATCACTGTTCTGATCCAGAAAACTGTAGCCAAAGACACCGAAAGCATCAGGATTTGCCTTAAGTTTGCCAACGATCAGATTGTCATTTTCACCGGCTTCGATATAGGCACCGTCTTCGCGGATAGTATGGCAGATTATTTTATACTGTTTCTTATTCTTCTTTTTCATGGCCTTGATGTCTGGATAAGTCTTGCATCCGCCTTCCATAGCCAGTTCAGCAAAAGCATCGCGGGTACCGGATGTGGGGGGTGGGCCAAGCACTTCGATCTTGATGTGAGGCAGGTTCGTGTTTACATCGCTCCAGTATTTATTAGGGTTGGCAACCATTTCTCCATTCACAGGAACCTTGGCTGCCAGAGCTGTCCAGATATCCCGCAGAGAAAGTGCTACTTTTTTTGCCTTTTTGGAATTGGCGAAAACAATGCCGTCAAAGCCGATTTTGACTTGAACAATTTCCGTGACACCATTTTTGGCACAACGTTTGATTTCAGAAGGTTTAATGGCCCGGGAGGCATTGGTGATGTCCGGATATTTTTCGCCAACGCCTTCACAAAAAAGCTTTAGGCCGCCGCCAGACCCTGTGCTTTCCACAACGGGTGTTTTGAATTTGGTTTTTTTACCGAACTCTTCTGAAACGGCTGTTGCAAAAGGGTAGACGGTTGATGATCCGACCATACGGATCTGATCGCGGGCAACGGCAGGTGCGGCAATTGCCATGGTCACAGCTGCGGCTCCCAGTAACATAGATATTTTTTTTGTAATCACGTTTTATCTCCAATCAATTTGCTGTAGGTCATTCACTACAGTCATGATGTTAAAAATGTACAATTACCTATTTGCGGCAGTTTTGTTAAACATTTATGACAGCGGAGAATGTTGGAACAGTTTATTGCTCAAGAGGCAGGGATACGGTGACTTTTGTTGTGGAATTCAGTTCGCTTTCAAAGAAAATACGGCCTTTATGACGTTGGACAATATGCTTAACGATGGCCAGACCAAGGCCTGTGCCCCCCAGACTTCGGGATCTGGCTGAATCAACCCGGTAGAATCGCTCCATCAAACGGGGCAAATGTTCCGGCGCAATGCCGGGGCCTTCATTGGTTATGGTGATGGTTATATCTTTTGTGCCTGCTTGCGGAGACAATATATTCTTGACATAGGCGACACGTATTTCAGTATTACGGCTACCGTACTTGATGGCATTTTCAATGAGATTCTGAAAAACCTGTGTGAGCTGATCGTGATCACCGATTATGTCTTTCTGAAGTCCACTGGAAAATGTAATTGTCATATTCTTTTCACGGGCCTGTGGTTCTAGAACATTAATAACACTACGGATCAGGTGAGAAAGGTTGATTTTATCTGACGGCGGCACATGCAGGTCTCTTTCAATCCGCGACAGCGATAACAGGTCTTCGATCAGGCGGCTCATACGGCTGGCCTCATCATGCATGATGGCCAAAAAGCGCTCATGGGCGTCGTTGTCATCCCGCGCCGGGCCTTGCAGTGTCTCCACAAAACCTAAAATGGAGGCAAGCGGTGTGCGCAGTTCATGGCTGGCATTGGCGACGAAATCAGCCCGCATGATGTCGGCACGCTTAATGGCGGATACGTCATAAAGGGCCAGAAACATATATTGTTTTGATTTGCGGTTTTGGTCACTGTCCATACTGAACAGATGCATCCGGGTTAGATAATGTCGGGTGATGGGTGTGCCAAATTTAAATTCGCAGCTGACCGGAACCTCTGTGTCATGGGCACGTAACAATGCGCTGTCAAAGGCCGAATTTCGGATAAATACTGAAATATTTTGTTTTAATATCTGTTTGCCTAAAAGATCATGGGCCGATTTATTGGCCATTAATACGCGGTTGGTTGAATCAAGAATTAACAGGGGGTCCGATAATTTTTCCATTATTTTCGTTAAGAGAAGCTGATTTTCTTTTGTCGCCTTATTATCATGAATTTGCAATATAGTCTGCCGGTCAAGAACGGCGAGCTTATGAAGGAAATAACGGATACTCGCGACAAGAGGCAAAACAGCAACCACAAAATAGATGATCAATTCGAGATCATTAATTTTATGCTGAACCTGAAGGTAGATACCGAAAAATATAATTGGGGACAATACGAATAGGAACTTTAATAAGCGTATAAAATTAAATGGCGTTTTATTTTGGTGCATTTTGTATCAGAATCATTTTTGAAGAAACGTCTATGAAGGTAAAATACGCGAGTGTGAATGTCACGTATGTCATAAAAAAATAATATTTGAGACCTCTGTATAAGTTGCTCTTTTTACATACATCATATAATATCGTTGTGTCATGCGCAAAACATTTAAAACACAGCCTGAGCAGTTGGTGCCTGCCTTATGTAGAGGTCTCTATCGTTAATTTTTGTGAAATTGTCTTAAAATGGCACAAAATGTTGGCCTAATTGTTTTTTTATGTTAGAATGTTAGCAGTTTTGAAAGTAAATTTACTTGATTGGGGAGCGCTTAATAGAAAAGTGGGGTAACATGGAGTCAAATACATCAGCCAATATCCAGGTTGGATTGGATACGGTAATTAATGACGACGGAGTAAATGCTGGGGCAGAATCTATAGCTTTGATAGACCCCCCGGTTGGGCATTTTGATGAAGTTAACGGATCGGTTAAATGGTTCGATTCTGTCAAGGGATACGGATTTATTGCGCCAGAGGATGACAAGGGGGATATTCTTGTTCATTTCTCTATTCTGAAGGACATTGGACGTCGGATGTTACCTGAGGGAACTCAGGTGAAATGCCTTTCTGCCAACCGGCCTAAGGGGCGTCAGGCTGTTAAAATACTTGAGTTCGACCTTACAACAGCAATTGTTGCGGACACAGAACATGCAATTCCATATGCGGTTGATAGTGATGTGGATGACCTTGATTTTGCCGATGCAACTGTCAAATGGTTTAACCGGGTTCGTGGTTATGGTTTTGTGAATCGCGGGGACGGTGGGCAGGACGTTTTCATTCATATGGAATTATTGCGTAAATATGGTATTGACCATTTGGTGCCGGGCCAATCGGTTGCAGTTGTCGTGGACGACGGCGAACGGGGTCTGGTGGTAAAAGCCATAAAGATTTAGGGAAAATCCGGTTACTTATTGTAATAATATGGATATGATAGAGACATGAGTCTCAAATTCCTTCGCAAAACAAATCTGTATTTTTGTTTGGCCATGAGTTTTATGGTCATGCTGTTTTCTGTGGCTGTCCGCGCAGAAGAGGGGCAGTTAGTTTTCAGGCAATCACAATTATCTATCTCATCCGGTTCATACAAATTTAATTTCAACATAGAAGTTGCGGAAAATTTTGATCAACAGGCCAGAGGCCTTATGTTCCGAAAAACTATGGCTGACCAGAATGGTATGTTGTTTCTTTTTGATGAAAATAAGATCGTGAAGATGTGGATGAAGAATACTTATATCCCTCTTGATATTATTTTTATCAATAGGGCGGGGGTTATCGTTCATATCGCAAAGGATGCGGTGCCTGAATCGCTTGATATTATTTCTTCACAATTTCCTGTTATTGCCGCCTTCGAAGTGAATGCGGGGCTGACAAACCGCCTTAATATCAAAAAAGGTGATAGAATAATCCACCCGTTTTTCACTACTGTGCGCCATTAAAGACATAAAAATCTAAAAAACATGGCCCAAGTTCATAAATGCGCTTGCCCTTGGGTAATGCTTCTTGTATTAAGCCTAGCACGTTAGATTTAATCCCGTCGGGGAGTGGCGCAGCCTGGTAGCGCACCTGTTTTGGGTACAGGGGGTCGCAGGTTCAAATCCTGTCTCCCCGACCATTAAATCAACACTGAAAAACAGCCGTTTGGTATTTGCCGAACGGCTGTTTTTATTTGAACAATACGCCGGGTAACCACGTGGTCATTTCGGGGAAAAACCATAATATGGCCAGCATAAGTATCTGGATTAACACATAGGGCAGAACGCCCTTGTATATCTGCATGGTCGTGACGCTTTTCGGCGCAACCCCGCGCAGGTAAAAGAGCGCAAAGCCAAATGGCGGGGTCAGAAAACTTGTTTGCAGGTTCATGGCCATCATAATCCCGAGCCATACAGGATGTATATCCATCATAAGCAAAACAGGGGCTACGATGGGGACAACGACAAAAGTAATCTCGATAAAGTCCAGAAAAAAGCCCAGCACAAACATGACCGCCATGACCAGTATCAGCGCGGCAAATTTTCCGCCGGGCAGGTTGCTGAGGAAGTCATGGATAAACTCATCACCTTCAAAACCTTTAAACACCAGTGAAAACATGGCGGCCCCGATCAGGATCATGAATATCATGGCCGAAATCCGGGTGGTGGATTGCATGACATGATGCAGAATTTTTTCTCGATGACTGCGATAGGTGGCGACACCCACACCCCATAAAGCACAGAGGCTTAATATGACGGCGAGAGCAATTCCCATATAATTTCCGGCAGAAATATCATCGCGATTAAGTCTGAGGTCAAACAGGTTGCTCAAAATTACCAACCCGGCGAGGGATAGCACGGCGGCATAGACAGGCCATGCCTTATCTGGTTCCACCTTGTAACCGGTCATGAGAATAGCCCCGACCGCGCCTACAGCCGCCGCCTCGGTCGGGGTGGCTATGCCGGCAATAATTGATCCCAGAACGGCAATGATCAGGAATATGGGTGGCAGGAACGCCCCCAGAAGGCGGGCTGTGCTTACTGTTTCTGATGCTTCATCCTTGCTGATTGGTGGTGACAGCTTGGGGAATATGACGGCCACGGCTATCTGGTACAGAATATAAAGCAGCACCAGCACCATGCCGGGAATCAGCGCCCCGGCGAACAGGTCACCAACGGACAGCGGTTCCGGTGCCCAGTTGCCCATTTCCAATTGGGCTGTCTGCCAGGCTGAGGACAGCTGATCCCCCAATAGTACCAGCACGATGGACGGCGGTATGATCTGGCCCAGGGTGCCGGACGCGGCGATGGTGCCACTGGCCAGTGCCGGGCTATAGCCCCGCTTTAACATTGTTGGCAGGCTGAGCAGGCCCATAGTAACCACAGTTGCCCCGACAATCCCGGTAGAGGCCGCCAGCAACGCCCCGACAATGGTCACGGAGACACCAAGTCCGCCGGGCAGGCGTCCCATAAGCCTTGACATGCTGTCCAGCAGTTCTTCGGCAATTTTAGACCGCTCCAGCATAACGCCCATAAAGATAAACAGGGGGACCGCCAGCAAGACATCATTGGTCATGGTGCCGAAAATCCGCTCCGGAATCAGGCCGATAAAATCGCTGTCAATCTCATCGAAATAAATGCCGATGCCGACAAATAACAAGGCCGTTCCGCCGAGGGTAAAGGCGACCGGGAATCCGCTCATCAGCATGATGATCACGGCCAGGAACATGAGCAGGTCAAGGATGATATTCAATTCCATCACACGACCTCTGGCTCTTCTTCGGACAGATGTTCTGCCCCCCGTATGGTCAACCAGGAATGAAGCAACAGGGATATGGCCTGCAGGAATAAAGTGGCGGCAAAGAATAAAATCATGCTTTTCAGCAGATAAACCGCCTGAATACCGCTCAATTCGATGGAGCCTTCCATGCTTTCCCACGAATCCATGACATAGGGCCAGGCCATCCAGCCAATGAGGATCGTGACTGGAAACAGAAAGATCAGGCACCCCAAAAAGTTAATCCATGCCTTGGTTTTTTCCGAAAACCCACTGTAAAAAACATCAACCCTAACATGGCCATTATGACGCAGGGTATAGGCCGCCGCGCCCAGAAATATCATACTGTGCATATAGAGCAGGCTCTCCTGCAAATATATGGCCCCCAGATGAAATATATAATGGCCCAGCACAATGAGAAACTGCATAAGCACCAGAAACAAGGTGAGCCATGACAGGGCGCGCCCGGTGGCCTCGCTGAATTGATCAATTCTCTTTGCAATATTATGGAGCAGGCCTGTCACAATATCCTACAGTCTTTTGCCAAAATTTTCATAAAGATGCCGCGATCTCAGGTAAGGCTCATCGGCAATGGCCCGCCATTCCATGGCCGCTCTGCGCGTGTCCATATAGCTGTTATATATACGCTTTGTCAGATCATCCGTGGTGGCGATTTCCTGCATAACCTCGTCAGAAGTACGGGCGAGGGCGATCAGTATCTCATCGGAATAGGTGCGCAGCAAAACGCCGTGTTTCTCAACCAGCACCCGCAGGGAGGCCGCATTGCGGCTGTTGAACTCCGCCAGCGATTTCTGATAGTTATCCCCGGCTACGGCTTTGATGATGGCTTGATCTGCTTTGCTCAGACTGTTCCAGACATCAAGGTTAAATCCGGCGGCAATGGCCGCACCCGGTTCCTGAAAGGCGGAGGTGTAATAATATTTGGTGATATTATGAAAACCAAAGGCCAGATCATTCCACGGCCCAACCCATTCAGAGGCATCAATATTCCCTTGACTTAGGGCCAGATAAATCTCGCCGCCGGCCTTGGTCACCGGCGTTGCGCCCAGGCGTTTTAACACCTCACCGCCCAGCCCCGGAATACGCATTCTCAGGCCTTTGAAATCTTCAACGCTGTTCATTTCCTTCTTGAACCAGCCACCCATCTGCACGCCACTGTTGGTGCAGGCGAGGGCCTTGATATTGAATTTCCCGGACAGTTCATCCCAAAGCTTCTGGCCGCCGCCATAATTGAGCCACTGGCTCTGCTCCATAGCGGTCAGGCCAAAGGGGATGGCGGTGAAGAAGGAAAAGGCTTTATGTTTGCCCTGCCAGTAATATTCGGAGCCGTGATATATATCCGCTTTGCCGCCGCGCACCGCATCAAAGGCCCCCAGAGGCGGCACCAGCTCATTACCGGCATAGACTTTGATTCGAATTCGGCCATCTGTGGCTGTTTCTATGTCCTTGGCAAATTCCTCAGCGCGCGTACCAAGGCCGGGGAATTTTTTGGGCCAAGTGGTGACCATTTTTAGCTTGCGCTTACCCGTAGCATAGGCCGGAGCCGACAGGCCCGCCGCTGTGGCTACCGCGCCGCCAGCCGTTGTCGTAAGGAATGTACGTCTTTTCATCTGAAAGGCCCCTGTATGATTTTGTCCCTGTATATTTATGAGTATAGATATACTGCTCATAAAGACAAGACAACAGGTTAAGGTTTTTTAGAGATAAACCAGCCTTCGGGTTCAAGAATTTCCAGCGGGTGAAAATTCTTTTTATAGGCCATCTTGGGGCTGTTCTTTACCCAGTAACCCAAATAAACATGGTGTTTGGCCATCTGCCGGGCGCGGGCGATATGGTCCAGAATAAGATAGGTGCCGATGCTTCTTTTTTTGAAGTCCTCGCCAACCTCAAAAAAGCTATAAACCATCGACAGGCTCTCGGCCATGATGTCGGTCAGGGCCACGGCTATCAGGGTATCCTTACCGGTGCCGGGCAATCTATACTCAATAAGGCAGGTATTAACGGGGCTGGATTCCACCATGCTAACATATTCATCAAATGACATATTGGTCATGCCGCCGTCCGTATGCCGCCTTGCGAGATATTCAGTTAAAAGCTGATAATGTTCTTCGGTTGCCTTGTTGGGTATTATTTTGGCGGTCAGGTCAGAATTCATATTTATCAGGCGGCGCTGCGTACGGTTTGGGGTAAAGGAAGACACCGGGATGCGGACCGATTTGCATTCCGAACAAAGATCACAGCTCGGGCGGTAGACAATATCCTGACTGCGGCGAAAGCCTATTCTGGCCATTGATTCGTGCAGGCCCTCCGGGTTTAAATCATCCAGTTCCGTAAAAACTTTGCGTTCCATCCGCCCTTTAAGATAGGGACAGATATTAGGCGCGGTTACATAGAACCTGGGGAATTGTGAGGACTGGTTGGTCAATTATATTCTTTCCGTATGAGTGTTACATCTACATCATATGATAAAAAACATAAGTAAATAAAGACTGAAATTTAGTATAGATCATAATACCACGGTGCAAAGAGTGAATAACTCAGCCATAATATTAGGATCAGAGGGACGCCAACCCGCATAAAGTCCTTAAATTTATAGTTACCCGGCCCCATAACCAAAAGATTGGTTTGATACCCCATAGGCGTGGCAAAGGAACAATTGGCGGCAAAAATAACCGCGGTGACAAACACCATCGGATCAACGCCCAGCTGATTGGCCATATTGACGGCGATGGGCGTGAAAAGCACCGCTGTGGCATTATTGCTCAGCATATTGGTGAGTATTGCAATGAGCAGAAAGAAAGCCGACAGGGTGATAGCGACACTTGAGCCTTCAAAGATATGGATCAGACTTTCTGCCAGATAAGACGCGCCGCCGGTGGCTTGCAGAGCGGTACCCATGGCCAGTGCCGCGCCGATCAGCAGGAAAATACGGCGGTCAACGGCACGGCTGGCCTGACGAATATTAAGGCATCCCAGCGCAATCATAAGAAAAGCGCCAAAGGTCGCCGTAATGGGGATGGGAATAATGCCAGTGGCGGCAAAGGCGACCACACCAGCGAAAATACCCAATGCCTTCCAGCTGTCGGACCGGACTTTGACCTCTTGGGTGGACCATTCCATCAGCAACACATCCTTGTTGGTGCGCAGGGCATTAATCTGGCTGGAAGTACCGATCACCAGCAGAATATCCCCGGCTTCCAGACGAATATCATCCATAGAGCTGCGAATCATGCGTGAGCGCCGCTGAATACCCAATACTTTACACCCCCCTTGCAGGTGATAACCCACCTGTTCCAATGTGCGCCCGTCCAGCCGGGAAGCGGGAGCAACGATAACCTCGGCAATTTTCTGGCCACGGGGATTTTCAATAGGCTCAATCTTCATGTCGTCCGGGTTGGTGGCTGTTAGAATGCCGCGCAACAAGCCGGGATCTTTGGACAGTTTTTCCGATAATACCGCGCGGGTGGTGGCCAGAATGATACAGTCCCCATCCTGAAATTCTATATCGTCAAAGGGGGGGAGGAATACTTTGCTCCCGCGCTGTACCAGCCGAACGGTCATACGCGGCAGGTCGGGGAACATACCGGCAATGGATTTCTTGCCGATCAGGGAATTCCCCTCTATCAGGTCAAGTTGAACAATAAATTGTTTGCCGGAAATAATTTGAGTGTTGTCATCGGCAGTGGAAAGATTCTTAGGTAAAATTAGCGGGGCGATGATTGTGACATAGAGCAGGCCAATAGCGGCCAGAAATAATCCAGGAATGGTAAAATCAAAGAAATTTATCACTTGCCCTGTCTGAGCTTTATAGGCACCGGCCACAAGAAGGTTGGTGCTGGAGCCGATCAGGGTTGTCATGCCGCCAAGGATGGCCACAAAGCTGAGCGGCATAAGTACAAGCCCGGCGGACTTGTTCATCTTGTCCATCAGGGTGATCATGATCGGAATGAATATCACAACAACGGGTGTATTATTCAGCAATGCGCTGATGATCATCACCGCGATCAGGCAGACAAATATGACCAGTTTGGGCCGTGATATGCCATGTTTTACGATGATCTGTGCCGGGGTTTCCAATGCCCCGGTCTGAACCATTCCCTGCCCAATGACCAGCAAGGCAAGAATGGTGATCAAGGCCGGATCGGCAAATCCCGCCAGCAATTGCTTTAATCCAAGAAGATTGACCCCGCTATCATCATAAACCGGCATGAAATGAAACAGAACCAGCAATATGGAAAGAGTGCCCAGTGAGGTAATCTCCATGGAAATTCTGTCCAGCCCATAGAAAATTATGGCGGCAAAAATAACGCCGAAAGTGACCCACATCTGAATGGAAGGCTGTAACATTTCCATATAGTTTTTCCCGAACTGGCCCCTTGGTTTAAAATACATTCCATTTATGTATTTTGTTCATAATCAACATCATAGCAAGCATGCTTGATGCTGTCGCTGAAAAAAACGAAACTGTTTTTGGATCGTGTAGGCTTTACATGAAATCCGGGGGCAGGGTTGGGGACTCGCGCAATAACAAAATCGTTACGCGTCTGTTTTCCGCGCGCATTGGCCGGTCAGGAAGCAGGGGTTCGGTGGAGGCCTTACCCAGAACTTCGGCTATTCTATTGGCTGAGACACCAGAGCTGCTCAAAATTCTGCGGGTGGCATTTGCCCGGTCTGCGCTCAATTCCCAATTGGAATAATTGGCCTTACTGGTAAAGGGTTTGGCATCGGTATGGCCGGAGATGGAGATGCGGTTTGGCATTTTTACAACAATAGTTGAGATTTTACGAATCAGCTTTTTGGCATATTGATATAAATCTGCTGTGCCAGGGCGGAACATGGCCCGATGATCCTTGTCGACAAGCTGAATGCGCATACCTTCTTCGGTAATATCAATAAGGACCTGATCTTTCAATTCTGAAAGTTCCGGATTCTGTTGAATGGCAACCTTGAGGTCATTAGACATTTTTTCAAAATAAGCCTGTTCTTTTTTTGCCACCTGTTCTGCATATTTATTTTTTTCAGCTTTTTCCTTGCTATCGTCATCTTCCTCAGCGTTTATTTTTGTGGTTGTGGTCGGGATGGATACCGTAACCGCACTTGCCTGAGCGCCGTCCGTATTGAGGGAAATACCACCCAGAATACCCCCGGACCCAGAGGAAGAATTGGTCGAAGCGGATGTTGGCGTAAAATAATCCGCCAGCCCTTCTTTTTGTTCTTTCGACGTGGAATTGAGTAGCCAGAGTAATAGGAAAAAAGCCATCATCGCGGTTACAAAGTCGGCATAGGCCACTTTCCAGGCCCCGCCATGGGCACCGCCGGATACTTTTGTAATCCGTTTTATTATTATTGGGCGTACATCATCCGCCATAAATCATCACCTTGAGAACATAGTTAACGCGTTACAGCGCCATAATGGGTCTCTAAGGTTAAAATAATGTTTACAGGTCGGAAGAACGATTGATATGTACGGTAAAGCCAGCCCCGCGTAGCCCGGTCAATATATCTTCCAGATTGGTCCTGTCCCGGGTTTCCAGCGTCACATTGGAATAGGTCTCTTTTGCCGGCAGTTCCGTGAACAGCCTGTGATGGGACACTTCAATGATATTACCGCCAAGGTCACCGATAATTTTTGTGATCTGTGCCAGCGCGCCCGGCACGTCCAGCAATTCCACCCGCAGACGGGTAATGCGGCCTTCCCGAACCAACCCGCGCATAAGCAGGGAAGCCAGCAAACGCGGGTCAATATTACCGCCGCTGACAATCATGGCGACTTTCTTGCCTTTAAATACCTCAGGATAGCTGTTGATGGCGGCGAGGGGGGCGGCCCCGGCCCCTTCCGGTACTGTTTTCTCGATAGTCATCAACATGCAAACGGCCTTTTCCAACGCATCCTCACTGACCAGTAGAATGTCATCCACCATGTCTTTACAGATTTTATAGGTTTTTTCGCCAATGGTTTTTACCGCGATGCCTTCGGCCAATGTGGAGCCTTTGGGGATATAGTCATTGTTATTAACCGCCCGGTGCAGGGACGGGAAGCGTTCCGCCTGAACGCCAATGATTTTTATATCCGGGTTGATATGTTTCGCGGCAATGGCGATGCCACTGATCAGTCCGCCGCCGCCTACTGGCACCAGAATAATGTCAAGGTCCGGACAGGATTCCATCACTTCCAGACCAATGGTGCCCTGACCGGCGATCACATCATAATCATCAAAGGGGTGAAGCAGGGTTAATTCCTGTTCTTTGGCCAGTTTAAGCGCCTGCTGCGCGGTATCGTCAAACCGCTCACCGAACAGCACAACATTTGCCCCATGCTCCTTGGTCTGGCTGACTTTTACAAAGGGTGTGTTAACGGGCATAACGATGGTGGTGGGGATGCCAAGCCGGCTGCCGTGATAGGCAACCCCCTGTGCATGATTACCCGCAGAGGCGGCAATAACGCCTTTTTGTTTTTGGGCATCACTCAGGTTAACCAGCTTGTTCAAGGCACCACGTTCTTTAAAAGAGGCTGTAAATTGCAGGTTTTCAAACTTGAGATAAATTTCCGCGCCAGTCATTTTGGAAAGGGTTCTTGATATATTCAGGGGGGTAGCGACA
Organism: Alphaproteobacteria bacterium; assembly: GCA_002749135.1. GTDB lineage: Bacteria > Pseudomonadota > Alphaproteobacteria > Sphingomonadales > Emcibacteraceae > Paremcibacter. The sequence goes on along the minus strand of NVVY01000029.1, from coordinate 4,582 downwards.
ATGGCCCCCTTAAGGGCCTTGGCAGCGTTTTGAATATCATTAAATGTTATCTGCTGGTTGGTCACGTTCATTTCAAGTCCAAAAATAAAAGCTGTGCATATACAGTACCATATATGGTCTATGACCTGAAAAGTCCAAAATATTATTTTTATTCAAATTTTCTGTAACTAAGACTTCTTTAACAGTCTTTTCCTATAATTGTCCCATACAGGGAACAACGCCCGAATCCTGATCAAATATTTTATGGGTATTTAAAGAGGCTTGAAATAATATGCTAATTATTGTTGGTATAATCGTCACTATGGGGATGGTATTTGGCGGTTTCATTATTGGCGGCGGTAATATGGACATCGTCCTTCATGCCTTGCCGTTGGAGGGAATGGTCATTGGTGGCGCGGCCATAGGGTCCTATCTTGTGAGTAATATGGGTGGTATCGCAAAAAAAGGTATGTCAGGACTTGGTCATGCCTTTAAGGGTGCAAAATGGAAGGCACAGGACTATACGGACCTGCTTTGCCTGATGTTTTTGCTGACTAAATTGATCAAAACCAAGGGCGTTATAGCCCTTGAAGCCCATATCGAAAACCCCGAAGAGAGTAAAATTTTTAGCAATTTTTCCACTGTAAGCGGTGATCACCATGTGATTGATTTTATCTGTGATTACCTGAGGATGACCACCATGAATTTTGATGATCCCCATCAGGTGGAAGATGTTCTGCTCAAAGACCTTGAAAAGCACCACCATGAAGAAAGTGAAGGGGCCCATGCCTTAAGTGTTGTCGGCGAAGCTTTCCCGGCCCTCGGTATTGTGGCGGCGGTGCTCGGGATTGTGAAAACGATGACCAGTATTGACCAGCCTGTTGAAATACTTGGCGAAATGATTGGCGGCGCGTTGGTGGGCACTTTTCTGGGGATTCTTGTTTCATATACCATCGCCAGCCCGATAGCAGGTAGATTGCAACAGGTTGTTGATGAGGAAAGTCATTTCTTCAATGTGATCAAGGATATTATTGTCTCGCACCTGCATGGCAATGCGCCGCAGATTTCCGTTGAAATTGGCCGAAAAAGTATCCCACATCACTTGCAACCCACATTCTACGAGCTGGATGAGGCGGTTAATGAACTGTCAAATGATCTGCTGACTTAATTAGCATCATTCAATAATTGGGCCGCTTTCGGGGCAAAGTAGGTTAATATGCCGCTGGCCCCGGCGCGTTTGAAGGCAAGCAGGCTTTCCATCATCACCTGATCAAGATCGAGCCAGCCATTCTGCGCGGCGGCCTGGAGCATGGCATATTCGCCGCTGACCTGATAGGCGAAGGTGGGGAAGGAAAATTCGGATGTCACCCGTTGAATAATATCAAGGTAGGGCATCCCCGGCTTGACGATGATCATATCCGCGCCTTCGCTAATATCCAGCATCACCTCCCGAATAGCCTCATCCCCATTGCCCGGGTCCATCTGATAGCTGTGCTTGTCGCCGGATTTGATGTTCCTGCCGGACCCGACCGCATCCCGGAAAGGGCCATAAAAACTCGAGGCGTATTTGGCGGCATAGGCCATGATTTGAGTATTGACATACCCCTTATCTTCCAAAGCCGCCCGAATGGCCCCAATCCGGCCATCCATCATGTCGGACGGGGCCAATATATCGCATCCGGCCTCTGTCTGGACAAGGGCCTGCTTGACAATAATGTCAATGGTTTTGTCATTATTCACATAACCGTCAATGAGCAATCCGTCCTGACCATGGCTGGTGTAGGGGTCAAGGGCCACATCACAGATTATGCCGATCTGCGGCACCGCATCCTTGATGGCCCGTGTGGCCCGGCAAATCAGATTGTCCGGGTTCAAGGCTTCCCGGCCATCATCAGTTTTTAGTTCCTGCGGCGTTTGGGGAAACAGGGCAATGGCAGGGATGCCCGCTTTGGCGGCTTTTTCAACCTCGGGGATGAGCCGGTCTATACTGTGGCGGCAGACTCCGGGCATGGACGGAATTTCTGTGGTTTTATCAGTCCCATCCTCTATGAATAGCGGCCAGATCAGGTCATCAACGGATAGATTATTTTCCCGTACCATCCTGCGGGACCAGCTATTTTTCCGGTTTCGCCTGGGCCGGATGCCGGGATAACTTCCGGTTCGTGTGTTTTTGTTCATTTTTTTAACCTGACATTCAAAGGATTTTAGCGTTAGTTAAGACCTTGTTAGGAGTTGTTATACTATAATTATCCCGTTGGAAAATAGACAATTACAATTTTACAGGGATTATATATATGTCATTGGCAGGTCATAGCAGCAGTCTTATCGGTGGACATGAAACACCGGAAGCCAGATCAAAGTTAAATTTTCTGGAATGCTTGCGCCTGATTGAACGTCTCCACCGCAGGATGCTGGACATTGTAAAGAATCGTCTGGACAGCGTGGGCATGAGCAATGTGAATAGTGTTCAGGCCCTGTTGCTGTATAATATTGGTGATCATGAAATGACTGCCGGGGATTTGCGCAACCGGGGATATTACCTTGGGTCCAACGTATCCTACAACCTGAAAAAGCTGGTCGAGTCCGGTTACATCAATCAGGAACGTGCCGAGCATGACAAGCGCGCCCTGCGTATCTGGCTCAGTGATCAGGGCAAGGAAGTCTGTGATCTTGTGGGCAATCTGTTTGACGAAAATTTGGCTGTTGTCAAAGACAAAAGGGTTTTCGAAGACGAAGACGTATCCGAACTGCGTAATTCACTACGTAAGCTGGAGAGCTTCTGGACCGATCAATTGCGATTTCAATCTTTTTAAACGTCTTTGACACGCGTCAAGTAAATTCACTTATCTGTGAGTATATTGCATCCTGATTTGACACAATATCCGGTGCTGGATATTATGGTATAGTTGTTCGCATATTTAACACTGTGCTTTGCCGTATTTATGTGATAAAGCCCATATAATGTGCAAAACAACATAGTTGCGTTAGTTTTCTTCTCATGAAATTTATGATTTATGGGAGGGGTATATTCAAAGAATAAGGTCATGCAATGGACTATAATCGTGTGTTTTCTGATGCCTTGAAAGTGGTTAAGGAAGAAGGACGTTACCGGGTATTTACTGATATTGTGCGTCAACGGGGGAATTTTCCAAAAGCTGTCTGGCATAGTCCGGACGGCGTGAAGGATATTACGGTCTGGTGCAGTAATGACTATCTTGGCATGGGACAGCATCCCAAAGTCATCGAAGCCATGGAAGAAAGCCTGAAAAATTCAGGGGCCGGGGCCGGCGGCACGCGAAATATCAGCGGCACCAATCATATACATGTCCTGCTTGAGCAGGAACTGGCGGATCTTCATGGCAAGGAATCGGCGCTGTTATTTACCTCTGGTTACATTTCCAATGATGCCAGTATCAGTACCATGGCAAAACTACTGCCTGGCTGTGTCATTTTCTCTGATGAGCTTAATCATGCCTCTATGATCGAAGGTGTGCGTCATAGCGGCTGCCAGAAACATATCTTTCGTCATAATGATGTGGGTCATCTGGAAAGTCTGTTGCAGGCAACCGATCCGAAACTGCCCAAATTGATCATCTTTGAATCTGTCTATTCCATGGACGGTGATTTTGCCCCCATAAAAGAATTTTGTGATCTGGCCGATAAATATAACGCCCTGACCTATCTGGACGAGGTTCATGCGGTGGGCATGTACGGCGCGCGCGGCGGCGGCGTTGCGGAACGTGATGGCCTTATGGATCGCCTGACGGTGATTGAAGGCACCCTTGGCAAGGCATACGGCCTTATGGGGGGCTATATTACCTCCACCCGTGATATTGTGGATGCCATTCGCAGTTTTGCTTCCGGCTTTATCTTCACCACGTCTCTGTCACCGGTGATTACGGCGGGGGCCTTGGCCAGTGTACGCCACTTGAAAGAAAGCCAGAGTGAGCGGGACAGTCATCAGGAACGCGCGCAGCTGTTAAAGGATAAAATGCGGGCCGCCGATTTGCCTGTTATGCCTTCCATCAGCCATATCGTACCGCTGTTTGTGGGGGATGCGGTGATCTGTAAGCAGATTTCGGATATTTTGCTGGATGAATATAATATCTATGTCCAGCCGATCAATTTCCCGACAGTCCCTCGTGGGCTGGAACGTCTGCGTTTTACCCCAAGCCCGCTTCATACGGATGAGATGATAGATCATCTGGTTGCGGCCTTGGCAAAAGTATGGGCGCGGCTTGACGTACGTAAATTCATTAAGGCGGCATAAAAAGGATAGAACTGAATGAATAGAAGTGAGGGAGAGTATCTCGTTGAATTCATACAGGTCGGATCTTACATGAAGGTATCCGCCGTTGATCCTGTTTCAGGCCGTGAAGTGTCCATTGTCGGCCCGGCCTCTGCCAGCCGGGGTCAGTTGACCCGTGTTGCGGTCAATAAGCTGAAATATGTACTTGCCAAAGAAAAATCCTGAATATTTTATTTTACCCCCACATATGATAGGAAAACGCCTGACCTTATGATATTAGAGTCTTTCTGTATTAACCACGGTGTTTGAAAAGATATGACTAAGGAAATCATTGCATTGGCAGGTGATCACGGG
>NVVY01000028.1 GCA_002749135.1 Alphaproteobacteria bacterium | reverse complement strand
AAGCTGATGTAAAGCGACGTCTCTTCGTCATAATTTGTCTCCGAATCTATAATCGGATACACCTTAACAGACTGTTCAGTTTTCTGGGACCACCTCAGACAATCAGGACCACTTCAGAATTACATAAACTAACCACTGGAAATTGAATAATTCAGTATTTTGCCAAGTGTATTACCATTTTTCATCCACATTTTTTTATTCTCCATCCATATGAGACGGCCAATTTGTGAATATGATGCCATCATCATCAGGATATTTTCCAGCACCCCATCTTCAATCAATTCCATAGTTGATTTCGGATCCATATACTTCATCTTTGCATGATCAATGCCATATAAGCCCTTTATTAATCCGGTGCCTTCTGCCGTTGATAGCGTGATCGTTAACGGGGACATCAAATCATATTTCAATATGGAATCTATCAATGAGCTGGTTTTTTCTTCCCCTTGAACAACCCCCTCTAACACCTTTTTTTTACTGTTCAAAAAATCTGTTGCCGACCCGTCATCATGAAATAATCTCGCCCCGGAAACAGCCGAAGCCTGTTCACTGCCAAGATTGATATAAATATCATGGGCATGTGAAGCAACAGTCCCCAATTCCCTTCCCAATACCAGCGGCAACCGTTTAATATTCAGTGGGAAATAAGGCGCATTCCACCCATCCTGATCGACAAACAGATTGCCGTCATTCTGAAGAACAAAAATCGCCGAGAGAAGAAACTGACCCTGCGCCTCATCTTTTATAAAGAATATAGGGAAACTGCTGCCTGCTAAAAAAATCTCATCCGCAATAATCCGGCAATTTTTCAAGCTCTTCATTTCATCATACGATAGATTATCCCGTAGCCTCAGACCTCTATGTTCTTCACTATTCAATCGGGTAAAATCATTCATAAGTTTCTTCTCTATAATAACAATAACAAGTTCGGTAGCATCTATACTTGCTGGAGACCAAAGTCTCTGATTTTCATCAGCAATTCACGATTAGATGGCAGCGTTTCAAGAGCTTTTTTGGTCATCGCTTTTGTCCTGTCAAAATCTTTCAGAAAAGCCACTCTTTCTTCAGGATACTCATTGCAGCTGGCACTGTCATAAGACGACCCCATTCCGAAATATACATATTGAAAACTTTGCCATGAGAATACATATGAGTCCGCTAAAAAATCCTGAGAAAATGGCGCGCAATATTGCCATAACTTCAGCTTTTCCAGTAAATCCTGCGGGATAGAAGATTCACGCTTATTATCCTTCCAGAAKKCYGNTTRTYCTSWWRCKCAKAWNATARTNGAAKWWGAWAAWTTRAACAAYYCTSTYYSRATANNCCNAKAAANGTTKCMTTWTAMNNNCRRRAMTNTWRYKTYWTKRCATSGNCRWSAKSWTRRRWWWCKTWCAYAWWASCWSTSYGCMGNGSWWWMWAYCMTCNTTATWGCCGCCGCCTCCAGCGGTTCGACAAAGCCCGCCGMWAGCCCYACAGCAAYRACATTTTTCTCCCAAAACCTRTCGAGGCGACGCGCCTGAAATTTAATTTGCCTGTCTGGTAATGAACTTGCCTTATGACCAACATATTGTCTCAAGCCCGCCAAAGCCTCCTCATCATTCATATGGTTACTTGAATAGACAAAACCAACGCCCCGGCGGTCCGACAAKCCAATATCCCAGATCCAGCCCGCATCATGAGCCGTGGATATGGTGGTCGATGCCAAAGGTGCGGTTTCATGGTCATAGGGCACCTGCATAACGAGTGCCCGGTCAACAAAAAGGGTGTCATCAAGACGGCTATAGGGAACATCCATATTTTGGTGCATGAGGAGGGCATTAAAGCCGGTGCAATCAAAGAACAAATCTCCCTCCAGATTCCCGTGTTCTTTGGTTATGAGATGATCTATCCAGCCATTTTCGTCTTTTYGCACGCCAAGTACATTACCCTCAATAAGTCTGATACCAAGATTCTCTGTCGCATGCCTGCGTAAAAAAGCAACAAGTTTAACGGCGTCAAGATGATAGGCATAATTCAGAAATCCCTGATATTCACCGTGGGTTATAGTCTTTGGAGCCAATCCCTGCTCACAGGAATAATATTGCGGCGAAACCGCAGCACAAAAAGAATCTGGTGAGTATGGTCGCTTGTATTTATGCCAGAGATCACCCGCATTATAGCTGTTGGAACCTCCGGGYGCATCAAAGGGGTGATAGTAAAAATCCTGATCCCCGCCATCGCGCCAACCGACAAATTTTGTTCCTTGCTTGAAGGCGGCACAACACTCACGCATAAAATCCGTTTCCTTAACGCCAATTTTTCTTAAGGTCTGACGCATAGTTGGCCATGTCCCCTCACCGACGCCGACAATATTCACATCAGGAGATTCTATGACTGTGACAGAAAAGGCTGCATTATCTTTCACATTCAGTTTTTTYGCGAGCCGGGACGCAAGYAACCAACCGGCACTGCCKCCCCCTACGACAACTATCTTCCTGCATAATTYATCCATCTGTAACCACCTTTACATCATAATAATCATGATCAGTCAAAAAACACTGCCTAATGCCTTTCRCTTCTTCTCCATATTAATAGCACGGTTTGAACCTTGGCGAAGAAGGGCTAAAATCTCRCGRGTTTTTACCTCCATCAATGCAATATCCCCYCTCGCTTCSACRTTCAGGCGGACCACAGGTTCGGTATTGGAACATCTGAGGCTAAAACGCCACTGATCAAACTCAAGACTGATACCATCCGTATGGTCAATACCAAGGGCGCCGTCCTCATAGTGATCCTGCACCCGCCGAATAGCCATTTGGGGGTTTTCAATCTCGCTATTTATTTCGCCTGATGARGGATAGGCCAGAATGCGGGCCGAGACCATCTCGGAAAGAGGCAYATTCTTCGTCGACATCATTTCAGCAACCAGCAACCAGGGGATCATCCCGCTGTCACAATAGGCGAAATCCCGAAAATAATGATGAGCGCTCATTTCGCCGCCATAAATTGCATTCTCGCGGCGCATCCGGTCTTTCATAAAAGAATGCCCTGATTTRGACTGAATTGCCTGTCCGCCAATTGCGKTYACAAGATCAATAGTGTTCCAGATCAAACGTGGGTCATATATRATTTTCTCACCGGGATATTTTTGCAGAAAAGCCTCTGCCAACAGGCCAACGATATAATAGCTGTCAATGAATTGGCCCTGTTCATCAAACAGGAAACAACGGTCAAAATCACCGTCCCATGCGATACCCATATCGGCCCCATGCTCCAACACGGCATTACGTGTATCTTCGCGGTTTTCAACGAGCATGGGGTTTGGGATACCATTGGGAAAATTTCCGTCCGGTTCATGATTTACCTTAACCAATTCTATGGGCATATTTAAGGTTTTAAAACGATTTTCTAACGCATCAACCACAGGTCCCGCCGCCCCGTTACCCGCATTAACCACCAGTTTAAGCGGCTTAAAATTACAAACATCAACATAGGTCATTAAATGATCAATATAAGCATCAAGAACAGATTTTTTTGTTAGATATCCCTTGATTTCCGGCTCACAAAAAATATTCTCCTCCGCAATGCGYTGAATAYCCAAGAGGCCGTTATCACAGCTGATAGGCCGTGACCCYTCCCGCACCAGTTTCATGCCATTGTAATCCATTGGGTTGTGGCTGGCCGTAACCTCAACACCGCCATCAACACTTAAGTAATTAGTGGCAAAATAAATCTCTTCAGTACCCGTCATGCCAAGGTCGATAACATTGATACCCGACTCCATAAGCCCCTTTGATACAGCCCGCTTGAGTTCCTCAGATGTCTGACGAACATCGCCACCAATGACTACCGTTTTAGGTTTTCCTGTTGGATGAAGAAACTCCCCAAACGCCCGCCCGATACGATAAGCGATCTGTTCATTAAGTTCTTCACCAAGCTGCCCACGAATATCATAGGCTTTAAAACAGGTGAGTAATGTCATAATGACTACCTTCTAAAATACATAAGAACTTAACGTTCTTCACTCGGATAATAAATTAATAATTTCGATACATGAGCAGATAGAATGATAATCAGTTCTGCCCATTGCGACCAATGAGGGGGCAATGGTTTTATTGTCATGCGTCAGGTTACGGTGCCAGCATTTTTGGTCATGGTCAATCATATATGTCCAGGCATACTGCCAGAATTGATGATAAATACACCAATATACGCGGTTCTCCTGCTGTGTGGCCAGCAAAGCGGCGGCAACGATAGTTTCTGCCTGCACCCAACTATATTTACCCTTGCTGCATATCTCTCCTGAAGGTGAAAAGCCATAATAAAGCCCGCCGTAATCACGATCAAAAGACACCTCCAACGCCTTGTCAAAAAGGGCCTTTGCCCGGACCCCCAACCAGTCGTGAGGGCTGTGTTTATTGATCAGCAACAGCAACTTGGCCCATTCAGTAAAATGACCCGGCTGGTATCCCCAGGGGCGGAGTTTGTTCTCTGTATCCCCGGCGTTATAGTCAAAGTCAACAAGCCAGTGATCATTATAATGCTCCCATATCTTGCCGTCACATTGCGCAGCAAGCTCCACAGTGATCCGTTTGGCAAGGGTAATAGCACGGTCCAGATAATGCTTTTCTCCGGTCGCCTCATAGGCACTAATCAAAGCCTCACAACAATGCATATTGGCGTTTTGCCCCCGGTATGGGGATACTGCTTTCAGGTCCACATCCATAACGTCAACATATAACTGATCTTCTTCCCGCCAGAAATGACGCTCCATAAACTGAAATGTCTCTTCAATATAATCGTATATTTCCGTAGCCCCGGCCCCATAGGTTCGGGCATAGGCCATCAGAACAAAAGCGGCGCCGTAACAATAGTTATCACCGTCCCTGACCTGCCCATCCTCAAGTATCCACGCATATCCCCTGGTTTTGGCATTGCGATGACCCTTTCGCAGGAAGGCTACGCCGTGCCGTGCCGCCTCCAGAAAATCCGGGTCAGAAAATTGTTTTGCGCAGGCGGCAAAATTTATCGTTAAGCGGCTGCTGCTCACCAGATGTTTTTGACTATTGCTGCTACTGACTTTTCCATCCGCCTTAAAATGCTGGAAATAGCCCCCCGATGCGTCAATACATTGCGGGTAATAAAAACTCAATATTGACCGCACATGATCAGCCAGAAACGCCTTCGAGCGGAAATTAGGCTGAGAAATATCTTTATTCAAAATCTGCATTATTTCAAACTCATTACATGGGCTTGATGGGCTAATATCAAAGCTCCTTTGGTTGCGGCGTCCCCTTCAAGGCGGGTCGGCACAATATATTTCTCTATGGTCGTGGCATTGAACGGAGGTCCATATCCCTGCATCTTTGACATGAAATATTGTCGAATTAGGGGGAATAAATGTTTCTGATGCATAACACCGCCGCCCATAATTATCTTTTCAGGAGCGTAACAATAGGTCAAATTGACACATAAAATGGCCAGATATTGCGCTTCGAGTTCCCATGCGGGATGATCCGGTTCAAGTTCTTCAGCCGGACGTCCCCACCGCACCTTAATCGCAGAACCGGATGCCAGACCTTCCAGACAATCCCCGTGATAAGGGCAAGAGCCCTTAAAGCGGTCCTGTGCCAAATCATGAGGCACCAGCATATGGCCTATTTCCGGATGGCCCAGATCATTCAACAACGCCCCATTAACATAAACGCCGCCCCCAATGCCTGTTCCAACGGTAATATAAACAAAATTATCACAGTCTTTGGCGGCCCCAAAATGATATTCGCCTATGGCGGCGCCATTGACATCACTCTGAAAGGCGATAGGACAGTCAAAAATACCGGAGAAATAGCCCACAATATCAATATGGGACCATCCGGCCTTTGTGGTTGCCAGAATTTTTCCGTAATTTTTAGCGTCCCTGTTGATCTCAATCGGGCCAAAATGCGCAATACCCAGAGCCTGTATCGGGCCATGAACGGAAATACCCTGTTCAAAAAAATTAGCGACACGGGCCAGTGTTTCCTGTGGGCCGGTGGTTGGAAAAGTCTGCCGGGCAATGATGTCACCATTACCGCGTCCCATAACGCAATTAAATCTGGTACCGCCTGCTTCCAGGCCGCCGGCTAAAATATTTTCAGAATATTGATTGGTGTCAGAACGCATTATTTATATCCATGGTGAACGAAAAAAAAACGGCAAGGCCCTTTGCCCTGCCGTTCCTGTTATTGTTTTAGCGCAATGACCCCGCTTAGAAACTCACGCGGACACCTGCGGAATAACGCGCGCCGGTATCCTCAAGCTGAATCACCCGGTTTTGAAAGACTGAGAAAGCTAGTGACCGGGCATTGGTTATATTGATCGCCTCGGCGAATACGGTAACGCCATAAAACGGCAGATCATAACTGACAGAGGCATCCCACTGACCGTAAGCCCTTATACTTTTGGGCTGACCGCGGTTCGCGGCGGCAGAGGCGAGATATCCGGCACGATAAGCATAGGCGATACGGGCCTGAATCGGGCCTTTCTCATAGAAGCCAACCGCGTTGTAGGATTCTGACTGTCCGTCTGTGCCATCGCCCGTTGTCACTTTGGTGTAGTTGCCCTGAACACCCAAACCATCAAAGGGGGCTGGCAAGTTACTAAAGGTATATTGTGCGGTCAATTCAACGCCGTTGACAACACCATTTCCTTTATTTTCCGGACGGGTGGAGAAAAAGTCAAATCCAAGAAGTTGAACGGTCTGGGTCACCCTTGATGATCCACCGGAAAGATCTTTACGGAACCAGGCGACACTCAGATAGCTGACATCATCAATATACCAGGTTATACTTGTATCATAATTCCATGCAATCAGCGGTTTCAATGCCGGATTGCCACTGGATACACTCCGTTCTCTCGCCCGCACATTAAAATTCCGGGCAAGGGTCAGGTCACTCAACGTCGCCCGGGTGAGAGTCTTGGCAACCGAGAAGCGCAACACAATATTGTCAGAGGCATCAACTTTGACATTCACATTGGGCAACAAGACGTGGTATGATCCCGTTTCCGCTATAGGCATAGCCTCGGAGAATACCGGCACAGGGTCACTATTGGCCGGAGTATCAATCCGTAACAGTTCCTGTCCAAAGCCAGTAGACCTGACATCACTCCGGATATAGCGCAGTCCCATATTGCCGGACCAAGGTGTCTCCCCAAGGTTTCCTTCAAAATTTGCCTGAATGTAAGCACTGTAATTTTTTTCCTTGACGCCCCCGCCGGACCCCAGAACCGGCTGCACACCCAGTGTACCGCCATTAGCGGCAATTGTTGCCTTGATATCTGTCAGCGCCACAGCTATTGCTGCAGTATCCGCCCCGTCGCCGGCCTTATTCACCGCAGCGGCATTAAGCCCTGCATCAGATAAGAAATATTTCTCCACCTCAGTAACCGAGTAGGATGGGAAACTGTTATCGGACAAGCCATCGTTAAGTAATTTACTGCTTACAGTAAAAAACAGATTTTGTGGAAGCGGCACCCCACAGAACAGACACTGAACATTTCCCGGTGTTTTGGCTACAGTCTTGATTTTTTCACGTTGAGCATAGCTGACTCCTGCACCAACTGAGGTCAGGATACCCGCATCATCAAAATCATAGGCCAGGTCAAAGGTTGACTGGTAGGTTTCGTCCTTGATGCTTCTGCCTTCCCAGGTGAACCAGCCGAATGTGGCCTTGGAGGTATCGCTCAGATCACCAACATTGGTGTATGACGGCAAACCTGATGGAGACTGTTGATAAGTTATCTTGGTCGGATCAAAGGTATTAAGATTGGTATCAAACCAGGCCTGATTGCCCGCTGTGGTATCCGTTGATTTTGAATAGGCCGCATCAAAAACAGCGGAGAGATTATCGTTTGCCTGCCATTCTGCATTAAACCCTACTTCACGGGTTTTGGCAAAACGTGGCCGCACAAAGGTAACAATTCTCTCATTAATAGTGCCCTTGTAACTGGTTACGGTATCATTCGCATCCACCGTAGCCTGGATTATGTCACCAGGACCACCAAAGAAGAAAAGGGAGCGACTACTCGCATTCACATCCAGTTTGGAATAAAGCCCATCAAGGGTTATCAGCAAATCATCACTGGCCTGCATCTGTAATGTAATTGCGCCACTGGTCCGTTCACGGGTGCTTCGATCAACATCAAAGCTGGTAAAAGTTGGCAGGGAAACGCCGGTAAAATCCGGTGTGCCATCATTATTAAAATCAATGGTCCGGTTCGCTTCAAAACCATCGGTAAACACGCGCTCATTCTGGAAGTCACGTTTGTTGTAAGAAAATGATCCCAGAACACCAAATTTTCCGTCCATAAAGGTATTGCTTAATATCCCTGAAAACTGCGGCTGGGTGCTTTTGCGGTTGGCCTCATAAAGCCCTTTAACCGACATCGCACCATGAAAGCCTTCACGGTCCAGTGGACGCGCTGTTTTCATGTTAACTGTCGCGCCAATGCCACCTTCAACCATGCTGGTCACCGCAGTCTTGAAGACTCCTACGCTATTGATCAACTCCGCAGGAATAACGTCAAAGCTGAATTCACGGCCATCATTTTCTGTCGCCAGAACACGACCATTATACAGCACCGTATTAAAAGCGGGCCCCATACCACGCACGGTAATAAACTGCCCCTCGCCGCCGTTGCGTGCAATGGTAACACCCGGAATTCTCTGCAGAGCCTCCGAAATATTTGCATCCGCAAATTTCCCCATGTCCTCAGCCGCAATACTGTCCACAATACTATCTGAATTACGTTTGGTCTGCATGGCGCGCATCTGACTGCCGCGTATACCCGTGACAACTATTTCTTCCAGCTCAGTATCATCATCTGTGGCCGCTTTGTCGTCTGCCGCATATACCTGCGGGACTGTAAAAGCCAACAAGGCCGCTGAGCCCATCAAGATATGTCTGAATTTTATCGTTAAGTCGTTCATTAAAAATCTCCCTATAAGTTATATTAATGTAAAATTTTAACCTTGTATGGAGTTTAACGTTAAACAAAAATGAAATCAAGAGAAAAGTTTAACGTTAAACACAATAAGTGAAAAATGCTTGAAGCTATCAAACTTTAAAAGCAATATTATTATTTTGCGGATTGAAAAGGATCGTTTATTTCGATCCAGTGAGCTTCTGTATCTGACACCCCTGCATAGAGAATCGTCCTGCCGTCAACCCACCTTAACCCGGAAGAAAATATCACATCTGACAAGCTTTTTCGCTTGGCTGGCCCGTCTTCAAACTGGTCCCGGATTGCGATAATTTTATAATCCCTGCATTGCTTTCGAGCCGGACTATAAATAAAGGAAGTGGCGTAATAGTGCCTTTCCAGATCAATCCGGTCATTTTCGTAACAAGCCACATGGGCCAGCACGCCGATCTCTCCATTATCCAATAAGCAGGTATCATTAACGCCGCCCCAATCCATAGGATGAAACATGCCCTCCAGCAGGGTGGCACTTTCTATGACATCCACTGTTAACTGCTCTAATTGATTGACTTGGGCATAACCTATGGTTCCCCGGCCTCCAATCGGGCCTTGAGGTCTGGTAAAAATACCAATACTGCCATTGTTGAGATCACACAAACGAATGTCCTTCATGCCAACCGGGCCCTGAAAAAATTCAGTCAGACTAAATATATCCGTCCCACGATAAAAAATTGTTTTCCATATCAACCGTCCTTCATATTCTTCTATTTCCACGCCGCCAAAGACCAATTCATTGTGAATTACAGTTACAAACGGATCCTGCAGTTCAAAGATTGGTGCATCCGGAATTGGCGTCCAGACACCGTCATTTTCCTCGAAAAATATAACGGTTGAATTTTCCTGATCTCTGGGTTCAACGCGCCCCGCGATAACAGTCTTGTTCGCAGAGGCAAAAGGGGCCGTAATATTATAAACATCATACCCCCCAACGCCCGTAAAATGTATTTTACCCGTATTATTTTTATCCCTATTGCGGCCCGGTTGATATTCGGAAAACAGCGCAGAGGCACGCTTTATATCTTTGTTACTCATAATTTTGTCTTTAAATTTTCTTGTGATATGTGTTTGGTTGACTTGTTATACTGATAGATGGTCCCATATTTCACTCAAACCAATAGTCGCCAATGCCATAACTTCGTCCGCTGCACCATAATAGATATAAAGTTCATCGTCCCTTATTATGGCGCCGCAGCAAAATACGACATTGCCGAAAAAGCCCTCGGTTTCATATTTCTCCCGGGGTTCCATAATTGGATTGCGCATACGGGCTATGACCTTGGTTGGGTCATTAATATCCAGCAACAAAGCCCCAAGACAATAACGTTGCGTATTATCCACCCCGTGGTAAATTTGCAGCCATCCTTTGTCGGTTCTGAGCAGAGGCGCGCCGCCGCCTATTTTCATTTGATCCCAGTCATTATCCGAGCATTCCACCGATATCCTGTGGTCGCCCCAATGAATGAGGTCGGGCGATTTTGCCAGCCAGATTTCAGGTTTGCCAAGATGTAATGGTGCCGGACGATGAAGCAACCAATAATAGCCATCTATTTTCTCCGGGAAGAAGCAGATATCTCTGTTATCCGGCGCAAAAATGACGCCTAATTTTTCCACCTGGCAAAAGTCAGTCGTCTGCGCAAGAGACGTGCTGATCCCGAGGTCAGATATAGATGAATAATTTATATAAAAAACACCCTCAATCTGTGTCACCCTTGGGTCTTCGCAACCGTAAATTTCGTATCTGTTATCAGGGAAGATAAACGCATCATCCTCAACGGTAAAATCCACGCCATTTGTACTTCGTGCCAGACGAATATGCGATAATGAGGTGAGATAGACCTGATTAGGATCTTCGCGCGATACTATGCTCCTTGGATCAGAAAAATCATACTCAGGGTTATCCCGCTGGAATGCTTTGACGGTAATTTCCCACACCCCATTCCGCTCAACCAACACAGGTACTTTGACTTCATTCTCAATAGCGCTTGGCATACTCTCAGCAACTCTGAGCAACATGATGGTTTCACCATTATAGTCTATGACCCCCGCGTTAAACGTGCCATCGACCTTAAAATCTTTCCGGCTGGGTTTGACCATATCTGGCGTAATTATTGGATTAAATTTTGAACGTTTAACAAACATCTTGTACTTCTCTGGTGATTAGTGTCCCAAAAGGCAATAGAAAATCCGGTTCGCCAAGGTTTAACCCTTTGCTGGCCAGCACTTCGTGGGACGGGTTGTGATTAAAGGCATATTTCACATCACAGAAATTTATCATGATGTGAAGTATCTGATTTTGCCAACGGCGTACAAAAGTCAATAACCCCTTGTCCAATGATAAAACATCATAACGGCCAAGGTTAAGGGCCGGGCACTCCCGGCGTAGTGCAATTAACATCTTATACCAATGCAACAGGCTGTCTGGATCATTGATCTGCGCCTCAACATTGGGCATATTGCTGTTGGGTGCGCCCTCACCTATCCAAGGTATTGAGCTGCTGAAACCGGAAAATTTATGACTATTCCACTGCATATATAAACGCGATTTATCGCGACATTCTTTCAGTGCCCTGCCATAGGCCTGTGATTTGGTCTTACCCTCGTCTAAGGCTAGTTGATAATGGTTTATGGCCTGAACATCCCGCATCTCATGAATGTTTTCCGGAATAAAATCAGCCAGGCCGATTTCTTCGCCAAAATACAGGAAACTGACCCCTCTGGCCGTTAATGTAAGTGCCGCCAATGCAGCGGCATGCGCGGCATTATTTTGGCAAAGCCGGCTCATAGACCGGGGCATATCGTGACTGTTGAAAAATATTGTTGGCAAGCCGCCCTGCCGATCTTCCATAGCGACCAGTTGCTCATGAACATTGCCAATGTCAAAGCTTGCAATGCTCCCCAGATTAAAATTAAAGACAACGTCCAGCAGGTCATCACTTTGATAGGGCACCAGCTTCGACAATTCCTCATGGCCCACCTCACCCACCAGAAAGCAGTCCTTGCTATAGTCCCTGACAAAAGTGCAGATTTCTGAAATACACTCAAAAATTCCCGGCTGATCTATGTCATGGCTGTGAATTTGTTTGCCACTAACATCGCTTGAATTTTCCTCTCCAACACCGTTGCAGGACAGAAAATTAATCACATCAAAACGAAACCCGTCAACGCCCCTGTCCAGCCAGAATTTCAGCACAGCCTGCATATCTTCCCTGACCGCTTTGTTTTGCCAGTTGAGGTCCGCCTGCTCCGGGGCAAATTTATGATAATAAACCTGAGGGCCGTCCGCTTCCTTTTGCCACGCTGAGCCGCCGAAAAAAGATTCCCGCCCATTTGGCTCATCCTGAAAAAAGAAATAATCCCGATATTTACTCTTGCGGTCAGATACGGCTTGCTTGAACCATAAATGTTCTGTTGAGACATGGTTGAGTACCACGTCAATAATAACCTTTATATTTCGCGCATGAGCCTGCTCAATAAAATTGTCAAAATCAGACAGGTTGCCAAAGTCCGGGTCTACATTAAAATAATCTGCGACATCATAGCCGTTGTCCACCTTGGGCGAGGGATAAAATGGTGTTATCCACAGACCATTGACCCCCAGATCCTGCAAATAGTCCAAGCGATCTGTCAGCCCTCTGAAATCACCAATCCCATCGCCGTTACTATCCTGAAAGCTGGCCATATAAATCTCGTAAAAGACCGTTTCCTGCCACCATTTATGTTTTGTCTCTGACACCATATATTTCAAATCACTTCAAAGAAAGTGACATTCCCTGTAAAAAATATTTGCGGAAAATAATAAACAACAGCACAAGTGGGAGAGCCTGCAGTACCGACCCCGCCATCACGGGGCCAACATCGGTGCCATATTGTTTGCTGAAGGTTGCGAGCAATACCGATAGCGGCATCTTGTCAACGTCCGACATGACAATAAGGGGCCACATGAAATTGTCCCACGTACCGGTGAAGGTAAATAATGCCACGATTGCGACAATAGCCTTGTTAAGGGGGACCATAAGGTTGAATATAATCTGCCTCAAGCTCGCCCGGTCCAGCTTTGCGGCATCTATATAATCATTTGGTGTGCCCTTAAAGGACTGAGCAATCATAAATATTCCCCAACCCGACATCATGACCGGCAATATCATCGCGGAATATGTATTGATCAATCCGAGTTGCTTGATCAATACAAACAGGGGGATCATAAGCACCATACCGGGCACAACCATTTGAAATATTATGAAATTATTTATCTGCTCACGTCCACGAAACTCAATCTTGGCCATCGCGTAACCAATGAAAGCTGACGAGATCACGACCGAAAATGTGACCGTTAGTGTGATAAAAAAGGAGTTGAACAGAGACCTCAGAAACGGACGGTTTAACTTTTCCGCACTATCGAACAGAAATTGATAATTGTCCATGGTCAACGTGCCGGAAAACAGCCCTGTATGATATATCTCCGGCGTTGGCTTGAGGGATGCCATAACCATCCAAATGTATGGATACAACCATGTTATGGCCAATATATACATCAAAATTGTGATGATCCAGCTACCGATAGTCTTTTGCGGTATTATTCTCTTAATATTCATCATACCAATTCCACATTCTTTTCCAGAAATTTACGCATAATTTTGATGGCTAAATAACTGACCAGCGCAATAATGATGGCCATTAATGCGGCTCGGCTCGGCTGTAAACGATTAAATGCCGTTTCATATATGACCAACAAAGGCATATTAGTGCTTTCCATGGGGCCACCGCCCGTGATCATATAGGGTTCGGTAAATATGCCAAACGCAACGGTTATGGCGAACACCAATACCATCACAAGCTGTGCGTTGATCATGGGAAGCGTAATTTTGAATAATTTTGTAAGGGGTTTTGTATTATCCAGTTCGGCGGCATCATATATTTCCTGCGGTATGGCAACCAGACCCGAATATAAAATCAAGCCATAATAACCAACGAATTTCCAGGTCACCACGAGGGAAATTGACAACATGGCCATATTGGGGCTGGACAGCCAGGGAATAGTGAACCCAAACCAGTCCGCCAGGAATGTATTTAAAGGGCCGGTTGAACTGAAGATTTTTTCAAAAACCAGAGAATAAGCCACGCCGGAAGATATATTCGCCACCAAAAAAGATAGCGCAATAAAAACCTTGCCGCGACCAATATGCTGAAGACCAAATGCAAAGCCAAGCGAACAGGCCAATACTATGGGCACATAATATCCCAGAAACCGGATAACATTCCATACTGATCGCCAAAATTCCGGATCATTTAAAACGATAAAAAAGTTTTTCAGCCCGCTGAACGTCGGCACATCAAAAAAACGCCATTCGGTAACAGACAATATGACCAGCCATATAAACGGATAAGCCCAGAAAACCACATTGAACAGCAGGAATGAAATAGCCAGTGCCGCCCCTATTTGGGATTCCTTTATTTCACCTAAATCTATATTGCCAATTTTCATGCTCAATGCTCCGCCTGCAGAATTTTATCCGTACGCCTGATGGCATCCGCAAGAGCCTCCTTCGGCGTTTTTATGCCAAACTTCACGGGGTCAATCATTTCAAACCCCATGGTTTTTTGGACATCAATCGTACTCTGGGTGAATGCTGACGGAATGGCCACATTAACATAAGAGGCATATTGTCTGGCCATAGGATGGGTATCATAAAATCTTTTGAATATTACATTATCCATCAAGTCACCGCGTGCGGGCGGAAGGCTTGTTTTTTCCAGCCATAACAGGCTGATCTCGTCATTACTGAATACCCAGGAAATAAAATCAAAAGCGGCCTCTTTTACTTTACTGCTTTTAAATATGACAAGCCCCTTACTATCCGCCAACGTAAAGGTTTTCCCCTCGCCTTTATGTTTCGTTATCATAGGCCCGACAACGATTTTTTTCAGGGTATCTGGATACATTCGCTCAAAAAATGAAATACTCCATGGTCCCCTGACCCCTCCCACAACCAGACCTGTTGTTAAGGGGTCATCACTTTCAAAATCCAGAGCGGTCCAGCCATTCTTGTATATGGTTTCCATGAATGTAAGCACCGCAAGCCCGGCTTCATTATTATAAACGGCCCTGCCATCCTTAACATAAGGCTTGCCATTTGAGGCGGCATAGTAAAATGAAATAAAATCAAACCATCTATCGTACCAGATTTTACCCGTCATAATCTGCATGCCATATTTATTATCAGAAGCGGCATATTGTTTTGACAACGCATATACGTCATCATAAGTTTCCGGGATTTTTGTAATGCCAAGTCTTTGCAGAATGTCACGGCGCCACCATATCAATGTGGGATTGGAATAGAGCGGAAAAACATATTTTTTCCCGTTTTGATCCCAATCCTGCATGATCGTTTCCATATGCCGAACCGAGACAAGCTCCTGATAACCATCCATCACGGAAAGATCCTGCAACTGGCCCAGACCCGCCAATTGCGTAGAAAATCCTGAAAATATATTCGTTGAAATATCAGGCGCATTATCCGCGACAAGGGCCGTTAAAATAGCTTTTTCCGAACTCTCCACAGCTGGTATCGTCTTGAATTCCACAGGAAGACCTAAACCGCTTTTATTCCATCGCTCTACGACAATTTTCCAAAAAGCCTCTTGTGATTCTTCCGGAGCAACCCATAATTTAATCACTTTACCCGCTGAGGCATCTTTTGTAGTTTGATCAGACTGGGAACAACCGTTTAATAACAACAGACCTGCCACCAAAATAATTCCGATAATATTATTCATAAACACCCCTTGCCCTTATCGTTGCATGACCAGCAAAGCTTCTATGGTCGATTCTGCCCCGGAATTCATATTAATCTCAGTKGCGGATTTAATGGCATCAAAGGTCCTTCCGCTTTCCTGATCATACATTATTCTACCCGCAATATTATCGCCCAGGAACCATGACTTTAACTTTGCCAGTTGACCGKCATATTTTTCATTCTTTGTTACCCGGTAAGCTTCCGATACCGCATATACCATAGGCCGAATACCGTATGCTATCTGCGGAAATTGCGTCTTGCGAATTTGAGAATATWTACCCCCGTCACGTTTTAAGACTGACGATTCAGCAAAACCATTACGCATCAGAAAGGGATAAAAATTATCCACTTCCCGCAAGGCACTGCGAATATACGCCGGGCGGTCCAGCTGCCGGCCCGCCCGCAACAGGGCATAAGCCTGACTGTTACCCCAGGCGTGCCACTCATTTTTCCAACTTAGAAACATACCATAAGGATAATGATCCGCATCACCCTTTTGCATTTGCATGATGCCTTTAGCCATCGCATTGATGATCGACAGGATTCTACTGTCCTCGCGTCTTTTGTAATATGGCAACAAAGCAATGATTGCAACCGCCGCCTGATCTGCCGCATATTTATGCGGCAACCATGTGGGAACCTCAATGCCCTTAATGATCTCGGTTTTAAAATCTGATAAGGGAATATCATCTTTAATTCTGAAAATAAGTTTTTCAATTGCTTTATCTATTCTGCCCGTCAGGTCGGCATCAGAGGAGAATAATCCATAAACCTCCTCAAGACTCCACAATGCCCTGAAGGACCACCAGTTCAGTTCTGCCACCGATGTTTTATATCGGGTGTTGATGGACAGGTCCGGCCAGATAAAATTATTAAAATAACCATTGTCATTTTGCATATGCAAAACAAACTCAACCAGCATTTTTATTTTATGTAAAGTCTCTTTATCAGGTTGAATTTTATGCTGCTCCACAAGCATAACAATGGCTCTTGCCGCATCGTCCACACAGGCAAATCCTTCTGCCGGTTCAATGGCAAAAGTATAATCCGGGTATTCACTATAAATATTCACAACAGCCATTTTCTTACCCGCGACCTCAATGGGTGCATATAAATAATTGAAATGTTGCAGGTTCATTTTGGAATTGATACGGTTTGTATTCTGGGTCAAAAATGAATCTTCACCATACGTATTGGCGGCCATAAAAAATATGCCCCCCCATACCAACAGATAGCCTGTCATAATATGTCGTAAAGATTTTATGTTCATTGCTTTTGCTGACACCCATTTTGTTGATCCTGGCAAACCTGAATAATCAGATATACAATAGATTATGTTTAACGTTAAACTTACCTATTGATTAAGTCAAGAATTAACGTTAAACTCTTACTACTATATATTGGAAAGCATATGATGTATATTGCAATTTAAGAGAACTCAGTGACTGTCAGGATTAAAAACCTATCATTACATACAGTCTGGAACATTAATATAATTTATCAAAGGATATTGGTAAAAATGCACCGAAATAAAACCACACTGAAATCCATTGCTGCCGATTTGGGGATTACCCATACGTCTGTTTCCAATGCATTCAATAACCCTGCCAAGGTTTCCAGCAAGCTGCAAAAGAAAATTCTGGATTATGCCAAGTCCATTAATTACCATGGCCCAAAYCCTGCGGCCAGRTCKYTRCGCACAGGATTATGYGGCGCYATTGGTATTATWTATAATGACCAGCTCAGTTATGCCTTTTCCGACCCCCAYGATATTGCCTTCCTGCGCGGCGTGGCYATGGTCTGTGAGGAACGCGGAACCAACATTGTTCTGATCCCGTTAAAAAATAATGACCTCAATAATTTCGAATCTCTGGATGCCATGGTAGATGGTTACATCCTCAATGCGCCCTATAAAAACAACCCGACGACCCAACGTGCCCTTGCCAAAGGTTTGCCCACGGTTGTGGTTGATTTTGATGCTCCCCTGCATATCAGYRTATTGACYAATGACGCCAGCATCATGCGCAAAATGACGAACCATGTCACGTCGCTTGGCCATCGGAAGATYGGCATAATCACCTTTCCTTTAACCGAAGGAAGCCATGATTTATTCACTCTGGACCGCAAACTTGAAACAGATAATTACGTACCTAACCAGCGCATGATTGGCTGCCGGGAAGCCATTGCTGACAAAGGCATTAAACTAAACAGTATTTTGGTCCGTGAAACCACCAACAACAGAGAGGGCGGCGCAGAAGCCGCGCGGCATTTACTGGAGCTTCAGCCTGACATAACGGCATTCATATGTTTTTCAGACCGTCTGGCTTACGGGGCTATGGAGGAATGTCAGCGCCTTGGACTGGATGTCCCTAGGCGCATCTCTGTAACGGGGTTTGATGACCTCTCGCCCCACGACCTGAACTCTACGTTACCTGCCCTGACAACTATCCGTCAGGATGCCTGCCTGAAAGGCCGCACGGCGGCAGAAGCACTCCTGAACAAGGATGACAAGCAGCCCAAAAAAATTAACATTAAAGCGACACTTATAGAGAGAGACAGTACCGCTAAGAGGTAGGGAAATTTAAAAAATATGACCAATTTAACCGTCAGAAATCTGGCTAAAACCTATGATCAGACTGAAATCATTCATAATATCAATTTTACTATTCAGTCAGGCGAATTCATTGTTTTAGTCGGGCCT
Source organism: Alphaproteobacteria bacterium (assembly GCA_002749135.1). Taxonomy (GTDB): domain Bacteria; phylum Pseudomonadota; class Alphaproteobacteria; order Sphingomonadales; family Emcibacteraceae; genus Paremcibacter. Next base: position 22,477 of record NVVY01000028.1, on the reverse strand, counting down.
TCCGGTTGCGGGAAATCCACAATATTAAGAATGATCGCAGGATTGGAAGAGGTCACATCCGGCAATATCCATATTGGCGATGATGATGTGACACATACCGCGGCCTCGAAACGGGGCATCGCCATGGTTTTTCAGTCCTATGCCCTTTACCCGCATATGACGGTCAGAGAGAATTTGAGTTTCGGTCTGAAAAATATGAAATGTAGCAAGCAGTACATCGAACAGAAAGTCAATCAAGCCGCCGATATCCTGCAGCTAAGCGATTATCTGGACCGCCTTCCCAGCCACCTTTCCGGCGGTCAAAGACAGCGTGTTGCCATTGGGCGCACCATCGTGCGCGACCCTAAAATATTTCTGTTTGATGAACCGTTATCAAACCTTGACACTGAGTTACGSGTTCARATGCGCCATGAACTGRGCAAGCTGCATAAGAAGCTTGGCCGCACTATGATTTATGTTACCCATGATCAAGTAGAAGCGATGACACTAGCCGATAAAATTATCGTACTGGACGGCGGGAAAATAGCGCAAATAGGATCACCACTTGAACTTTATAATCACCCGGAAAATATATTCACCGCCAGTTTTATMGGYAGCCCAAAAATAAATTTACTCGACGGYCAGGTCACAGAGAACCAGAAAAACAAGCTTTGTATTAATCTGGGTGAAAACATAGAAATTTGCCTTAAGGTCAACACCCCTGCCTTGCATAAGGGGGACAAGGTAACATTGGGCTTGCGGCCCGAACATATAACGCCTATAGCCAAGCTTGGCTATATAACTTTGGATATGATGCCCGAAGCCGTGGAAACACTGGGTGATGCAACTTATATTTATGCAAAATTATTTGATAAATTTGCTGTCACTGTAAAGCTTCAGGGTCAACATATTTTTGAGGATACGGATCACTTGACGCTGAATATTAATCCTCAKGATATTTTGCTTTTTGATCAAGATGGCSAAGCAATCCTTTCCACAGAACGAGAAATTTCTCACARCCTGKYAGGMTAATATCTTTTTGAATAATACTATATATTGATCTCGATTTGCCTTATGTTTAACGTTAAACTTATTTTTGAAACACCTTCCCTGGATCGCATTAAATGAATATAAATAAAGTTTCCTGGCAGTTTCTTGAAGTCCAAAGTGAGAATGCCAAATCCCTTCACCTGAAAGACCTGTTTACCTCTGACCCTGAACGGTTTGATAAATTTTCTCTGCAATTTGAGGGGATTCTTTTTGATTATTCCAAAAATCTGGTAACGGACGAGGTCATGACGGGGCTCTTCAATCTGGCCCGTGATGTTGATGTGGCGGGCTGGCGAACACGCATGTTCTCAGGTGGCCGGATCAATGTGACAGAAGACCGCCCTGTCCTCCATGTGGCTTTGCGGAATATGTCCGGCGACCCCATCCATGTGGACGGGGCCGATGTGATGGATCAGGTAAGTTCCGAAYTGGACAAGATRAAAWYRTTAACGGARAATGTCCGGTCAGGAAAATGGCGGGGCTATTCGGGAAAGCGCATTACCGATGTGGTCAATATTGGCATTGGCGGATCGAACCTCGGGCCACAAATGGTGACCGAAGCCCTGCGTAAATACAGTGATAACAAAGTTAGTGTTCATTACGTCTCCAATGTGGACAGTTTCCAGATTGCCCAGATTTTACGGCCCTTAAAYCCCGAACAGGTYTTATTYGTTATTTCATCAAAAACTTTCACGACACGGGAGACATTGACCAATGCCGCAACRGCCCGRAACTGGTTGCTGGCCTCCTCATTTGATGAAACGGCAGTGGACAAGCATTTCATTGCCGTAACGGCAAACCGTGCCAATGCCCTTGAATTCGGCATTCCCGATAATAACATTCATGATTTATGGGACTGGGTCGGGGGGCGCTTCTCCCTCTGGTCCGCCATCGGCCTGCCCATTGCGCTCAATCTGGGCTTTGATATTTTTGAGGAATTGCTTGGCGGTGCCTATGCCATGGATCAGCATTTTCTTAACGCCCCGCTGGAAAAGAACGCCCCCGTTATTCAGGCCTTGATTGGCATCTGGAACAGCAGCTTCCTTGGCATGCAAACCCAGGCTATTCTGCCCTATAACCAGTCATTACATATGTTCTCCGCCTATATGCAGCAGGCGGATATGGAAAGCAATGGCAAGTCCGTGGATTGGGACGGTAATGACGTCTCCTATTCCACCGGTTCGATTATCTGGGGCCAACTGGGCATCAACGGCCAACATGCTTTTTATCAATATCTGCATCAGGGTAAAAATATCATCCCGGCAGATTTTATTGGCGCCGTGGAAAGCTCCACCACGGTCAAGGGGCATCATGAATATCTGATGGCCAATTTTATTGCCCAGACACAGGCCCTGATGAACGGCATCAACAAAGAACAGGTCCGGGAGGAACTTCGGGCCAAGGGGAAGTCAGAATCTTACATTGATAATCTGGTGTCTCACAAGGTCCATCAGGGAAACCGGCCCACCAATACAATCCTGCTGAAACGGATTGACCCTCATTCTCTGGGCGCGTTGATCGCGCTTTATGAGCATAAGATTTTCGTCCAGGGTATCATCTGGCGAGTCTGCTCCTTTGACCAGTGGGGAGTGGAGCTTGGCAAGGAACTGGCCAATCACATCCTTCCCCAACTGGAAACGGACGCCCCCGTCAAAACACAGGACAGCTCAACTATGGGCCTGATAAATTTCTACAAAAACAAAATGATACAATAGAAATTCAAGAGGAATATAATGCGTAAATAACCTTAAGGGACCTCTGCATAAATTTTCCGATTACATACATCACGACAGGTTGTACCATTGTTGCAAAAAGTAAATCCGCAGCATCACGATGAGCGGCATCTGAGGGCGGCCCTTGCGGGGCTTCACGTAATGGGGCGCAATCAGACCCTACAGCCGTGCCCACGGCACAACTGCATCCATCTCGCCCAGAAAAATCTCCCGCTTAGTCCGCTTCTTCTTGTGGGCATAATCCAATGACGAAAAACTCTGCTGATCCATAACAACCTCCTCCAATTGGTGCCAAAATATTATAACATCAATCCAATAAAGTTGTTCAGAGATTCCTTAGAGGAGGCTACCGACAATCACCTGTAGCTGTTCAGTAATATATATTTTCTGATTTATTCTCAATGGCTTAATTTTTCGTATTAACTTAAAATTAGTTAATTTAAATTTTTGCTTGTATTTCAATGACTTTTAATCTTTATTTAGTAAAATTACTGGATACTGACCGCTATTCATGAAGATAGGTTGAAATATGGCAAAGAAAATCACCAAAGCAGGCAAACCCGCCGCGCGGCGCAAACCCCTGAAACCCAAAACACTGACGGCAACGCCCGATGAATTGACGGCCTTCTACCGGGAAATGCTCCTGATGCGGCGTTTCGAGGAAAAGGCCGGTCAAATGTATGGCATGGGCCTGATCGGCGGTTTTTGTCATCTTTATATTGGACAGGAGGCGGTTGTTACCGGCATCCAGTCCACCCTGAAAGACGGCGATACGATCCTGACCAGCTACCGGGATCATGCTCATATGCTGGCCTGCAAGATTGATCCGAAGGAAATCATGGCGGAACTCACCGGACGGGCGAACGGTATTTCCAAGGGCAAGGGCGGGTCCATGCATATGTTCAGCGTTGAACATGGTTTTTACGGCGGCCACGGCATTGTGGCGGCGCAAGTGCCCATCGGGGCCGGGCTTGGTTTTGCCCATAAATACCGGGGGACTGACAATGTGTCCGTGGTTTATTTCGGTGACGGGGCGTCAAATCAGGGCCAGATTTATGAGAGCTTCAATATGGCGGAACTGTGGAGTTTGCCCGTAGTCTTTGTTATCGAGAATAATCAATATGCCATGGGAACTGCCGTTAAGCGGGCCTCGTCCGAGGTTGAGCTTCACCGGCGCGGGGAAAGCTTCCGCATTCCGGGGGAGGCCGTGGATGGTATGGATGTTCTGGCCGTTCGGGAAGCCGCGGAACGGGCGGTGAAATGGTGCCGCGACGGCAACGGGCCTATTTTACTGGAAATGAATACCTATCGTTACCGGGGCCATTCCATGTCCGATCCGGCCAAATATCGCTCCAAGGAAGAAGTTCAGAAAATGCGCGCCGAACATGACCCCATTGATCAGGTTAAACAGCGGCTTCTGGACGATAAAATCATGTCAGAGGATGATATGAAAGCCATTGACAAGGATGTGAAAGCCCGCGTGGCGGAAGCGGCAAAATTCGCCCAGGAAAGTCCTGAACCGGACCCGTCCGAACTTTACACTGACATTCTTGTGGCTGAGTAAGAGGAAAATATCATGACAATCGAAATTATGCTTCCGGCCATGTCGCCAACCATGACTGAGGGAACTGTTGCCAAATGGCTGGTTAAAGAGGGGGACAGCGTTTCTGCCGGTGATATTTTGGCCGAGATCGAAACCGACAAGGCAACCATGGAACTTGAAACCGATGAAGAGGGCGTGATTGGCAAAATCATCGTTCCTGACGGCAGTGAAGGCATTACTGTTGGTACGGTCATTGCCGTTATTCTGGAAGACGGCGAGGATGCCTCGAGCATCGGTGAGGTAACGACTGCGGCGGCGCCTGCACCGTCCTCCGCTCAGGATACGCCTGACGTCGTGACGCCGCAAGTGGCAGAGGTCATAGAAGACGACCTGCCCGAAGGCACTACATTTACCACGCTGACCGTCCGCGAAGCTCTGCGGGATGCCATGGCCGAGGAAATGCGCCTTGACGATGATGTCTTCATCATGGGCGAGGAAGTGGCCGAATATCAGGGGGCCTATAAAGTCACTCAAGGATTGCATGATGAATTCGGTGATCGCCGGGTCATTGATACGCCGATCACCGAACATGGCTTTGCAGGCCTTGGTGTCGGGGCCTCCATGGCGGGGCTGAAACCGGTGGTGGAATTCATGACCTTTAACTTTGCCATGCAGGCCATCGACCATATTATTAATTCCGCCGCCAAGACCAACTATATGTCCGGCGGCCAGATCAGATGCCCGATCGTCTTTCGTGGCCCCAACGGCGCGGCCAGCCGGGTCGGCGCACAGCACAGTCAGAATTACGCCTCATGGTATGCCCATGTGCCGGGCCTGATCGTCGTCTCGCCCTATAGCGCGGCAGATGCCAAAGGCTTATTGAAATCAGCCATCAAAAATCCGAACCCGGTGATCTTTCTGGAAAATGAAATGATTTACGGCCAGAGCTTTGAGGTGCCGGATATAGAGGATTATACCGTACCGCTCGGCAAGGCCAAAGTGGTTCGCGCGGGCAGTGATGTGACGCTCGTTACCTATTCCATCGGGGTGAAATTTGCCCTGGCGGCGGCGGAAAAACTGGCGGCTGAGGGGATTGAGGCCGAGATCATCGACCTGCGTACCCTGCGTCCCCTTGATATGGATACGGTCATAAAGTCGGTGCAGAAAACCAACCGGGTTGTCTGTGTCGAAGAAGGCTGGGCAAGCTGTTCCATAAGCTCGGAAATTTCCGCGCGGCTCATGGAGGATGCCTTTGATTATCTGGACGCGCCGGTGATCCGGGTGACCAATGCCGATGTGCCCATGCCTTACGCGGCAAACCTAGAGAAACTGGCGGTGGTTACCGATGATCAGGTGGTGGCTGCGGCGAAAAAAGTCTGTTACGCACAGGGAGAAAACTGATGGCTATCGAAATATACATGCCTGCCCTGTCCCCGACCATGGAAAGTGGCACCCTTGCCAAATGGCTGGTGAAAGAAGGCGATACGGTCGAAAGCGGCACCATCCTGGCGGAGATTGAAACCGACAAGGCGACTATGGAATATGAAAACATTGATGACGGCGTCGTCGGTAAGCTTTATGTGGCGGAAGGTACCGAAAATATTGCTGTGGGCCAGTTGATTGCCGTTCTGCTGGAAGACGGCGAAGATGCGTCGGCCATTTCCGATGCCCCCGCCAAAAAGGCCGCACCTGTGGCTATAAAAGCAGAAGCGGTGGTAGAGGTCACCCCGGTTGCCCCCACGGCACCGGTTGTCAATACGGGTGGAAAGCGGATATTTTCTTCCCCTCTTGCCCGGCGGTTGGCGGCACAAAAGGGTGTGGATATTGCGGATATACCCGGCTCCGGCCCCCATGGCCGGGTGATCAAGCGGGATGTTGAGGGTTATGTCCCAGTGGCAAAAGCTGCTCTGGTTCCATCACTTGACGGTGATGCGCCGTTTGAGGAAATCAAGCTAAGCAATATGCGCAAGACCATTGCCAAGCGGCTGACGGAATCAAAACAGACGGTGCCACATTTCTATCTCGGGGTGGATATAGAGCTGGATAATCTGCTCACCGCCCGTAAAGAATTGAACAGCTTGTCGGATGAGTATAAAATTTCGGTCAATGATTTCATCATTCGGGCCTGTGCGCTGGCTCTGAAAAAAGTACCGGAAGCCAATGTTCAGTTCGGCGGCGATGTGATGCGCCATTACAGCCGGTCTGATGTATCCGTAGCCGTGGCCATTCCGGGCGGTCTTGTGACCCCGGTTATTCGCGGCGCTGAACAAAAAGGCCTGCGTCAGATTTCCGATGAAACCAAGGCTTTGGCGAAAAAAGCCCGGGACGGTAAATTAATGCCGGAAGATTATATGGGCGGTACTTTCTCTATCTCCAATCTTGGCATGATGGGAATCAAGCAGTTTCAGGCGGTGATCAATCCGCCSCAAGCGGCCATTCTGGCGGTGGGCAGCGGCGAACAGCGGGTCATTATGAAAGACGGCGCGGTTACGTCCGCCACGGTTATGTCGGTCAATCTGGCCTGCGATCACCGGGCCATTGACGGGGCGGTGGGGGCGAAATTCCTTGGTGCGATAAAAACCTATCTTGAACATCCCTCAACCATGTTGCTGTGAAGGACTGAAACATGACACAGAAATTTGATATTGTGGTTCTTGGCGGCGGTCCCGGCGGYTATGTMGCYGCCATCCGCGCGGCGCAGCTGGGCTTTAAAACGGCGGTGATTGAGCGGGAAAATCTGGGCGGMATMTGCCTGAACTGGGGCTGYATCCCCACCAAGGCGCTGCTGCGCTCTGCCGAGGTYTTTCAYAATATGAAACATGCGGCGGATTACGGCCTTGTGGCGGGTGACCTGAGTTTTGATCTGGATAAGGTGGTCAGCCGAAGCCGGGGCATTGCGGCMCAGCTAAGCGGCGGCATTGGCCATCTGATGAAGAAAAAYAAGATCACGGTTATYGAAGGCGRCGGMAAGCTSGTWAAACCCGGCCTGCTTACGGTCAGCAAGGACGGYAAGAAGRTCGCYGATGTGCAGGCCACAGACATCATMCTCGCCACCGGTGCGCGGGCGCGGGAATTGCCCCACCTGAARGCYGATGGCAAGYTWGTCTGGACTTACCGCCATGCYCTGACSCCCAATGTGATGCCCAAAAGGYTGTTGGTCATTGGTTCCGGSGCGATCGGCATTGAATTTGCCAGYTTTTATAACGAGCTTGGCGCGGATGTGACCGTGGTTGAGATGCTGGACCGGGTGATGCCGGTGGAAGATGCGGAAATTTCTGCCTTTGCCGARAAATCCTTTAAAAAACAGGGGCTGAATATCATGACCTCTGCGTCCGTAACCAAGCTGGACAAGAAGAAAAATACCGTTGTCTGTACCGTGGAAGGCAAAGACGGCAAAGCCCARACMATTGARGTTGACCGGGTGATTGTCGCCATTGGCATTACTGGCAATGTGGAAAATATCGGGCTTGAAGAAAATGSYRTCAARGTWGATCGCGGKCATATTGTGGCCGATGAGTGGGGCCATACGGGCRTTAAGGGCMTCCATGCCATYGGCGATCTGACCGGGCCGCCGTGGCTTGCYCATAAGGCCAGCCATGAAGGGGTGATCGTCATTGAAAAAATCGCCCGCGACCGGGGGAATAAGGACATCAAAGACCTGCATCCCATTGACAAGGGYAATATTCCGGGMTGCACCTATTGCCGTCCGCAAGTGGCCAGYGTKGGCATGACCGAACAGGCGGCCAAGGACAAGGGYCATAARRTSCGSGTTGGCCGYTTCCCGTTTATGGSMAATGGCAAGGCYATTGCGCTTGGTGAGGCAGAAGGRCTTGTAAAAACGATATTTGATGCTAAAACAGGCGARTTGCTCGGCGCYCATATGGTWGGSGCTGAGGTCACGGAAATGATACAGGGCTATGTCATCGCCCGCACCYTGGAAACCACKGARGCGGAATTGATGCATACGGTATTTGCCCATCCAACCTTGTCGGAAATGATGCATGAGAGCGTACTGGACGCTTACGGCAAGGCGTTGCACTTTTAAAATAAAACCATTATCGGGCTTGACCCGGAATCTATTTTAGGCGAAGTAARGCGAACGGCTTTAAGAAAGTTYATGGTATGGCTGAAGGTCAGCAAAGTAGRAAATTCAAGCGTAAACCKGATTGGATCAGGGTCAAGGCCCCGGTTTCCAAGGGTTATCRGGACAGTTACCGCATGATGCGCGAGCTTAACCTGAACACGGTWTGCGAGGARGCGGCTTGCCCTAATATCGGCGAATGCTGGGCGAAAAAGCATATCACGGTGATGATTTTGGGCGAYACCTGTACCCGGGCCTGTCGTTTTTGCAACATCAAAACCGGCAAGGGCAATCCGGTGGACCCCATGGAACCGGATAATGTGGCCATTGCGGCGGGCAAGATGGCGCTCAACCATATTGTKATCACCTCCGTTGACCGGGATGATCTGGAAGACGGCGGCGCGGATCAATTTGTCCGGGTTATTGAAAAACTTCGCGAGCATGCGCCAAACACCACCATTGAAATWYTMACCCCCGATTTCCGCAATAAACCGGGRGCAYTRGAAAAAGTTGTGGCCGCCAAGCCGGATGTATTTAATCACAATCTGGAAACAGTGCCGCGCCTATATAACCATATCMGGCCCGGTGCSCGCTATTTTCATTCCCTGCGCCTTTTAGACCGGGTGAAAGAGATTGACCCGACCATCTTTACCAAGTCCGGCATTATGGTTGGCCTTGGCGAAAGTGAGGCCGAGGTAATGCAGGTGATGAATGACATGCGCTCCGCCGATATTGATTTCATAACGATCGGTCAGTATCTCCAACCCACGGCCAAGCATGTAGCGGTTGAGGATTTCATCACCCCGGAMCAGTTTGATAAATATGCCGCCCGCGCCAAATCCAAGGGGTTCCTRCATGTGGCGTCATCGCCGCTGACCCGGTCCTCCCACCATGCGGGGGAGAATTTTGAACAGCTGAAAGCTGCCCGGATCAAAAAGARYGCCAAAAAGAGTGCGCGCCTTAAGGTGGATGCGCCCATTGATATTGCGAAAATGGCAAAGTTAAATCCCCTGAACGAGGATTAAATGCCAAAATTTACCGACGTCAAAGATTTCCCCTATAGCAAAGACCAAATGTACCAAATGGTTGCCGATGTGGACCGCTATGCGGATTTCCTGCCGTGGTGTCAGGGGGTGCGGGTCTATGATCGCACGGAGGGCAGCCTTTATGCGGACCTGATCATCGGCTTTAAAATGTTTCGGGAGCGTTTCACATCTCATGTGACCTTGACCGAAAACAATATAGAGGTGGAATATATCAAGGGACCGTTAAAGTATCTTCATAATCACTGGCAGTTTACGGCAACTGAGAATGGGTGCCGGGTGGACTTCCTCGTAGATTTTGAATTTAAAAACCGGCTTTTTGAAAAAATGATCGGAGGCTTTTTTACMGAAGCCGTGAGCCATATGATCGGGGCCTTTGAAAAACGGGCCGATGAATTATACGGTTCCCCTTGATTGGTTAAAAATCATGTTTATGTTATAATATCTCGATAACAAACCACGCGGAAATGCCTGTATGTATATTAGCCTGACTCGAAATATCCTCTATCTGCCCTTAGGCCTTTTTTACTTTCTATTGTCATTGCCACTATTCCTGATCAATCTTTGTATTCCCCGCCAGAAATACGCCGCCATGCAGCTTGTTTCGGCTGAAAATGACCGTAGGCAACGACTGTCTGATATTGGGGGCTTCATTAAAGCAGGGGACCGGGTTCTGGATGTGGGATGCGGTAACGGAAAATTTGGCGAGGCCATCGCCAAAAAATACAACGCCGAGGTTCGGGGTGTGGATGTGGTGGATTACGCAGATGCCAATATTGCCATAGACTTTTACGATGGCCACCGCCTGCCCTTCGAGGACAATAGTTTTGATGTGGTCGTGATGGCTTTTATGCTCCACCATGTGAGGCATCAGGATGAGATATTCAAAGAAGCCCTGCGCTGTTCCCGTCGGGGGCTAATTATTTACGAGGATACCTATTTTTCCCCTTGGCAATGGCTATTCACTGTCTGGAATGATTTCTATTCCAATATGGTGGTKGGTACGGTGAAAATCATCAAGGGCCTTGAAGGTAAAGGTATCTTGGGTATGCCGTTGCCCTTCACCTTTCGCAGTGTTCAGGGTTGGCATAATTATTTTGCCCAAAACGGCCTGACTCCCAAAGCCACCATTCTCCACCATGCCAATATAAAGCCCCATTCCAGGGTAGCTTTTTTGCTGGAGAAAAAGAAGAAAAAAAACTGAGCGTCCCTGCCTTCTTCACAAAGATAACCGGTTTTGGAAATATTCAAATTATTTTCTGAAATAACGTCAACACTACAATAATCATTGCTTCTTTCACCTTGACCTGTTTGACCGCATTACCAATGTGTAACGTTTTAGCACTATCCATTAAGCCTTTAAGATATGCCAGTGTCAGGATTTTTTACAGTTCTACATAAGAAATAAAATCAATAAAATCAATATCTTATATAGTTTAGCGTTATTAATTTTGAGAAAAAGCTATAAAAGTGTCAGCTTATTTTACATATTAAATAAAATTCTTGGCAAAACACCTAATATATTATGAGAAGATAATTTTTAWCTTTTAAGAACAGATTGTTAGAGAAAAAGGCATGGTTCTTGCTTATATTTTAGCGAGTATTGTTATTATAATATTACCGTAATCAAATATAAAGTACATGTGTTGTTGGGTGCATAGATATACAGGGGTGTACGCATGGTAAACTGTGTCATAAGGGGGATAAAAAGAGGGAGCTAATACATCAAATGTTTATACTCAAAACAGGTAAATATTATCAAGAATTTCTGGTTAAGAAATGTAAAATATTTTTATTTTCTTTTTTGATCGTTTTTTCCGCGCCTTGGACGGCAACGGCAGGTACAGTTGAGGTTGATTTCGGATCACTTGATTTTTCTTCATCGGGCCAGGGTATGTGGGGTTCCGGATCGGCACCGGGTCTGAATATTAACCGGTTTCTTGGAGTTACCTGGAATGAAACAGCAACAGTAGGGGGGATTACCGGTGAAATTTCCAGTACATCTATTTCCTGGCCACATCCACACTCGCCTTCGGGGTGGGAATGTCATGGCTTTGCATGTCTTGGGGGTCATTTTCATAACTCCGGCGGTATTCATATCCATACGAATACGCTATCGATTGATACCCGGACAGGTGCGACGCTGGACATTAGCACATCAGGCAAGGTTGGTTTTCAGTTTGGACTTCAGGCTGATAGTGGCTCGGTGAATACTGATGTGCAATTTAACGCCAATGTATTTTTTCCGGAACCGGGTAATTTGCGTTTTGGTGAATTTTTTAATCTCAACCCGGACAGCTCGCTGGCTGGCGGTACGCTATCGACAAATTTCCCGGAACTAACCGTAAATCTGGATGCCATAGTTGGCGTGCGGGCCCGTGTTGATAATGCGCAAGCCTGTCTCGCTCTGGTAGGCTGTACGGCAAAGGCCAGTACCGGGGAATTGGGATTCGCCGACCAGACAGTACCGATTATCTCTTTTAATGACCCGGGTTCTCCCGGTGAAATAAAGATACTGGGGTTGCTTGATCCCGCTTTGTTTCAGTTTGATTCAGAAATATCAATTCCAGGGGCCGTTCCGGGAAGCAGCTTGGGCGGCGTTACCGTGCATGTACCGGATATTAACGCTATCGGCGGCGTTTCGGGAAATAAACTCGTCGCCAGTGGCGAGGATGACCTGATAAAACTTACGGCTGACCTTGATGGTCTGGCCCTTGCGCCGTTGGGTCTGCCTGGCGGTGGCGTGAGCTTTAATGTCGGTATTTTGTCGGTTAGTGCCGATCTTATTGATATTGACATGGGGCCTATTCTGAAAATCGTGCAGGATTTTGAATTTACTCCATCGCTGATTGTTGATTTGTTATTTGACAAACCTGTTTTGATTGCCGGGCTTTTTGGCCCTCAGACGTCATGGTCCGGATTATGGGATTCATTGCCGGATATTGCGTTATTATCTCCAAATACGTTGATTACGCCGACTTTTTCGGTTGAGGGAATGTTTTCCAATAACACCCTTTTGGGCATTGATGGCATTTTCCAACTGGATATTTTGAAGGCAAGTTTAGCACTGGAAGCCCTGGGGTTCAGTTTTGATCTGGGAGAAATAGGGCCTTTGTTCCAGATATTGGAGCGCACCAATCTGTTCAATACGCCGCCTTTATTTTCCAGCACATTCGCGCTTAGCGGTTTTAATAATGTGGTGGGTAGAAGTTTTCTGATTACGGTACCAGAGCCAACAGCCATACTATTGCTGGGCTTTGGTTTGATCGTGGTTGGGGTGCGGCGAAGAAAGTTAATTTAAGCTCCAAATTCAGGGGTCCGGATTTTAAAGCATTTTATTCCTTACTACGGAACAAGTACCAAAGTGTTTTTTGATCCGGATATCCGCTGGCGGTGTAACCGATTTCTTTTTGATAACGCGCGATAGCGGCTGTGGTTTCATCATCCCAATTACCGCTAGCACTGCCTTTGAATAGCCCTTTTCGTGAAAGCCGCGTTTGAATTTCCTGAATGGTTCTGGCATATAAACTGGTTTCATAATCACCGACCTTTACCGTAACGAAAGGTGATGCGGCGTCTAATCTGTCCTTGTTTAATCGTGCTAATATGCCACCCAAAACAGGGCCAAGCAGATCATCGGGGTTGTCTTTGCAATGCTGGCCTATGACAACGCTTAATAGCTCCGTAGAGGCATAGGGGCTGACATCAAAAGTATCCTGCTGTAGTTTGTTATAGGCGGTGATATARCCATCCAGCCATCCRCCAATCATCATATAGGCCGGTGATTTTTTTGACCTTTCCGCAAGGAAAGTTTTACAGGATAGTAACCCGGCCCCGCGTATGGCATATCGGCCATCTTTATCACCGCCAAAGGAGGCCGGTATATTAAATACGGTTATTAGATACAACAGTGCAATAATTAGTTTGTTCATTATTATTCTCCTGCAAATGAACATTGAACGTTTCAACACTATATGTCTATATTTTTTTATGCGCGGTAGAAATAATCAGGGGCCATTGGTTTACGTACGGGCTGCCTAGAGTATCAGGCCTATTTGATCCATTCGAGTCAAATAGGCCTGATATTGCTCTAATTCCTGGCTTTATCGACCAGTTGGTTTTCTTTCAGCCACGGCATCATGGCACGGAGGCTTTCACCTACTTTTTCGATGGGATGCGCAGCACCCTTGGCGCGGGCGGCTTTCAGTTTTACCTGTCCGACCTTATTATCCAGCATAAAGTCATTGACGAAACGACCTTCCTGAATATCGGCAAGGATGCGTTTCATCTCGGCTTTGGTTTCCTGGGTAATCACCCGCGAGCCAGACATATAATCGCCGTACTCCGCCGTGTTGGAGATGGAATAGCGCATATTGGCAATGCCGCCCTCATACATCAGGTCCACGATCAGCTTCAGTTCATGGAGACATTCAAAATAAGCCATTTCCGGCGCATATCCGGCCTCTGTCAGAACCTCAAACCCGCATTGCACCAAGGCCGACGCCCCGCCGCACAGGACCGCCTGCTCACCAAACAGATCGGTTTCACATTCTTCCTTGAAGGTGGTTTCAATAACGCCCGCGCGGCCACCGCCGTTAGCAGAGGCATAGGACAGACCAATATCATGAGCATTGCCGGACGCATCCTGATGAACCGCAATCAGGGTCGGTACCCCTGCCCCTTTAAGATATTCGGACCGCACCGTATGGCCGGGGCCTTTGGGCGCAATCATAAAGACATCAAGATCGGCCCGGGGCTCGATCAGCTTGAAATGGATATTCAGACCGTGGGCAAAGACCAGYGCCGCGCCCTGTTTCATATTGGATGCAAGGTCATCGGTGTAAAGGTCGGCCTGTAATTCATCGGGGACCAATACCATGATCACATCACCCCATGCGGCGCCCTCGGCGGCGGTCATCACTTTAAAGCCGGCGGCTTCGGCCTTGGCCCGGCTGCTGGAGCCTTCGCGCAGGGCCACGGCAATTTCGGTAACGCCGCTGTCTTTCAGGTTRGCGGCATGGGCATGTCCCTGACTGCCATATCCGACGATCACAACCTTTTTGGTCTTGATCAGGTTTACATCCGCATCGCGATCATAATATACCCGCATTAAATTTCTCCTCGTAAARATATAAGTTCCATAAAATTCTTCACAGGGCCTCTGCCCCACGGCTGAGCGCGGCAACGCCGGTACGCACCGCCTCCACCAGCCCCACATCATCCATTAGCTTTATAAAAGCTTTAATCTTATCAGTTTTTCCGGTCACCTCAAAAATATAGCTGTCAAGGCTGCTGTCCACGGTTTTGGCGCGAAAGGCCTCGGCAATGCGCAGCGCGGCCAGCTGTTGTTCGCCCTTGCAGTGAACCTTGATCAGCGCCAGCTCYCGTTCCACATGAGGGCCGCATTCGGTCAGGTCACCGACCCGATGCACAGGCACCAGCCGGTCCAGCTGTGCCTTGATCTGTTCAATCACATGGGGGGTGCCGATGGTGACCACAGTGATGCGGGATTCRTTGCCYTCMAGRTCAACRGGGGCCACGGTCAGATGCTCGATATTATAGCCCCGKCCYGCAAACAGGCCRATYACCCGCGCCARMACCCCGGCCTCATTATCCACAATGATGGACAGAGTGTGACGAACGGCTAGTTCAACTTCTTTGTGCGTATGATGCATATTTCTTCTCCTGCGCGCGGCTATACCAGAGCCGCGCCCCCTTCATAATCCTGATCTTCCGCGTCTTCCTCGGGCAAAATCATTTCATTATGGGCCGCGCCGCTGGGCACCATGGGGAAACAATTGGCCAGCTTTGCCACCCGGCAATCCACAATGACCAGACCGTCGGTCTCTATCATTTCACGGATCGCCCCGTCCACCTCATCCGGCTTTTCCACCACGATGCCGTGACCGCCGTAGGCCTTGGCCAAAGCCACAAAGTCCGGCAGGCTTTCGGAATAGGACTGTGAATAACGGCCCCCGTGGTTCAATTCCTGCCACTGACGCACCATGCCCATATATTCATTATTAAGGATGAAAATCTTGACCGACAGGCCATATTGAATGGCGGTGCCAATTTCCTGAATATTCATCTGGATAGAAGCCTCGCCCGCCACATCAATAACCAACGCGTCCGGATGGGCGATCTGTACCCCCACAGCCGCCGGGAAACCATAGCCCATGGTGCCGAGACCGCCGGAGGTCATCCAGCGGTTMGGCTSKTCAAATTTCAGATAYTGSGCCGCCCACATYTGATGCTGKCCMACCTCGGTGGTGAAATAMRYRTCCTTRTCCTTGGTCARWKCMTRCAARCGTTCMAGMGCATATTGCGGCATGATMACATCGTCMKRMGSSKTRTATTTCARGCAKTCCCGCYSACGCCAAMCYTCAATYTCYGCCCACCAGTCATCATAGGACTGGCGGCCATTTTCAAGGGTAGAGGCCTTCCATAATTTGAGCATATCTTCCAGAACATGGGCCACATCGCCAACGATAGGCACATCAACCCGCACGGTCTTGTTAATGGATGAGCGGTCTATATCAATATGGATTTTCTTGGAATTTGGTGAAAAGRCATCCAGACGCCCGGTTACCCGGTCATCAAACCGCGCCCCCACACAAACCATCACATCACAGTCATGCATGGCATTATTGGCCTCATAGGTGCCATGCATACCCAACATGCCCAAAAATTGCCTRTCAGAGGCGGGGTAAGCCCCAAGACCCATAAGGGTGCTGGTGATCGGCGCACCGGTGAGCTGAACCATTTCGCGGAGCARCTGCGCCGCCGCCGGGCCGGAATTAATCACTCCGCCGCCGGTATAAAAGATCGGCTTTTTAGCCCCGACCAAAATCTTGACCGCTTCGCGGATAGCATTAATGTCGCCCTTGACCTCCGGGCGATAGCTGGCGTGTTTTATGGGACCACTATGAATATGGTCACTGGTGTAAATCTGGACATCTTTTGGCACATCAATCACCACCGGGCCCGGACGGCCACTGGTGGCCACATAGAAGGCCTCATGCATGGTCCGCGACAGCTTGTCCACATCCCGMACCAGATAATTATGCTTGGTACAATGGCGGGTGATGCCCACCGTGTCGGCCTCCTGAAAGGCGTCACTGCCRATCAGRTGAACCGGCACCTGSCCGGTCAGRCARATCACCGGRATKGAATCSAGCATGGCATCGGTMAGGCCGGTSACYGCATTGGTCGCCCCGGGGCCGGATGTGACCAGAACAACGCCGACCTTTCCGGTGGAGCGGGCATAGCCCTCCGCCGCATGAACAGCGGCCTGCTCATGACGCACCAGAATATGACGGATCTTGTCCTGATTATACAGGGCATCATAGAGCGGAAGCACCGCCCCGCCGGGATAGCCAAAAATCACCTCGACACCCAAATCCACCAGTGAATTTATGATGATCTCTGCGCCGCTRATGGCTTTACCGGACATGATAACCCTTTCCTAATCCCGTTCAGTGTTCATTCAAAAGAATCTCTAAAAAGACCCCTCAAATACAAAATATTACATCATCTTATGTCAACATAAGAAAAGAAAGCACTATATATCCGTTTCCATGCCCTTTGGCAAATGAAACAAACATCATAATGACTTCCCAGCTTTTGGCACCCTAAAGTCATATTATTGCCTAGTCAAGCCATATTATTGTAATAATAGTATAAAATAATGTTAATTTATTTATTAATATTACAATTCTATCTTATTCCACTGTCCGCACTGATTACGAAACCAGGTCATCTGACGCTTGGCAAACTGGCGGGTGGCAGCCTGACTTAATATAATCGCTTCCTCCAGCGAAATTTCATCCCGCAGATAGCGGGTGATTTGCGGCACGCCCAGCGATTTCATCACCGGTAATGTGGAGGGATACTTCAGGGCCAAGAGGGCACGCACCTCTTCGATAGCGGCCCCCTGCTCCACCATCTGGCGCAACCGCCGGTCACAGCGTTCATAGAGGGTCGCCCGCTCCATAACCGTGACATTCTTTTCAATCACCACATCCGCCCGTTCCTCAAGGCCACCAGTGGGCGGAATATCCTGCCAGTATTTCAGGGATTTCCCGGTGGACAGAATTACTTCCAATGCCCGGGCAATGCGCTGACTGTCACCGGAAGGCARCCTGTTCGCCATGACCRGATCAAGGGTRGCCAGTCGCCTGTGAGCCTCGGGTGAGGTTTCGGAAGTCACTGTTGCCCGAATTYCCCGGCGGATCTCCGGGTCAATTTSYGGCACCGCYGACAGGCCTTCTATCAGGCTCCTGAAATARAGCCCYGTCCCGCCGACCACGATGGGAATGGCGCCCCTTTGCCATATATCCTCAATCACCCCAACCGCCATTTTCCGCCAGCGTTCCGCCGAACAAAGATCATCRCCCGGYAAAACCCCATAGAGGTGATGGGGGCAACGGGTCATTTCCKYKRCCGTAGGCCGGGCGGTCAGCTCATTCAGGTCACGGTAAATCTGCATACTATCCGAATTGACGATTTCCCCGCCCTGTGCCGTAGCCCAGCCCAGGGCCGTRGCCGATTTGCCGCTGGCCGTTGGCCCGGCCAGTAAAATAATTTTTTTCATGCCTTTTTTCATATTATACGCAYCTCACTGCAAAACCCCAAAGTTTTGATGTGATATTATGCGGAAATTATCTGTMACYTGATCACGGAATTTGCGCCATTCTTTAGGAGTTGTTTCTCGTAAAAAGTGGCGGATTGCCTCTGCGAATTGCTTTTGGGTTGCATAAAAGTGATTGTGGGTGACATGCGCGTGCATGACGGCCCCGTGGATATTGACACGCCCCCGGCCTGTGGTGGTTTTGACAGCAGGGTTTGACCCCTTGCGCACCCAACCAAAGACGGGCTTGGTCTGATGTTCAGGGTGCACGGCATCGGCAAAATAAACCGTCTCATCGTCCAGATAGAGAAACTTTGCAATCTGTCTGCAGCTTTCCCCATCATCCAGCAGCAAAATCGCATTGGCCCGCCGCGCAATCCCGTGATCTTCACGTTGGCGACAAACGCAGCATTCGAGATGGAGCCGATCGGCGGCAGAAAGGACGTGAGCGCGTATCATGACCAATATAGAATCTATTCAACTCAAAACGTCAATGAAATATTCGGAATTTCGGTGACTCGGTGTATAGAATGAAAAAACGCCGGGGCCACTATAACAAGGCCCCGGCGGTCGTCGACGGAGAAATTTTAAAATCTTACACTGGCTTCRACCCCGTATGACCGGGGCAGGCTGTTCTGGCGGATATAACCAATGCCGACAAAGCCAAAGTCATCTGCCTGTCTCACATCAAACAGATTATCAACAAAAACCCCCACAGACCAGTTATCATTACGGAATTTAAGGCGGGCATTGACATAATCCTTCTCACCAATGGTAAAGCGTGTGCCRCCGCCATCGATCAGGACGAATGATCCTTGTCTGCGGTAATCTACTCTGGTAAAGGCCTCCCAGTCATCGGTGATYTGGGTGGTATAGCTRAGGGCAAGATTAAGGCTGTAGTCCGGGGTTGACGAWGAACGCGCGCCYCCGACRATCTTTGAATCGGTTATGCCWAGTCCGCCGCTCAGCTCCARCCCCTCTGCCAACAGGGCGACAATTTCAAGCTCGCCGCCATTGATATTGGATTCCGGCACGTTGGTGGTCTGSCGGAAAGGAGCAACGGCGATGATAGAGGTAAATTGCTGATTGGAATAATCAATATGGAAAATGGCGCCATTCAACCGCACCCGCCCATCAGCCAACATGGATTTAAAACCAAATTCAAAGTTTTTGGTATTTTCCGGCGCGGTCAGATTGCCCGTATTATAGAACCCGAAACGGAAACCTTCACTATAGGTCAAATAGGTCATAACATCATCATTCCACTGATAGGCCAGCTGGACTTTTGGCTGCCATCTGTCATTTTTGGCCTTTTGAGTGAGGGTACCATCCGCTGCCGGAACCACTGTTGAAAAGGTCAAATCCGTATATTGCGTCGTGTCAAAATTATCCTTGTCATAACGCAAGGCTACCGTCAGTTCCAGCTTGTCAGAAATGTCATAGTTCACCTGCGCAAAGGCTCCCCAWGCCTTGTCATTACGCACATCAGGACGGTTGAGGAAGCGCACCAGGTTGGCCTCAACCCGTTCTGTCCCCTGAAGTAAACCGCCCACACTCAGCAGATTTACGATCTTGCGGTCCAGATAGGACATGCCGACCATCCAGCGGAATCTCTGATCCGCATTGGAGGTAAAGCGCGCATCCTGAGTAAAGCTTTCAAAATTATCCATCAAATCCTGAAAGGCATCGGTAAAGCCATCCCCCGGCGCCCCGACCGAAAAGCCAAACAAGGAAATCGCCGGTGGCTTCTGCCATGAAACGGAACCAAATAAATCCTGATTTATATCACTGTAACCAGTGACGGAGGTAAAAGTCCCCGCACCCGTTTCCCAGTCAATCTWTGCGGAAATTTCYGTAAATGTCCGGTTTTCCTTGCCCACGATACCGCGTGCCGGTCCGGGGGCCGCAGGCGTGTCAAAGACCTCCAGCAAATCCGCACTGCTRACAAGTTCCTGATCCGCCGCCCCGGCGGTGATGTCYGAATAAGAAGCCTGAAGATCAATGGTCACATCTTCAAAATTAAACAGCAGGCGACCCCGAATCGTGGCCTGTTCCTCAAAATCAAGGCCAACGCCGTCGGTGCTTTTGATCAGACCATCCGTATTGCGGTAATAGGCCCCGATCCTGAACAGGATTTTATCCTCAACCAGCGGCCCGGAAATCGCTCCGGACAGCTTGATGTCATTGGCTCTGGCGTAAGAGCCCTTGATTCTGCCTTCCATCTCATTGGTTGGTTTCTTGGTGACTACGTTAATGGCACCAGCGATAGCACCGGCCCCGTAAAGCGCGCCTTGCGGACCTTTCAGCACCTCAATGCGTTCAATATCCATCAATGCGCCCTGATTAATGGCATCAAGAGAGCCAGCCTGCACCCCGTCCACCACATAGGTCACCGGTGCCCAGCCCTGTTGTCCGGTGGTGATGCCGCGCATGGTGATGAAGGTCACCCCGGCGCGGAAGGTTTCCCGTATGGAAATATTGGGGGTCAGGTCGATAAAATCCTGAACATCATCAATTCCGGCATTTTCAATGGTTACTGCATCAAAAGCGGTGACGGAATCCGGTACGGCCTGAAGGTTTTCTTCCCGCTTCCGCGAGGTGACCACGATCTCCTCAAGAGTTAAAGTATCACCCTCCGCCGCATCGGCGGCCCATGTCGGAATAGTTAAGGACATGGATAAAGCAGTTGAGGCTATCAGTCCCTGTATCATCATTTTACGCATTGTGTCGTCTCCCTTAGAGTTAGCTTATATTAATATGGTTATAGATTTTCAATGGGGATGAAGTCTTCATCCAGTCCAAATTTCCGAGGCCCGAAAACTGCCAAAGCTTCCGGCGTACGCATGATTGGCGCGGCAGAAGTGCCAATGATCTTTAAACGCTGTCCATATCTGAGGTGTTCCACCGGAATGGGCTCTGCCGTTTCCCGGTCAACCATGCAAATTAAATCCGGGACAATGGCTTTGATCACGCCGTTTTCCCGGGCAATCAGATGTTCATTCTGAAACATAATTTCCATCTGCCGCCCGGAGCCGTCCATRGCCGWCATCAGGCAGTGACCAATGGCAAAACCCTTYGTKGTTTCCCGGCGCAGGTCTGTGACCTTGCCATCGAATAAAATCTTCGCATGATTGTAATAGGGCGTGGTTTTCAGATATTGAATGAGGGCCTCTACCGGATTGCCYGTYGYCCGGCCTTCCCGAATGGCAGTGCCAATGCCCAACGCCAGCGACAGAGTGCCATGAACGCCGTAATCCTTAACCTGACGCCCTGTCAGGGGATAGGCCGACAGCATCACACTCAGCCCCATCTGAATGGCGATGGCCCGCACAATGCCCTCAGCCCGGGCGGGGGTATCAGCCTCAACCACCACCGAGTTCAGATGCTCATCCGTAACCACAAGCGGGGTCGCCGAACAGCCATAAACGCTAAAAGTTACCATCTGAATTTCCGGAAAAGCCCGGCCCATACCGTCCGCATCAATGATCGGCAGGCCAAGCCGCGCCGCCGCCATGATCGGCAATGTGGAATTCATACCGCCAATTTCGATGGGCAGAATGGCCTCTGCCTTGCGGCCCAGACGTTGTTCCAATTTTGTAATGGCCAGATCAATATCATCACCGCTGCATCCCTTTTCCATCAGAACCGGTGGCGAGCCGAGCATGGCAGCGGTAAAAACCGCCGTATCATCGTCCAGATCATCGGCCGTAATGACTTTAGGTGCGCCAAATTCCCGGATGGCATTTTGTGCCAGCAACCGCCCGTAATAAGGGTCCCCGCCGCCGCCAGTGCCCAGAAAGGCCGCGCCCCGGGCAAAATCTTCCATATTTTCGAATGTTATTTCCATCTTGGCCGTTAACCCTTTTTCTGATCAAAATTCAGCTGGCCCGCCGCTTTTATCCGCAGGCGCACCGCCCCGCCCGGCACGTAAGCCAGCGGCACTTCCTCTATATCAATGATTTCAATAGTGTCTCGCAGCGCCCCGGCGGTGACCACCTTTTCAATCACTTCCTGCTTGGCCTTTTCCATGGCCTTTTCCCGGCCTATATCGTCATAGGAAAAGACCTTGTCTATTTCCGCACCGATCTGCGCGATGGCCGCCCCAATGGCATTGGCCACAGAGGCATGGTCCGGAATGATCGTATCACTGGTGCCTGGAATATTTTTGGTGATCAAAACCGACCCGCCGCCCACTAATATCAGCGGTACGGGCTCTCCGCTGGTTTTCATACGATCCACAACATCCGCCAAGATGTCATGAATGACATCGACCGCCCGCGCGACCATATCCTTGTCAAGATGGGTAACTTTTGCCCTCTCCCCCATCTCCACATAGCCTGCGGCCACGGCAATATCACTGCTGGTCAGGGTCTTGCCGCCAAAAACCAGCCCTTCTTCCAACAGCCTGTAGCCCACCGA
>NVVY01000027.1 GCA_002749135.1 Alphaproteobacteria bacterium | reverse complement strand
GAACCCCAAAAAAGGCGACCAGAATACCSCCGSCCCGCCAATAGCTCARKYKYTCYYKCAASARAAAATGCGCCATAATCAGGGTCAGGGGTACATGCAGTTGCACAATAATAACGATCGAAGTGATATTTTTCGTCAGTTCCAGCCCCATGATGGCAAAGGCAAAATGCAACCCGCCCAGACACAGCCCAATGGCCAGAATGAGCCACATATGGCCCTTGACAATCCGCAGCCACGGAAACAGCAACAGCAGGACAAGGGCAAAGCGAAAGGTCACGAACAGAAACGGCGATAAAGAGTCCAGCCCGATTTTCATCACCACAAAATTCACCCCCCAAACCAATGAGACCAAAAAGGCCAGCATTATGTGATGAACCGGCATGGACTACTTCAGGCCCCGTTCTTTTTCAATATGATCGTAGGCCACATTGATCACTGACAGCTTTTCGTTGGCCACCTCGATAAATTCCTGCGGCAGGCCCTGTGATGCCAGWAGGTCCGGGTGATGTTCCTTGATCAATTTGCGGTAGGCGGATTTGATTTCCTTGTCCGTGGCATCCCGGCTAACCCCCAGGATCACATAGGGGTCACCCTTGACCGGCCCCAGATTTTCCGCCCGCAACCGATCAAATTCCGCCGTACTGAAGCCGAATATCTCAGCCACTTTCCACAGGAACTCCAGCTCCGCCGGATGAACCACATTATCCGCCCGGGCGATATAAAACAGAATATTGAGCAGTTCTTCCAGCATGGCGGGCTTATCACGGAAAAGCTTGGCCAACTGGCGGGCGTAAGGCTCAAACCCCGTGGCTTCCTTGCGGGCCATGTTAAAGACCCGCGCCACATTTTTCATCTCGCCTTCGGGCACCTGAAAGGCCTGTTTGAAGGCATCAATCTCTTCCCGGCTCACATAACCGTCCGCTTTAGCCATCTTGGCGCTGAGGGCTATGACCCCGATGGTAAAGGTAATCTGGTCGGTCGCAACGCCCGCACCGTCCCCAATCCGCTTGCCAATATAATGCCCGGCCACGGCCCCGATAATAGCCCCGATCGGCCCGCCAATGATTGAAGACCAGATAGACATAGAAAATTCCTTACTTACAAAAAAACATATGCCCCCTTTATACATAACTGTACCACCCACTGGAAACAGAATATTTTCTCAGTCTGATACTAAAGTCGCAGATAGCACCTATGGCGAAACCTAAGCCTTTGTCTTATAGTCATTCCGGTRAATATTGACTATTATTCCACCATCAGGGAGGATAGAAATGACGGCGCAACGTCAAAGCATCGTAACAGGGGACAAAGACAGCCCTCTAATTRACCAGACCATCGGTGATCTGTTCGATCAGGCCGTGACCAAATATGCAGGCCGTGACCTGTTGGTGGTCTGTGATCAGRGCATACGCTGGACTTACGCTGAATTTGCCAGGCACGCCACAGATTTTGCGGCGGGTCTGCTATCGCTGGGCCTTGAACCCGGTGACCGGGTCGCCATTTGGGCCCCCAATTGTGCCGAATGGATCATCGCCCAATATGCTACGGCAAAGGCCGGGCTTATTCAGGTCAATATCAACCCGGCCTACCGCCTGTCCGAGCTGGAATATGCCCTGAACAAGGTGGCGGCAAAGGCCCTGATTACCGCAGAGCGTTTCAAAAGCAGTGCCTATATCGAGATGCTGCAAACACTGGCGCCGGAGCTTGAAAACTGCCCGCCGGGACAGCTCAAGTCAGAAAAACTGCCCCATCTGTCCACGGTCATCCGGTTGGGCACCAACAAGACGCCGGGCTGCTATAATTTTGAGGATATATCCGAACGGGCAAATACGGAGAATCGCGCGCAATTAGAAACCGTACAGGCAAGCCTGAACCCCGATGATGCCATYAATATTCAATTCACCAGCGGCACCACAGGCGCGCCCAAGGGGGCGACCCTGACCCACCGTAATATCCTYAATAACGGTTATAATGTGGGACAGGCCATGAAATTTACCGAACAAGACCGCCTGTGTATTCCGGTGCCGCTCTATCATTGTTTTGGCATGGTCATGGGCAGCCTGACCTGCGTCACCCACGGGGCCTGTATGGTGTTGCCGGGCGAAGGTTTTGACCCGGCCCAGACCCTGCGCTCGGTGGCCGATGAAAAATGCACGGCCCTGCATGGGGTGCCGACCATGTTCCTTGCCGAACTGGACCTGCCGGACCTGAAATCCTATGATCTCAGTCATCTCAGGACAGGCATTATGGCCGGGGCCTCCTGTCCCATAGAGGTCATGAAGCGGGTGTTCGCTGAAATGAATATGACCGAGGTCACCATCGCCTACGGCATGACAGAAACCAGCCCGGTCAGCTTTCAAAGCAGCACCGATGACCCCATTGACAARCGGGTATCCACCGTCGGRCGCATCCACCCCCATGTGGAGGTCAAGATCATTGACGGGGACGGCACCATAACGGAACGGGGCACCGAAGGCGAGCTATGCACCCGGGGCTATTCGGTGATGCAGGGCTATTGGGCCGACCCGGACCAGACCGCAGAGGCCATTGACGAGGATGGCTGGATGCATACGGGCGATCTGGCAGTTCTGGATGATGAGGGCTATTGCAACATCGTTGGCCGCCTGAAAGACATGGTGATCCGGGGCGGGGAGAATGTCTATCCCCGTGAGGTGGAAGAATTTTTCTATGGCCATCCCAAGATACAGGACGCACAGGTCTTTGGCGTTCCAGATGATAAATACGGCGAGGAACTCTGCATCTGGATATGCCTGAAGCCCGGCGAGCAATCGAGCGCGGAAGACATGCGTGATTATTGCAAGGCGCAAATCGCCCATTATAAAATTCCGCGTTATGTGCGCTTTGTCGATGAATTTCCCATGACTGTAACGGGCAAGATACAAAAATTCAGAATGCGTGAACAGATGATCCATGATATGAACCTTGCCGAAACGAAAACAGCTTGAATAAGGAGTTACGACCATTATGACCATACCCGGATTGATGCAGGAGAGTGATTTRATGATCTCGTCCCTGCTGCGCTATGCATCGGAATATCACGGCGGGATGGAAATCGTCAGCCGCAGTGTGGAAGGCCCCATCCACCGTTACACTTATCGGGAAGCAGAGCAAAGAGCAAAACAACTGGCCAATGYGCTGATTAATCAGTTCGGCATCGAGCAAGGCGAYCGGGTTGGCACGTTGGCCTGGACCACCTAYCGYCATTTYGAGCTGTTYTACGGYGTATCCGGCATGGGGGCTGTCCTGCATACCACCAACCCGCGCCTGTTTGATGAWCAGRTCAGCTATATYATCAATCATGCMGAGGACCGTATCCTGTTCATTGATCTGGATTTTGTGCCTCTGGTGGAAAAACTGTTGCCGGAGCTTGGGTCTATTGAAAAATTTATTATCCTGACCGACCGGGATCATATGCCGGACACCGGCCTGCCGAACGTTCTCTGCTATGAGGATGTTCTGGCCGCCGAAAGCACAGATTATGACTGGCCCACATTTRACGAACGGGCGGCCTCATCGCTCTGCTATACCAGCGGCACCACCGGCAACCCCAAGGGCGTRCTCTACAGCCATCGTTCCACCATYATTCATGCCCTGTCAGCGGCCCAGAATAGTGCYTATGGCCTGTCCATCTATGACGTGATCATGCCCATCGCGCCTATGTATCATGCCAATGCCTGGGGCCTGCCTTACGTTTCGGCCATGCTGGGGGCCAAACTGGTGCTTCCGGGGCCAAAAATGGACGGCGAGCATATCCARCATCTGATCGAGAGTGAGGGCGTGACCTTCTCCTGCGCGGTGCCAACGGTWTTTTCCATGCTRTTTCAATATCTGGAAGACAGYGGCAAGAARGTAGMCACCCTGAAACGGACCATGATTGGCGGYTCGGCAGTGCCCAAGGCCATGACCGAAAAATTCCGCGAAGTCTATGGCGTGTCCGTTCTGCAACTCTGGGGCATGACCGAGACCAGCCCGCTGGGCGTTGTCGCCTGCCCGACGCCGCAGGTAGACGCCCTGCCGCCAGAAATACGCGAAGATGTTATGGACAAACAGGGCCGAGTTCAATTCGGTCTTGAGATCAASGTYCTTGACGAAGACGGCAAACCGGTTGCCCGTGACGGGGTGGCYTACGGTGACCTGTGGGTGCGYGGGGCGTGGGWGACGGCCAGCTATTACMRSAATGAGGGCGGCAAGGTTCTGGACAAGGATGGCTGGTTTCCCACCGGCGATGTGGTGACCATTGACCAATATGGTTATATGAARATCACTGACCGGTCCAAGGATGTGATCAARTCGGGCGGCGAATGGATCAGCTCCATTGACATCGARAATCTGGCRGTGGGTCATCCCAAGGTKCTKCAGGCWGGCGTGGTCGGCGTGTTCCAYCCCAARTGGGAGGAACGTCCCATTCTGGTGATCAAACCCGCYCCGGGCCAGCAGCCGWCCGAGGCGGAGATACTGGATTTCCTCAAGGGCAAGATTGCCAAATGGTGGATGCCAAACGCGGTTTTTATTATCGATGACATGCCCCTGACCGCCACCGGAAAGATCAAGAAAATCACCCTCCGKCAACAATATAAAGATTGTTTGAAGGGGTAGTTTTGCCCTATAGTCACGGTATCATGACCCATAAACGCGTTCTCATTGCCGATGATCATCCGCTTTTCCATGAAGCCCTGAAAGGGGTGGTGATGGATGTGCTTGCCCGGAATACGGACTATRTCTGTACGGTCAACGTGCGTGAAACCTTGCAGGCATTAGAGGACAATCCGGCTTTTGACCTGATTCTGCTGGATTTGAAACTGCCCGGCGCCGACGGTTTTTCCGCTCTGATTTCTATCCGCAGCAAAGTGCCCGCCGTACCCGTGGTCATGGTGTCCTCTACCGATCAGGTGGATGTGGTGCGGGAAAGTTTTTCTTATGGTGCCATGGGATATCTGCCCAAATCATCCTCTCAGGAAGTGATGAAAAATGCCATCCGGCTGGTCATGTCCGGCAGCACCTATATCCCGACCGAGGCCCTGGGCTCCTTCAGCATGTCCGTGCCTGAGTCCACGGCGAAAGAAACCCCAAAATCACAGAATGCCGCCTCTACCCTTACCCCGCGCCAATTGGCCGTTCTGGACCTTCTGGCCGAGGGCAAGGCCAACAAGATCATTGCCTATGATTTAAATATCAGTGAAATCACGGTCAAGGCCCACGTGTCCGCCATCCTGCGCAAGCTGGGTGTGAGCAACCGCCTGCAGGCTGTCATTTCCGCCAAGAATATGACCCGTTAAATCAGATGCCGGATTAAGGCATGCAGGCGGGCGGCGACCACCGGCTTGTAAATTAGCGGTAATTCTTTGACCTTTAACATCTCCGCCAACGCCCCATCACGGTCGCTGGTGATAATGATCGCAGGGATGGGGCCAGAAAATTCTGCCCGGATTTCTGCCACCGCTTCGATGCCGGTATCATCCCCGTTCAGGTGATAATCGGCAATGATAATCTCCGGGGTCTTGTCCTGCTCRATAAGYTGCGCCAAGGCCCCGTCGGCGGAAATATCCGTGATCGTGATACAGCCCCATTTCCCCAGCAAGGCCTTCATCCCGTCCAGCACATCCTCGTCATTATCAATGACCGCAATGATCCGGCCCCCAAGACTGCTTTCCGCCTCAATGTCCGCGCCGCGCGCCATAAAGGGGCTGACAGCTTTGTCTGCATCACCTTGCGGCAGAATAATATTGAATATGGATCCCCTGCCATAGGTGGATGTGACCGTAATCCGGGCGTCCAGAAGGGCTGATATGCGTTTTACAATCGACAAGCCAAGGCCAATRCCSCGCCCACCGATAGCATGGTCCTCATGGACCTGAATGAATTCCTCAAAGATGCCTTCAAGCTGACTTTCCCGGATGCCGATACCGCTGTCCGCCACCTGAATGACAAGCTTGCCCTGTTGCATCCGGCAGCCAACCACCACCCCGCCGTCCCTGGTATAGCGGATGGCATTGCTGAGGAAATTACGCAATATGGTTTCCAGAAGGCGGGGGTCGCTGTAAACAACATGGCGGCTCATCACCATCCGCACGTCAAGGTCTTTTGCCTGCCCCGTCTGAATATAATCCGGCACCACCCGGTCCAGCAAATCCTGTAGCCTGAAATGACAGAAGGTGGGGATAATGCCGCCCGCATCCAATTGGGAAATATTGAGCAGAATACCGAGCAGATCATCCAGTGCGTCCAGCGAATTGCCAATCCGGGCCACATAACGGGCATTTTCCGCGCTCAATTCACTGCCCGCCAGAGACCCGGCGAACAGGCGGGCCGCATTGAGGGGCTGGCGCAAATCATGGCTGGCGGTGGCCAGGAATTTCGTCTTGCTTTTATTGGCTTCCTCCGCCTGTTTTTTGGCGATTTGTAGTTTCTTCTCCACCTTCTCCCGCTCATGCAGTTCTTTCATCAGACGCCGGTTCAGATCGCTCAACTCATTGGTGCGCTGATTGACGGTTTCTTCCAGCTTGATGGCGGTCTGAAAGATGGTAAAGCTGTCCTGTTGCTGATCCATTTCCTGTTCCACCCGGTCCATCAAAACCTGTACCGTTTTGTTCAGGCGGGCGTTTTCCATGATCAGTCGCTTGATTTCTTCATCGCTCAGGCGGCGTTTATTCCCCATGAGGCTCTCCCTTGCCGATAGCAATGCAGCAGAAAGAATTATTCATATGGATCGTATTATACTGCTCGCCAAAACTGGCAAAGCCGATAACATTATTCTCCATATAAATTTTAGAAATAGCCGGCAGCAGCCCCTGCTCCTCACAGATCATCTTGCGCGCCGCACAGTCGCACCCCAGCACCAGATCAAGGGGGCCAATCTCTGACCGGATTTTAGCGAATAAATCCGCCGTATTRGCTATCGGGTCCGAAGGCCGGGCAATGGCACAGACCACCCCCTTGCCGATGGCGCAGGCAAAACGGATATTCTGTTGCGCATGGTTAATATCCACCACCCCGCGTGAGTAAAATTTTCCGCCGATTTTCATCAGGATCGGATGGTTGCTACAGGTGGAAATCGACAGGTCTTTTTCGGCCACCCCGCACAGTCTGGCATATTCCTGTGTCGCGGGCAGGCCGTTAATTTCATAGACTATTCTGGTGACCGGATCGGCCTCGGTTATCACGGCCCGGGCATCACCGGCGATATAATGATGGGTATAATGAACCTGAAAGGGCAGTTCCGTATGGATCAGCATGACCACCGCTTGGTCCCGCGCAAAACTGCCTTGATAAAACAAGCTGGTATTTTCCAGATCCCAGTCATCGGCGGTRGAGCCCCCCACCAGCGGAATATCGCCGAGCTGACTGCCAATAGAGGCCGTTACCCGTTCCTCCGCATTGCTCAGGCCATCGATGAGCATAAAAGCAAATGTATTATGACCATTGGCATGGGRTATGGTTTTTTTCAGATCRGCCACCAGCCCCGCGCCCGCATCTATGCCGTCCTGAATTTTAAAATTACCAATTTTATGGATGGCCCGGCTGACAATTCTGAAGTGCGCGCGCGGAAAGGCAACCCCCGTAATACTGTCCTGCTGATAGCCAAGGGGCGTGATTTCACCGGCGGTGGTACATCCCACCAACGGAATATCCCCAAACCACTGTGACAGGGCCGCTTCCAGCCGGTCCAAATCATATTTTGGTGAACAGAAAAACACACATAACGCCGGGTCGCCGTCCGTGCCGCAAAGCTGCTGATAAAGTTCTTCAACAGCAAAATTTTCGTCCGTGGACAAAGAAACGGCTTTTTTGATGATGGTCATACGATCCTTCTCCTGCTCCTATTGTTGCACAGAAGACCGTAAAAAACTATGCCATGATACAGACGGATTTTGTTTCCAGATAGCCTTCTAATGCCTGCTGTCCCATATCCTTGCCAAAGCCTGACTGTTTATAGCCGCCAAAGGGCATGACAACGTCAAGGATATTATGGCAATTGACCCAAACTGTTCCCGACCTGATCTTTGGCACAATATTGATGATATTWCCCACATCGCGGGTCCATATACTGGCCCCGAGGCCATAAACTGTATCATTGGCCAGTTTAGCAACCTCGTCAATATCCTGATAACGCTGGACGCAAACCACCGGGCCGAAAATCTCCTCGCGGACCACTTTCATATCCCGGTTGGTGTTGGCCARWATAGTCGGTTCAACAAAATAGCCCTTGTCGCCGCGCCGMCCRCCGCCCGCGACAACCTCTGCTCCCTCCGCGCGGCCACTTTCGATATAGCCCATCACCCGGTCAAACTGTATCTGGGACACCAGCGGATTGATCATATTTTCCGGGTCAAGGCCGCAGCCGATTTTCATGCCATCTGCCGCCTCTACCAATCCGGCGATCACCTGATCATACAGRTTATCMGGYACGAACAGGCGYGANCCCGNCACAGCAAACCTGMCCCTGATTAAAGAATATGGCACTGGCCGCGCCGGGGATGGCRACCTCAAGRTCCGCATCGGGCAGGATAATGGCCGGGGAYTTGCCGCCCAGCTCCATGGTGACATTCTTCATGGTATCTGCCGCCGCTTTGACAATAATYTTGCCSACCTCGGTYGAKCCGGTRAAKGAAATCTTGTCCACCTTGGGATGAACGGTCAGYGCCGCCCCCGCCGTATGACCRTAGCCCGGAATGATATTCACCACCCCGTCCGGGAATCCCGCCTGACAAATCAATTCACCRATATAMAGMGCGGTCARRGGYGTTTCCTCCGCCGGTTTCAGAACYACTGTGCATCCCGACGCCAGTGCCGGGCCAAGTTTCCATGACACCATCAGGGCCGGGAAATTCCACGGAATRATCTGACCGACAACRCCCACWGGTTCCCGCAGGGTATAGCCCAGAAATTTMGCATCRGGYGCATAGGGCACTGACAGGGGCAGGACATCCCCGGTAATTTTGGTCGGCCAGCCCGCCATATAACGGATGAAATCAATGGCAACCTGAATATCCACCGCCCGGGCAATAGCCACATTCTTGCCGTTGTCCARWGCCTCAAGCTCCGCCAGAATATCRGCATTYTCCTCCATCAGGTCCGCCAACCGGTGCATGCAACGCTCCCGCGCCGTAGAGGWCATGGCGGGCCAGGGGCCATCATCAAAAGCTTTGCGGGCCGCCGCAACCGCCCGGTCTATATCTTCCTTGTCACCCTCGGCCACCTGCACAATGACCTCTCCCGTTGCGGGGTCCAGCGTGTCAAACATCTTGCCGCTGGCCGATGTCACCCACTGCCCGTTCAGGAGCATCTTGCGGGGGGAAGAAATAAAATCTTTGGTCTTGTCGCTTAAATTTCTGATATTTTCTGCTGTTGTCATTGCACAGGTTCCCTATATTTCCATTTGTCCATAAGTATGGCATGGGCGCGGACATTAAATAAATTAGACCTTGGCATCGTATTTTCTAATCACAGCAGGCGTCTATGATACTATAGTATCAGGTATCAGCTTTGATATATCCCTTTGTCTAGGTTGGCGTGGGCATTRTGAAAAGTTATTCTACTTAATGTGGGAAAACCATAATCATAGGGAGAAAAACATGACCATACAGACCAATAATTCCATAATATCAAAGAAATCACACCTGCTGGCCGGGGCGGCAATGGTGGCGATCGTCACCGTCGCACCGCCGGCATCGGCCCAAATGCTCATGGAAGAAGTAACCGTGACCGCACAAAAACGSKCCCAGTCCGCACAGGAYGTGGGGATTTCCATTACCGCATTTTCCGGAGAACAACTGGCGGCCATGGGCTATACCAATGCKCAGGAAGTCACCGCCATGGCCGCCGGGGTCAGCACCCTGCAACCCAACGGTGAAGCCAATTATTCCATCGGCATTCGCGGTGTCGCCAATAATGATTTCACCACCAACGTAGAAAGCCCGGTGGCCATTTATGTGGATGAGGTCTATATTTCCCAAATGTCCGGCGCGGGGTTTATGCTGTTTGACATTAAACGGGTGGAAATCCTGCGCGGGCCRCAGGGCACATTGTTTGGCCGCAACGCCACCGGCGGACTTGTTCATTATGTAACCGTAAAACCCGGCGAGGAATTTGGCGGATATGGCAGTGTCACTTACGGCAGCTTTAACCGGCTSAAGGTACAGGGCGCAGTTAATTTGCCGGTTAATGACAAGCTCGCCGTGCGGGCCTCCTTCT
Source organism: Alphaproteobacteria bacterium (assembly GCA_002749135.1). Taxonomy (GTDB): domain Bacteria; phylum Pseudomonadota; class Alphaproteobacteria; order Sphingomonadales; family Emcibacteraceae; genus Paremcibacter. Next base: position 31,740 of record NVVY01000027.1, on the reverse strand, counting down.
CCACCCATCAGGGGGATGGCTATGTCACCAACCGCCTGCAACCGGATCGCAAGCTGAATAATGCCAATGAAACGGCGGGACGGCTTCAGTTTTTATTCACCCCCAACGAAGATGTGGAAATTCTGCTGAACGCCCGTTTTGGCCAGCAGGACATCCGGACCGGATTTTTTGAAAATGTATCCGCAGAAAATCCTGACGGGGTATTAACGCCGACTGTGCCCAATACAACTCTTGGCGGTTATCTTGATAATGACGGCAATGTTTTCGCCGGGGATTATGATTCGCCGGGCCGCAACAAGCTGGATACTTACGGCTTCAGCGGGACAGTGAACTGGGACCTGGGCTGGGCTGAATTAACCAGYATTACAGATTTTCAATCGGTAAAACGGAACTATATTGAGGATTCAGATGCCTCGCCGGTGAAATTTTTCAACTTCTTCCTGACCACGGATGCACAGCAATTCTCGCAGGAATTCCGCTTGGCCGGAGAGACAGAGAATATGAAATGGGTTGGCGGGTTCTATTATATGGATCTGGATATTGATGATACCAACGGTGCCATCGCGCCGGGATTGCTGGCAGCTTTTTTTGGCCCCATTGATGTTATTGGCTTTAATGGCATTAAAAATCCCTATCAGACAAAAATCAAAACATGGTCCCTGTTTGGTCAGGTCGAATATGACGTGACAGACAAGTTGGCCCTGATTGCCGGGTTCCGCTATATTGCCGAGAAGAAAGATCATTTCTACCGGGATGTGTTGTTTTTATACCCTGATACCTCCGTCAACGGACTGGACCCCAACGCCGTTGAGGTCGCCGATGCCTTGACGCCGTTCACCGGGAAACGCAATGACAAAAACTGGTCCGCAAGATTGCAGGCGAACTATCGGCCAAATGATGATGTTTTGCTTTATGCCAGCTGGAACCGGGGGGTTAAGTCCGGCGGCTTTAACGCGCCGTTATTACCAACAGATATTTTCGTGACCGACAGTTTCATGAATTACCGCCCGGAAAAGCTGGATGCTTTCGAGGCCGGTTTCAAGGTTGACTTTGCAGACGGAAAAGCCCGCATAAACGGCGCGGCCTATTATTATGACTATAATGATTATCAGGCCTTTGCCATCATCGGACTGGATACTTTCACCCTGAATGCGGATGCCAAAAATAAGGGCTTTGAACTTGAATTACAGATGAACCCGACCGAGGGTATGGATGTGCAGTTCGGTATTGCCTATATTGATGCGAAAGTCACCAACGTGCCCGGAATTACTGTCGATGTCGCGACACCGGCGGGAACGGTAAGTGCTATTCGTCCGGGGGCCACGGTCCGTCCGGTACAAACGCCTAAATGGAATTTAAACGGCCTGATCCGTCATGAATTTCCGGTWGCMTCCGGCGCCATTGCCCTGCAGGTCGATGGCCAATATCGCTCCGAACATACCTTTGGTCTGTTGGAAACACAGGCCCTGACTGAAAACGGYTATTTYGTTGGYAATGCCTCCATYACCTATCTGCCGGAAGATCAGGATTGGAGCCTGCGYGTCTTTGTCAAGAATATCACCGATGAAGAATATCTGCTTCAGACCTTCGAYCTGTCCGGCACATTGGCCAATGGCGGGATTTTTGGACTGGTCGAGCAATATTACGGCAAGCCACGCACTTGGGGYGCCAATATAACCTTTAACTTCTAATAACCTTRYGCGGCAGCCTTTTTACTTTGACMKRMMGSCYRYMRYMCWKWMTMYYKTYWCYMWWYRSSAAMMRKSAWSWWYSRKRWMSKKKAWMKCWTMKCYYMTSGCCTNKKKSSYRCTGRCMCTGTCGGYWTTTTCRRCCCCTGCGCTGGCCGATGGCAAGACCTTGGTCAATGATCATTGCGCCGCCTGCCATGCCGAAAATGACACCGGCGGTCTGGCCCGCATATCAGAGGTCCGCAAGACGCCCGAAGGCTGGGACATGACCATATTCCGTATGGAGCATCTGCACGGGCTGGAGCTTAACGGCAATGAGCGTCAGGCCATCATCAAATATCTGGCTGCTGAAAACGGCTTGGCCCCCTCGGAAGCAGCCCCCTTTCGCTATGTTCTTGAACAGCGGGCCCATTTCGTTGACMGCGCGGTGAATGATGAYCTGGACGCSCTGTGCGGACGGTGCCATACCAATGCCCGTTACGGCCTTCAACGGCGAACAGAAGCGGACTGGCTGAAACATATGCATTTCCATATCGGACAGTTCCCGTCCCTTGARTATCAGGCCCGSTCCCGGGACCGCCATTGGTGGAAAGAAGTCACCWCSACRACCTATAAGGAACTGGCCAAACTATACCCGTTYCAAACCGCCGCATGGGATAAGTGGAAAGCCGCCCAGCCCGCAAATCCGGTGGGCGAATGGCGGGTTACCGGCCATCGCCCCGGAACRGGCGRYTATGAAGGAACCCTGCGYATTTCCCGTGACGGGGATCAATATAGRGCCGMCTATGAYCTGCGCGRYATGGACGGCRAAAAACTGTCCGGTGACAGCAAGGCCATYATCTATACCGGSTATGAATGGCGCGGCTCCGGCGTCCTGAACGGCATTGACACCCGCGAGGTCTATGCCCTRTCGSAMGACGGCAACAGAATGACGGGCCGCTGGTATCAGGCCGACCATTATGACATAGGCGGCGAATTTCAGGCGGTCCGCATGGACGGCGCAGAGGCACAAGTTCTGCTTAAATCCTCTGACTTTATCCGCGYGGGTCAACACAAAAAAATCACCCTGTATGGCACCAATCTGACAGGAAAAGTCAAGGCTGATAAAGGGCTTGACCTGAAAATCATTGACCAGAATTCTACTACTGTCACATTGGACATTACCGCAGATAAAAATATAACCCCCGGTATCTACCCCGTCGCTGTGGGACAAGCRGAAACCACGCTCATTGTMTATGATAAGATTGACAGGATACGCATCGTACCCGACTGGACCATTGCCCGGGTCGGGGGCGGGAATACCCCGCCGATCACCGCCCAGTTTGAGGCCRTGGCCTATATGACGGGMGAGCAGGGCGATATTAAAATCGGCATCATGCCCGCCAAATGGCAGRCCGCMAATTTTAACGAAGACGCCGAACAGATGAAGGATGTGGAATTTGCCGGACATATTGACCAGAATGGCCGCTTTATGCCCGCCGGAGCAGGCCCCAACAAGGCCCGTAAATATGCCACCAATAACGCCGGAAATCTGAGCATTATMGCYACTGTCACAGAAGATGRCCGCGCCATTTCCGGCAAGGCCCAATTGATCGTAACCGTACAACGCTGGAACATGCCGCCCATACGGTAAGAACAGGAAACTTRATGACCGCAGGATTACATTATATCGCCAAAAACGCCCATGACGTCACCGTAGGGGACAAGCGGGTRTTATTTCATATCCCGACCWCGTCCCTGTTTGATCTGGATGAGGTCTCCGGCGATGTRCTTGACCTGTTCAAGGAAAAGAAAACCGTCAGCCGGGCCGATATGGAGGAACGCTTCAAGGGCCGCTATTCCCCGGACCGYCTGCTGGAGGTGGTTGAGGATTTTCTGGARATGGATATTGTYGAGGGCGACAAGCCTGTCCGCCCCGATTATGGCAAGATTAAAATAGAAAATTATCCCCTCAGCACCATCATTCTAAATGTGAATACGGGCTGTAATCTGGGGTGCAGCTATTGTTACAAAGAAGACCTGACGACCCCGGCCAARGGYGAGTTGATGGGTTTTGACGTGGCCAAGAAATCCATTGACCTGTTGCTGAAAGAAGGCMAGAGCCGGGACCGGGTYAATGTGGTGTTTTTCGGCGGKGARCCCTTAAGCAATATGCCCCTGATCAGGGCYGCCGTGGAYTATGCGGAAAAACGATGTGCCGACGAAGGCAAGAAGGTTGATTTTTCCATCACCACCAACGCCACCCTGCTGACCGAAAATATAATTGATTTTATGAACGATCATAAATTCGGCATYGCGGTCAGCATGGACGGGCCGAAAGCCATTCACGATAAAAACCGCAAGACCATCGGCGGCAAGGGCACCTATGACGTGGTCTCCAAAAAGGCCCGCATGTTGCTGGACCGCTATACCGCCCGGCCCGTGGGCGCGCGGGTGACCTTGACCGCCGGGRTCACTGATGTGGTCGGCATCCATAATCACCTGAAATATGACCTTGGCTTTGCGGAAGTGGGCTTTGCCCCGGTGACCTCCGGCGACATTTCCCTGTTCAACCTGAGCAACGAAGAACTCCATGAGGTGTTTCAGAATATGCGGGCATTGGGCGAAGATTATCTGGCAAAGGCTCTGGAAGGCCGCAACAACGGCTTTTCCAACATGCATCAGATGATGACGGACTTATATGAAGGCACCAAAAAAGCCCTGCCCTGCGGCGCGGGCATCGGGCTTCTGGCCGTGGACCACAAAGGCGAGCTGAACCTRTGTCACCGCTTTACTGGATCAGACATTGATACTTACGGCAATGTGGACAGCGGCATCAAAAAGAAGGAACTGGGAGAATTTCTGGAAAGCCGGGCGGACCGGGACGGCACATGGTGCGAAAGCTGCCGTATCCGCAACCTCTGTTCCGGGGGCTGCTATCATGAATCCTATGCCACTTACGACGATATTTATAARCCCACCTATCACTATTGYGAYYTWATGCGGGACTGGATTGATTTCGGCATCACGGTCTATACCCGCATCCTGAATAAGAACCCCGGCTTCTTTGAACAACATGTGAGCCCGCGCACCCTGCTCAATACAGGCCGCACCTATAATCCGCTTGATATGGGAAAATRACATGAAACATTTAAARCCGATCAATCTGAAAGCCCATGCCTTGCTTGATATTCCGGCGGAGGAACGCCGTGAGGTGTTCGCCATGCAGACCGTGGCGGGCTGTGCCTCTACCATGGACCCCGGCTGGGAAGTGGATGCGTTCGGCGGTGTAGCGTCCCTCTGTCAGCCTATGGAGGCKGATCTTTATGGCTGTTCCGACCCCTGCTGGTGGCCTGCGCAGGTGCCSGAYGTGATGAATACCTATCCTGACTGGGATCTGGACAAGGCCAATGCCGGGGCGGACTGGCGCAAGCTGAACAATGTTTTCCCCAAGCGTTAAACAGGACAAAATAATGCGCAAAATAGTTATTTTTCTGGCTTTCTTTTCCCTGCTCATCACCGGAGCCGTTGCAGAGGACCGCGAATATCTGATCACCGGGTCAAAACCCGGCTATATCCATATTCTGGACATGAAAAAACAGGCAGTYGTCCGCAGTCACRAAGTACCGRAYTCCGGCCATACCATTTTTTCCTTCACCCCTGCGCCCGAYGGCAAGATTGTTTATGTGCTGACCAACCGCATGAARTCCATTTCCGGCATTGAYGTTGATACCGGSGAGCAGGTTTTCCGGGCYGATTTTACCGAGGGCGATATCCGCCGTCAGGCTTTCTATGCCTTTGACGTCAGCCGGGACGGGAAGGAGCTTTATGTCTATCAGCTGTCCACCCGCATCATGCTGTCGGAATATCGCCAACTGCCCACCCGGATTGCGGTGTATAATACCGCTGATGGATTAGAGGCCAAGCCAATCCGCAGYTTTGAAGCCCCGCGCCGTATCCATATGCTGATGAAATCGACCGATGACAAATGGCTTTATGCGGTGGGTTTTGACATCTATAAAATCAACCCGCAAACGGGCGAGATTGTCGAAACCCTGCCCCTGCGCAACTGGACCCTTAAAAATCGCTCCTTGCCCGATGTGCTGGATTTCTGGCCATTGTGGGATCAGACGGATATATTTTCTACCCCGGTTTACTCGGTCAAAACCGACAAGGCCCCCGATGACCCGGCGGCCTATAAAACCGGCCTGCTGACCCTTGACCTGAGTAGCGGGAAATATGACATCAATGATTTTGAGAATACGTCGGTGCTGATCTTTTCGACCGTCATCAGCCCGGACAGAAAACACGCCTTTGGRACCTATACCCAAYTGAGCCGYATTGACCTGAACAGYCATRAATTAACCGGRCGCATTGAYCAGGATCATACCTATTACGCCATAAATATTGCCRRGGATGGCCATGAGGTCTATGTGGGCGGGGCTGCCTGTGACGTGGCAACCTATGACACGGTAACCCTCAAGAAAACCGGTCAGATATTCCTGCCCAAAGGATGCGGCGACCAAAGCACCGCCTCATTCCGCATAATTCGCCGGGCGGCTCTTACGCCGTAACGTTAACCGGGACAGGTTGTTGATTAGCGTTGGCAGGTTGTTGATGAGTGGCCTCTGATTGGGATTCTGTTTCACTTTCCACTTCTTCCACGTCGCCATTGTCATCACCGTCACCGCCCCCCTTCAGGGCTGCAAGCAGGTCGGTGGTCTTCAGGACAAATTCGCGCAAAGTTTCAAGTTTTGATACCAGTTCGATAAAATTGGTCAAATCCTTGTTGACCAGCGGGGTCGAATTTTTTTGTTGGAAGAAATCATTGACCTGCTGACGGGCGGTACGCACCTTATCGCGCGCATTTGGATCCAATGTACCAAGCGGCTTATTTGTCCCTCTGGCTGAATTCAGGGCCCCCACAAGCTTGAATAACCTTTTTGCGACCTTATCGGTCAAGCCATTATTATCCCTTAATTCCTTGATCAAGCCTTTCAGCGCATCTTCAATGCCCTTGGCCCGGGAATTGCCATTGGCCGGCGGCGGCGGCGTCGGTGCGGTTGCATCAATGGTCTTCTTCGCCGCAAGGAACCCAGAGGTGACGTTAATCGCCGTAACCGAAAGCGACAGGGTCACGGCAGAGCTGAAGCTTGCCGTTTGCTGACCATCGGCAGAGGTCGCCTGAAACTGACTGGTTTTGGAATAGCTGAAATTTGCCTGAAAATACTGTAGCTGCGCGAAGCTGCCCACCGTGGACGGGGCGCCGCTATTTATGCCGGGTAATGACATGTCCTTTTTCTCCTGCTGTTCTGCAAGTCATATGCGCATTTTACGCGAGCTGATATCATGGGGAAGAATGGTTAAATTAGTGTTAACACATGTGGCTGCAAAAGCACCTGGTCTGATCAAACCGGGCGGTGCTGCCAAGGCTATAATTTTAAATCGCCAAAATCCCCCTATTTTCCTACTGTTCTGTATCTATCCGAAATCCCCATAAAATATTAGGTAATTATATACTTGACCTTGGAGTATGGTCATAGGTTCATACTGTTCTTTGTTAATAAAGGTGATTCTAATGAATGTTTTTACGATTGGACAATTGGCAAAAAAATGCGGGGTAAGAACGGATACAATCCGTTATTATGAGCAGTTGGACATTATCAGGCCGGAAGATCGATCGAATGCCGGATATCGGCTTTACGGTTCAGAAAGCATTCGAACCATAAAATTTATCCGCCGCGCCAAGGATCTTGGCTTCACGCTGGCAGAAATAAAGATGTTATTGAATCTTAAGGCTTCACAAACGGCCACATGCCGCGACATGCTGGAACTCACCGAGGCCAAAATTGCCGAAGCAAAAGAAAATATGCGTCACTTGGATCACATGCATGATGCGCTGGAAAAACTGTCAGAGGCCTGTCCGGGCGGCGACATGCCCTTAAGTGAATGTCCGATCCTCGACCATTTGTACCCTGAAACCTAGAAAAAGACCCCTATGTTATGAAATACAAGAAAAAAGCGAAGAGCGATTTTACCCATATTGACCCCGTATGCGGCATGGAGGTCAGTTATAATACGGCACCGGCGGTGATTAACCATGAGAATAAAACATATTATTTTTGTGCCGACGCCTGCCGTCAGACATTTGAAGAAAACCCGGAATTATATATTCATAAGTTTAATAAAACGCCGTGATGGAAATAATGAATTTTAACCCTGGAGATTAAGGAGGTAAAATTATGCAACAAAATATGCAACAAAATATGCAACAAAATGAACCAGAGCAAGACAACCCCGTTTCAGCGAATACAAACAAACGTATGCCCGCTGCTCTATTGCCTTTAAATTTCATTCAGCGAGGTCGGCTTGACTTGCAACTGCCAGATGGCAAAACAGCCATATATACTGGCAAAGCCCCCGGAACACAGGGGGAAATGCAGGTTCATGACTGGAAAGTATTTAACCATATGCTCAAGCGCGGCGACATTGGCTTAGGCGAGGATTATATTAACGGCCTGTGGGACACGCCCGATCTGAAAAATTTTATGCGGGTTGCCATCGAAAATATTCAGGCTTTCGAGGATTATTACCGTGGCAATATATTCTATCGTTTCGCCTATGCCCTGAAAAATAAATTTTCCCCCAACACACGCGTGAAAAGCCGGGAAAACGTCCAGGTTCATTATGATCTGGGCAATGATTTTTACCGGCTCTGGCTGGATAAAGGCATGACATATTCCAGTGCGCTGTTTGACGGCGATGCCTCAAAATCCTTGCTGGATGCACAACAGGCCAAATATCAGCGTATTTTGGATAGGCTGCGGCCTTCCTCTACGTCCTCTCCTGATCATATTCTTGAGATTGGTTGCGGTTGGGGCGGATTTATGGAAGCCGCCGCCAACAATGATTTTAAAGTCACAGGAGTGACACTTTCTGATGAACAGGCCTCATTGGCCCGGCAACGACTTGATATGGCCGGACTAAGTAAAACGGCAGAGGTACGCCTGCAGGATTACCGCGAACTTGATGGTCAATATGACCATATTGTCTCTATCGGCATGTTCGAGCATGTGGGCGAAGCCTTCTGGCCGGAATATATGACGACGGTTCATAAATACCTGAAACCGGGCGGCACAGCCATGATCCAGAGCATCATCATCCGCGATGACCTGTTTGAAAAATACCGCAAAACCAGCGATTTTATCCGGGAATATATTTTCCCGGGCGGAATGCTACCGTCCCGTGAGCGTTTCGAACAGGAAGCGGTCAAAGCTGACCTTACGGTGAAAGATGTTTTTCACTTCGGGCAGGATTATGCCATCACGCTGGAAAAATGGCTGGATAATTTTGATGCCAAAATAGAAGACATAAAAGCAATGGGGTTTGGTGATGAATTTATCCGCAAATGGCGTTTTTATCTGACATCCTGTGCTGCCATGTTCAGAAGCGGCAGAATTGATGTCATTCAAGTAGAACTTACAAAAGGAGAAATATCATGACAGAAAACAACAAACATCAGCAGAGCGGCTGTTGCGGCGGTCACCATGATCATCAGGAACCAAAGAAGGAAAGCGGAAGTTGCTGTCAGAGCAAAGACGTTGAAAAAACAGCCCCCGAAAAAACGGACAATTCTCACAGCTGTTGCGGCGGAAAATAGAACAGCTTTATGAGATCAGGAGCCAAATTTTGATTTATGATGCCGTCATCGTTGGCGCCGGTCCAGCAGGGTCATCCGCAGCTTATGACCTTGTAAAGGCCGGTGCCAATGTCTTAATAGTTGACAAGGAAAGTTTTCCCAGAGACAAGCCTTGCGGGGGCGGGCTGACTGTCAAAACTGCCCGCCGTGGACGGGGCGCCGCTATTTATGCCGGGTAATGACATGCCCTTTTTCTCCTGCTGTTCTGCAAGTTATATGCGCTTTTTACGCAAGCAAAAATCATGGGGTAATATGGTTGAATTAGTATTAATTCATGTGTAAACATAAGAATATACCCATATATTTTTCACGTTAAAGTGATTTGGGCTACCTTCCTATTAACCATATAGTTGAATAATCAAATAAAATTTTATTTGATTATTCTACACCAAATGAAGGAAAATCTTATGCACCATAAAACTATCAAAAATCATCACAAATATAGATACTTAGGTAGCGCATCGGCTCTTGCCTTTGCCTTGACCATGATCGCACCAACTCAAAGTGCCTTTGCCGCTGATGGCGAAGCAACCCTTGAAGAAGTAATTGTTACCGGCTCCCGCATCCGTCAGGACCCGCTAAAGGCCAAATCACCTGTACAGATTTTAACATCGGACGACATCAAGGAATCCGGGCAGGTTTCGGTTGCAGATTTCCTGCAAAGGCTACCCATATCCGGGTCGGCCAATAATCGGTCCAATAACTCCTCCGGGAACCTTGGGTTTCCACCTGACGGGTCTGGCATTGGCGCCGGGTCATCCCAAATCGACCTGCGTAACCTGACCGCCAAGCGGGTACTGGTTCTGGTGGATGGTAAAAGATGGATACGCGGCTCCTCCGCATCCGGTGTATCAGGCGCGGTGGATTTGAATACGATCCCCATTGGCATCATAAAAACCATCGAAGTTTTGCAGGACGGAGCCTCGGTTATTTATGGCTCTGATGCCATTGCCGGGGTGGTTAACATCAAAACCCGTGACGATTATGACGGATTTCGGGGCAGTGCCTATTACGGCCTGTATGAACAGGGCGACGGCAACACCCAGGAATATGACCTGAGCTTTGGAGCAAAAAGTGACCGGGGACGGCTCATTGTTGACCTGAGTTATACCAATCAGGGGGCCGTTGAAGCCCGGGACAGGGCCATATCCGCCTTTGCTATCCCCATTGAAAATCTGGGGGCCTCTTCCGGCACACCGCAAGGCCGTTTCCTGTTTCAGGACGGATCGAACCTTGACGGCCTTAATATCACACCTAACGCAGGTACCGGGCCCATTCCCACCTTTGACCCGCTGAATCCCACCGGGCCAAATTCGGATTTTCATAATTTTACCATCAATGACCGGTTTAACTTTTCCCCCTTTAACAAGTTGCTCACCCCCAGCGAGCGGGTGAATGTTTTCATCAAGGGTGAATATGACATCACCGATGACATTACCTACCGGGCCATTGCTTCCTTTAACAACCGTCAATCGGTCAGTCAGGCCGCGCCGGAACCCCTGTTCCTCGGCCCGGATGCCGGGGCGGGTTTCTGGCTTGATAATATTGTCATTCCGGCGAACCAGCCTTTTAACCCGTTCGGTGTTCAACTGGATAGCAGTAACATTGTCTTTTTTGGCCGCAGACCCATCGAAGCCGGACCGCGTATCTTTGAGCAGAATGTGGATACATGGTATATATCCAACACACTGGACGGTTCCGTTAAATTCGCTGATCGGAATTTCTTCTGGGATGTAACCGCCACCTTTGCCCAAAATCAGGCCTCACAAGTGAAACGCGGTGCCTTTAACGCCCGCCGGATCAGCGACGCCCTTGGTGACCCGGATGCCTGTGCGGCTATTCCGGGCTGCGTTCCGCTGAACTTCTTTGGCGGTGCGGGAACCATAACCCGGGAAATGCTGGATTTCATTACCTTCACCCAAAAAGACGAAAGTCGTCAAGAACTGTTTAACCTGTTGGCCAATGTATCCGGTGAGGTCGCAGACCTGCCCGCAGGCCCGGTTGGTATCGCCTTTGGCATTGAATACCGCGAAGAAATTGGCTCTTTCACACCGGATTCCGTGGTTTCCGGCGGCGAGACAGCGGGCGTCCCGGCAAGCCCGACCGCAGGACGGGTTGAGGCAACCGAGTTTTACGGTGAAATTAATATTCCCGTCTTGGCCGAGATGGATTTTGTCAAAAGCTTTGATGTCAATGCGGCGGTGCGCTATTCGGATTATAATACTTCCGGCAGTTCAACTGTCTTTAAATTCGGTGCCGTCTGGCAGATCAATGATGACCTGACCTTCCGGGGGAACTGGTCCGAAGGATTCCGCGCGCCCAATATTGGTGAGCTGTTCAATACCGGTTCCCGCTTTGACGGCACCATCACCGACCCCTGCGATACGGTGGCAAATTCATCGGTACCGGCAAATTGCGCCACCCTTGGCGTACCCGCCGACCATCAGCAACCGAATGCACAGATCAGCGTCTCCACAGGCGGTAATCCGAACCTGACCCCGGAAACCTCAAAAACCTTTACCCTTGGCGTAACCTACAGTCCGGCGGATTTTGCGGAATCCATAGGACTTGCGGGCATTACCTTTGAAGTCAACTATTATGATATTTCAGTGGATGATACCATTCAGGCCCCCAATGCCTCCGATGTATTGGAAGGATGTGTGGCAACATTGAACCCGCTGTTTTGTGATAATGTAAACCGTACGGCTACGGGTACTGTGACCCGGATTGATGGTATCCTGACCAATATTGCCGGCATTGATACCAACGGTCTGGACTGGTCCATCACCGCCGAAACCCAAGACGCCGATTGGGGTCAAATCCGTTTTAAATGGGTTAATACCCACCTGTTTAAATATACGGAATCTGTTCTTGGTATTGACGGAAATCCAATAGTAACAGAAAGGGCCGGTACTGAACTTGGCTCTCCGGAAAGGGCATTTGTAAAGTTCAAATCCTCATTGTTCATTGATTGGACGCGCAATGAATTTACCGTCGGGCTAACAGGTCGTTATATTAGCGGTGTTGATGAAGCATGCGGCGGTACAACAGGCGGCTTCGGGTTCTTCCAGAATTGCTCAAACGGCGAAGCTGGCAACCGTTTGGACAGCGTCTTCTATGCCGATGCTCAATTCTCCTACAGCCCGGAAGCCTTTGACGAGAAAGTATCTTTTACTTTTGGCATTCAAAACTTTCTGGATGAAGACACACCGCTTTGTACAAGCTGTGACCTGAACAACTTTGAGGGTACTATCCATCAGATACCGGGCCGTTTCTTCTTTGGTCGCATTGCCTTCAAACTGTAAAATAAAGGCGTAACCTAACCGGGCGGTTTCGAAAGGAGCCGCCCTTTTTTTATGGGTAATTTACGGGTTGACATTCAGGGATATCTTTATTAGATAGTAATTGATTACTATCTTTGGAATTGGACATGACCATGACCCGAAAAAAAATGCCCGCTGATATGCGCCGCTCTGTCACCGTCGAAGCCGTGCTGAATATTGCCGCCCGGCAAAATCCCCGCGACATTACGACCGCCGCCATTGCCCAACATATGAATGTAACACAGGGGGCCCTGTTCCGCCATTTTGACAATAAGGAAAGCCTCTGGCAGGCGGTTATGGAATGGATTGAGCTCAACCTTTTTAAAAGAGTGGATCAGGCTGCCAATGAGGCCCCGACACCAATGGCCGCCTTGCAAGCCGTCTATATGGCCCATATTGACTTTGTCTGCGCCTATCCGGGTGTGCCGCGGATCATGTTCGGTGAGTTACAGCGTTCTGAAAATACCAAGGCCAAGCGGCAGGCCGGTGGTTTACTCAAAAAATATGGTGCCCGTGTCACCACCCTGATTGAAGCCGCCAGAGAAAAGGGTGAAATTGACCCGGCAGTTGATACGGCCTCTGCCCGCATCCTGTTCATCGGCAGCATTCAGGCTCTGGTCATACAATCCCTGTTGATGGCCAATGACATTGAAAATATTAGCGAGAAAGCGGCGCGTGTCTATGACATCTATCGCCGGGGTATAGAGGTGAAAAGATGAAGAAATATCTGACAAAGCCGATCATTCTGCCAGCCATATTCATGGCTGCTCTGCTGATAGTTATCATTGCGGTAAAATCAAAGCCCGCCATTGACTATGACACATTGCAATTCCCCACCAAAACGGTCGAGGTCATCACCGCCAAAAAACTGCCCTTCCGGGCCCGCGCCACAGGGTACGGCAATGTGGAGCCCGCCGTTTTGATGAAAGCCCGCAGCGAAATCAGCGGCAAGATCAGCTATATTCACCCGGACTTGAAAAAGGGCGCGAGCCTGGCCAAAGGCACCGTGGTTCTGCGCATTGAACCGACAACGTTCGAGTTTTCATTGAACCAGAGCAAGGCCACACTGGCCAGCAGTAAATCATTCCTGAAACAGTTGGAAGTCGAGGAAGCCAGCACCAGACGCTCTTTAGGGATTGCCCACGAAAATCTGAAAATCGGTCAGGCGGAAATGGATCGTTTCACTACCTTGTGGGAAAAGCGGGTTATCAGCCGCTCAACCCGGGACGCGCAGGAGCAAAAACTCCTCCAGCTACGTCAACAAGTTGAGGAACTGGAAGGCAAGCTGGCCACCTATGCCAGCCGCCGGGCCGCCACCCAGGCACAGATCAGAAAATCAAAGACCCAGCTGGACATCAGCAAGGATACCTTGAGTCGCACGGAAATCGCCCTGCCCTTTGATGCGCGCATCGGCTCGGTTTATGTGGAGAAAGGCGAATTTGTCGCCACCAATACCGCCCTGTTTGAGGCCCTCGGCACCCAGGCAGTAGAAATAAATGCCCAACTGCCCGTAAGCCAGTTCGCCCCCCTGATTGCCGGATTGACCACGGGAAGTATCAACCTGCAACGGCCGGAAGACCTGAAAAATGCCTTTGCCCATATGCAGATCGGGGCCAATGTTTCGCTGGTGGGGAAAATGCAGAATATGGCCAAATGGCACGGCGAGCTGCTGCGCATTGGTGAGGCCGTTGACCCGACCCGGGACACTATCGGGCTGGTGGTTGTGGTCAATAACCCCTATCAGGACATCATTCCCGGCAAGCGTCCGCCGCTGTTAAAGGGCATGTATATGGCCGTTGAATTTTATGCACCACCCCGGAAAATGATGGTCCTGCCGCGCAAGGCCATCCATCAGGGGCGCGTCTATGTGGCCACAGCAGACAATAAACTGGACATCCGGCCGGTGGAAATCTTGCTCCAACAGAGCGATCTGGTGGTCATCGGCAAAGGCATTTCCGAAGGTGAAAAAATCATCATTACCGATGTAATTCCGGTTATAGACGGCCTGCCCCTCGCCCCCATAGAGGCAAAATCCTATGAAATGAAATTGGCCAAGGATGCCTTGGGTGATATAGGGGAGAGGGGCCAATGATCCGCTATTTCGCGGCCCATCCCACCGTCAGCAACATCCTGATGATGGCCATTATCGCCGTGGGCCTCTATTCCCTGAAAGAGCTGAACAAGGAATCCTTTCCCCTGCTGAAACCCAGCAAGGTTCAAGTCATGGTCGCCTATCCCGGCGCCAGCCCGGCGGACGTGGAAGACGGCATCTGCAACCCGCTGGAAGATGCCACAGACGGCATCAGCTTCCTGAAAGAACAAGAATGCGACGCCCGCGACAATATGGCCATCTTCACCCTTGAAATGCAGGAAGAAGGCAATATCCGCGAATTCACCGATGACATCAAAACCGAAATTGACGCCATCCAGAATTTTCCGGATAATGTCGAAGACCCGGTGATCAAACAGCTGGGCCGGATTAATCCGGTGGCCAATATCGCCCTGACCTCTGACAAGCTGACGTTAAGCGAATTAAAGGCTCTGGCAGAATATTACCGGGATCGCCTGATCGCCATGCCAGAGGTGCCCATTGTCACCATTGACGGCTTTTCCACCCACCAGCTACAGATTCTAATCCCCCCCGTTACCCTGAAAAAATATAACCTGAGCATTCAGGATATAGCCGCTCTGGTCGGGGCGGAGGTAGTGGACCTGCCCGCTGGAAAGCTGGATGCGGCGGAAACTTCCTATCAGATCAAGTTCGACAATGCGGCAAAGACGACAGATGAACTGGCCAATTTGATCATCCTTAATACGGCGGACGGCGGTGAGATAAAACTCGGCGATATTGCCCATATCACCGACCGGTTTGAAACCCCCGAAGACCGCATAGAATTAAACGGCAAGGTGGCGGCCCTGCTTAAAATCAGCAAGAACACCCGGGATGACACCCTGAAAGTGGCCGATGCCCTGATTGATTTCGTGGCGCAGGAAAATAACATTCTGCCTGACGGGACACGGCTGACCATCGTCAATGACAATTCAACATCGGTGCGCGACCGGCTAAAACTGCTCCTGACCAATGGTTGGCAGGGGCTTATTCTGGCCACCTTCACATTACTGCTGTTTTTCTCATGGCGTTATACTTTCTGGATTGCCCTTGGCCTGCCGATTTCCTTTCTGGGCGGGCTGGCCATGATGGTTGTTTTCGGGATCAGTATCAATATGATTTCCATGGTTGCCCTGCTCATGGCCATCGGGATTTTGATGGATGACGCCATCGTTCTGTCGGAAAATATCGACCATGAATATAGCATGGGAAAATCGCCCCTTGATGCGGCCGTTGACGGGACGAAAAAGGTTTTTCGCGGTGTTTTCTCCTCCTACCTGACCTCGGCCATGCTGTTTGGCAGTTTGCTGATGATGAAGGGGGACATGGGGCAAATATTGGGCGTTCTGCCAGTGGTGTTGCTGTCCGTATTGACCATCAGCCTTATTGAAGCCTTTTTGGTGCTGCCCCACCACCTGAAACAATCCCTGAAACATACCCATCATCAGGAACCGCCAAAATGGCGTCAGAATTTTGAGGCCCGTTTCAGCAAGCTGCGCCATGCCGCCGGGGATGCCGCCCAAAAGGCCATGCAGTTTCGCTATGTGACCGTAGGAGCCGCCCTTGCCCTGTTTATCTTTTCCATCGGGTTGATTGCCACGGGCACGGTTAAATTCAAGGCTTTCCCCGATCTGGAAGGTAATAATCTTGAGGCCCGTATCCTGCTGCCCCAAGGCACACCCTTAAGCGAAACCGAACGGGTTGTTGATATTCTGCTGGCGGCGCTGGATAAAACCAACCGCACATTAAGTCAGAATGAAGATGAGCCATTGGTCAAGAATATACAGCTGTCCTACGGCACCCACGGCGATGTGCCGGAAAACGGCCCCCATCTGGCGACATTGAGCATTGACCTGCTCAACACAGAAAGCCGTAATACCAAGATGAACCAGCTGATCCAGCTGTGGAAGGACAATACCGGCGACCTGCCCGATGTGCTGAATATTCAATATAAGGAACCGAAAGTCGGCCCGGCGGGGCGCGCCATCCATATCCGCCTGAGCGGCCCGCACCTCACGGAATTATCCCGGGCCTCATGGGATGTTCAGAACCGCCTGCGCGGCTATGACGGGGTGAATAACCTGATTGATGACCTGAGGCCGGGCAAGCCCCAATATAATATCCGCCTGAAACCCGGCGCCCTTGCGGCCGGGGTCACCTCACGCAGTATCGCCGCCCAACTGCGCGCCGCCTATCTGGATATTAAAATTGCCGAGATTTACAACGGCCGCGAGTCCTATGAAATCATTGCCAAACTGGATAATGTCCCTGCGCAAGCCTTAGAGGATTTTGATAATTTTACCGTTTTCTCCAGCAAAGGCCGCGCCATTCCCCTGACCAGCGTCGCCAATATCACCGAAAGCCGGGAATTTTCCCGCATCGGTCATATTAATCACCAGCGCACAGTAAATATCTACGGCGATGTGGACGCGGATATTGCCAATACTTCGGAAATAATCGCCAGTGTTCAGACCTATGCGGCAGAACTGAACAAGAAATATCCGGAGATCACCTTTAATTTCAAGGGCGAAGTGGAAAATGGGACCGAAACCCGTCTGTCCATTCTGGAAGGATTTGGCCTTGGGGTTTTTGGTGTCTTTCTGCTGCTCAGCCTGCAATTTCGAAATTATCGGGAACCGCTGATTGTGATGATCAATATCCCCCTCGCCCTGATCGGGGCCATTTGGGGGCATCTGATCATGGGGTTGGATTTCACCCTGCCCAGCATGATCGGTTTTGTGTCACTGGCCGGGATTGTGGTTAATGATTCCATCCTGCTGGTGGAATTTGTCAAATTCCGGGTTGCGGAAGGCATGGTATTTCACGATGCCGCCCGTCAGGCGGTCTTTGACCGCTTCCGTGCCATATTCCTGACCTCTGTGACCACCATTGCCGGCATGGCCCCCCTGCTGTTTGAAACCAGCACCCAGGCCCTGATTCTGGTACCTTTGGTCACCAGCATCGTCTTCGGCATGCTGACCTCTACGGTGCTGATCCTGATGGTGCTGCCCGCTCTCTATGCCATCATGGAAGATATTGGCTTCGTCAAGCTGGCCCCGGAAATGGAAGAGGACTGATCCCCAACATTCAACGGGAGCGTTGTCTGGCGGGCCGCCGCCTGCGTTGGCTGTTACCGGGCTTCGGCTGGTTGGGCTTATGCCTGCCCGAATCTGACCGCCTGCGCGGGTTGTGGCGCGAGGGCGTGTCGTCTTTCTCAGCGGTATGAGGCCGTTCTGCCATCCCCTCGGCGTGATAAGGGTGATCCGTCATCAGGGGGATCTTCTGGCGAATTATTTTCTCAATATCCCGCAGGTAAGCCCGCTCTTCATGATCACAAAAGGACAGTGAAACCCCGCTTTCCCCCGCCCGCGCCGTGCGGCCAATACGATGCACATAGCTTTCCGGCTCATTGGGCAGGTCAAAATTGATCACATGGGTCACCCCGTCCACATCAATGCCCCGCGCCGCCACATCGGTGGCCACCAAAGCCCGGATTGCGCCGGACCGAAACTCGTTTAAGGCCTTTTGACGGGCATTCTGGGACTTGTTACCGTGGATAGCCCCGGAGGCCACCCCCAGCTTGTCAAGATGCTTCGACACCCGGTTGGCCCCGTGCTTGGTGCGGGTAAAGACCAGAACCCGCTTGACGGCCTCATCTTTCAGCATATGCGCGAGCAGGTCCCGCTTACGGCTTTTGGGCACCATCAGCACATGCTGATCAACCTTTTCCGCCGTGGTCGCCTCTGGCGCCACATCAATACGAAACGGTTTATACAGGATACTGGCCGCCAGCTTTTCCACGCTTGCCGGCATAGTGGCGGAAAACATCAACGTTTGGCGTTTTTTCGGCAGATAGGCAATGATCTTCCGAATATCGCGGATAAAGCCCATGTCCAGCATCCGGTCCGCCTCGTCCAGCACCAGATATTCCACCTGTCCCAGATCAATATGCCGCTGATTGGTCAGGTCCAGCAGACGGCCCGGTGTGGCGATCAGAATATCCACCCCCGGCATCATGGACTTGATCTGAGGCTTTGCAGAGGCACCGCCGTAAACCAGCGCGATGCGCAAATGAACATATTTGGCATAAGCGCGAATATTCTCGGCAATCTGTATCGCAAGTTCGCGAGTCGGCGCCAATATGAGCGACCGGGCAACCTTTGCCTGTCGCTTGCCTTCGCCTTTCAGTAGCATTTGTATGATCGGCAGGGAAAAGGCCGCTGTCTTGCCGGTGCCGGTCTGGGCCACGGCGATCATATCCTTGCCCTCCAGCACATTGGGAATGGCCTGAGTCTGAATAGGCGTCATATTTTCATAGCCGCCCTCTTCCACGGCACGCAGGACAGCCTCGCGCAGGCCGAGCTCCACAAATTTAGTCATTATCTCGATTTTCCAGTTATTTTGAATATACGCCTGTAATATTGGTGCATTTCCTTGACATACCGCGCTATATATACGAGGAAAGCGCAAGGCGCAAGTGCCCATCTCAAGTGTAACAAGCAGGATAATCTTTATGAGTTTACGGCCAGATGCCCTAATTGTGGTTATCCTCCTGACCATGCTCACGGCGCTGGGGCCCATTACCACCGATTTATATCTGCCCGCCCTGCCCGCCATACAGGCCTATTTCAATACCGATGTCACCACCGTACAGCTCACCCTCAGCGTCTATCTGGTTGTCTTTGCCGTCTGCCAGCTTTTCTACGGGCCGCTGTCCGACCGTTTTGGCCGCAGGCCTATCCTGTTGATCGGCACGGCCATATATCTTTTGGGGTCCATTGTCTGTCTGATCGCCCCGACCATCGAGATTCTGATCGCCGGACGGGTGTTGCAAGCCATTGGCGGGTGCGCCGGAGTTGTCCTGTCGCGCACCATGGTCCGTGACATTTACGGCCAGGAACGCTCCGCCAAGGTTTTATCCTATATCGGGACTGCCATGGCCATGGCCCCGGCATTGGGGCCGATCATTGGCGGTTATTTGACCATCATATATGGCTGGCGGGCAAATTTCGCTATTCTGGTTCTCTTTGGTGGCCTGTGCATTCTGGGCATCCTGTTTGTCTTACAGGAAACCAACCGCCATAAAGACCCCCATGCCATTCACCCGCGCCAGACACTGCGTAATTTCGCGGCCCTGTTGAAAGACCGGCATTATACCGGATATTTATTGATCGTCGCCTTTAGCTATAGCGGCCTGTTCTCCTTTATCTCCGGCTCGTCCTTTGTCTTTATCAAGACATTGGGCCTGAGCGCGGACCAGTTTGGCCTGTGCTTTGCCACCGCCGTTGTCGGCTATATGATCGGCACACAGCTGGGCGGGCGACTCGTAAGTGCGCTGGGCATTGTCCGCATTGTCGGCTTTGGCACCCTCACCTGTGCCGTGGCGGGCTTTTCCATGATCGCCATGGCCTTGGTGCCCCTCAATCATATAGCAGCAATATTAGGGCCGATGGTCCTCTATATGATCGGTATGGGCCTGACCTATCCCACGGCGCTGGCCGGGCTGATCGGTCCTTTTCCCAAGATGGCCGGGGCAGCGTCATCCCTTGCCGGATTTGGCCAGAATGTCTTTGCCTCCCTTGTGGGGCTGATGGTGGCTCACAGCTTTAATATGACCCAAATCCCCATGGCCATCGGCGTCAGCACCATGGGAATAGCCGCATGGATCAGCTATCGTATAATGATCGCAAGGGCCCCAAAATCCGTGCCCTAAAACCAATTTTAGTATTAAATTCAAAATATTAGATTGATTTTTCTATTTATCTAACATAAAAGCATACATTGAGTTACGTTGATTCTCCTTTTTGAGGATGCAAATAGAATCTTACGCAGTGCCTCTTTTTGAGGTGAAGGACCATGTGAATGGTCCCTCCTGTCTGTTTCTAGGGCTTCAATACCGGACTTATACTAACTCTTGAACGCCCCGCAATTGTGGGAAATATTATATACAGACACTTAAGGAAGCTTAAAATGGCTACTGGCACAGTAAAATGGTTTAATACTAATAAAGGATATGGCTTTATCGCACCGGATGAGGGCGGCAAAGATGTATTCGTACATATTACAGAATTAGAAAAATCCGGCATTCGCCAATTGGATGACGGACAAAAAGTAAGCTACGACGTAGCTGAAAACAGAGGCAAAGAAGCAGCCGCCAGCATTCAGCTGATCGACTAAAGACACCCGTCTTTTTGCTTTTTACACCTCTTGCTCTTTAACAGAGGCGTCTATTTTAAAGGCGCGTCGCAAGGTTTCTTGCGGCGTGCTTATTTTTTTGCCTGTTCGCCGTCATAGGCTTTCTGAGCCAATTTAATCAGGTGGCTGTGAATGGCTTCTACCTGTTTTTCTGACAGAATATCGCCGAAACCCGCCATGCCTAATGGCTCCCGCTGACCATGAAGAACAATATCCTTGAAAGCGGCATGAACCTCCGGCGACATGCGGCGCAGGTCCGGGTAACCACCATTGATATTCCAGTGACATTCGCCGCAGGCCTTGGTAAACAGCTTTTTACCCAACGCCAAAGTCTCTGCCGATGCCTTCAGGGCCGGTGGTTTCGGTAGGGGGCCAAGGGGGGGCAATACGTCAGGCAGAGGCACCGCACCGCCGCCAATCTTGAAAGCCAGTAACCGTCCCTCATTGCCATATTTTTCCACTGCCGCTCCTACGGGGAAATAGCCAAACGGGCCGCCGCCGTATCCGGCCATCACCGCAATATATTGCACGCCATCAATGCGGTAGGTCATGGGGGCTGCAAGAATACTGCTGCCGGTTTGAATTTTCTGAAGAACTTTGCCGCTATCCGCCTCATAGACCACCAGCAGACCGTCATCCCGCGCCTGAACCACAATATTGCCCGCCGTGGTCAGAACACCGCCATGAAAGATAAAATTCCCCAGCTTGTGCCGCCAGACAGGCTTTGCCTTCACCGGGTCCCAGGCCAGCAGGAAACCGCCTGCCTCACCCGCATCAAAATCACCAATTTCAGAGGTTATGGTGCCTTCTGAAAAATGCGCGCCCTGATTATTGATGCCCTTGATAAATTCAAAGTCTTTGCGCCGTTCATAAATGGCCGGGTCATTCATGGCCGGAATATAGACAAGCCCGGTGTCAGGATTATAGGCCATGGGTTGCCAGTTATGGCCCCCCGCCGGACTGGGCAGGATCAGCTTCTGTTCTTTGGAATAATCGGATTGCGCCATCGCCGCCGGCTTGCCCGTTGCCCTGTCCACATGGCTGGCCCAAGTGACCGCCGCATATTTCTCCGCCGACAGTAATTCACCGGTGGCGCGATCAAGCACATAAAAAAAGCCGTTCTTTGGCGCCTGCATCAGCACTTTGCGCGTCTTGCCCTCAATGGTGAGGTCGGTCAGGATAATCGGCTGGGTGGCGGTATAGTCCCAGTTATCACCGGGCGTCGTCTGATAATACCAGACCAGCCGCCCGGTATCGGGATTGATCGCCAAAATGCTCGACAGGAATAGATTGTCCCCGCCGCCGGGGCTGCGTTCCGCCTGTATCCACGGGCTGCCGTTACCGGTTCCCACATACAACAGATTAAGCTCAGGATCATAAACCATGGAATCCCACGCCGTACCGCCGCCGCCAATATCCCATCGGCTGTTCGGGTCCCAGGTCTTGGACGCCATTTCAAGTTCAGGATGCTCAAAAGGTTTTTTCGGATCGCCCGGCACCGTATAGAATCGCCATGACAGCTTGCCCGTCTTCAGATCATAGGCGCTCACATAACCGCGCACGCCATATTCCGCCCCGCCGTTGCCAATAACCACATTATGGCCCGCGATGCGCGGCGCCCCGGTGATAGTATAGGGGATGGTGCGGTCGGGGAATGTATCCACCTGCCAGATCTCTTTGCCCGTTGCCGCATCAAGGGAAAATAATCGCCCGTCCAGAGAGGCCGCATAGACCCGGCCTTCCCATACGGACAGGCCCCGCGACACCACATCACAGCAGGCATAGCGCGCCCATTTTCCCGGAACCTCCGGGTCAAAGATCCATAATTCCTCACCGGTTTTACCATCTATGGCAAAAACAATCCCCCAGTTTCCGGTCACATACAGCACCCCGTCAACGAAGATCGGTGTTGCCTCCAGCCCCCGGTGGGTATCGGTGAAATATTGCCAGGCAAAGCCCAATTGGTCCGCATTCCGGTCATTGATGTCTTTGAGGGGGGAGAAATGGGTTTCGCCGAAATCCCGCCCGCCTGTAAGCCAAACCCCCGGTTCTTTTTCCGCATTCTGAAGTCTGGCGCGATCAATCCAGCCGGATTTGTGAGCCTTTTCTGCCTGCTCACTACAGCTACTTGCCATCAGACCAAAAACAATGATCATCATTTTCAAAAGTAACTTACACATTTGTCCGATCATCCTTATTCTTATGAGTTTAATAGTTTAACTGTAAACTAATTTGCCCCATTGTTGCCATAAAAAATACCCCCGCCATATATTAATGCCGGGGGTGAAGGTCCTGAATAAATTATGCCAGAGTACAATATCTCTATTGCATCGCTTTCATCATAAACATATGTGACCGCTTCATATCAAAAATACTGTTGCGCAGAGGCATATGCTGGAGGTATTTCGGGTCTGAAAAAATATCATTCATCGTATTTTGCACATCGCCTACGGACCATACATTGATCAAATTAGGAGAAATATCCCCTGACATTTTCATAGTAACCTTAAATCCGGGAGTGACCCGGCGCAGGCCGTGCTTGGCAATGATTGGAACCACCTTGTCAAAATACCTTTTGGCATCTTGTTCAGTCTTGCCATCCTGCAAATACAGAAGGTCAATAAAATAACCCTTTGTATCAGCCAAAGCCCCTATAGTACTAAGAGACAGTGACGTTACGGCCATTACCATGACCATTGCGCATGTTCTCAAAATAGATTTATACATTATTACTTCCTTACATTAAATTGATATACCAATTATTCGGCAATGGTTCATCCTTGCCTATTTCAAAGATATAGCGTATTAAATTTGATACACAATATTCATTATTGACTTTGAAATGATCATAAATAGGACAAAAAAATAAATTGGAATGATATAAAAATTTTTCTGGCTCTGATGCGGGCTGGTACTGTCCGTGCCGCCGCTAATCATCTGGGCATCAGCCACTCGACGGTAGCCCGAAGAATTGATGCAATGGAAAAAAAACTGGCCGTCCGGTTATTTGATCGCCTGCCTGTCGGCTATGTCGTCACTCCGGTGGGCGAGGATATGCTAAAGGTCGCTGAACATATGGAAACCGAGATGGGCGGGCTGGAACGGCGTATTTTGGGCCACGACCATAATCTTGCCGGAAGGATAAAGGTTACCATGGTTGATGCGCTTGCCTTGCATCTTCTTATGCCTCATTTATCCAGGTTTACCCATGAATATCCTGAAATTGATTTGGAAGTAGATGTGACATATGACGCCGCCGACCTGAACAGCCGCGAGGCAGATATAGCCATACGTTTTGCCATGAATCCCCCCGAGACCCTCATTGGCCGCCGGCTGCTCACCTGCGCCACGGCCATTTATGTCTCACATAACTATCAAAAATATAACGACCTGAATGATCCAGAGAAAACCCGCTGGATCGGATTTGGAAGCCAAAACCAGGACTGGGTTAAAAAAACTGCTTTTCCAAATATTCCTGTGAAAGGTCAATTTATAAATCTTCTGGTACAGCTTGAGGCCTGCAAAAATGGTATGGGCATCGGCATGTTACCCTGTTTTCTGGCCGATATTGATTCTTCCCTGCAACGTCTGTCGGACCCGGAACAGAAGCCAAACTTTGATTTGTGGCTTCTCAGCCACCCCGACACTCGGACCAACGCCCGTATTCGCATCTTCAAGGACTTTATAGCCACGGCTATTCTTAGCCATCGGTCCTTGCTGGAAGGAAAAGGCCCATAATTACCCCCCGGCCACTTCCCAGTCATAGGTGAGCTTGGCCGCTTTGGCGAGCATGGCGGAGGCGGAACAATATTTATCCATGGACAGGCTGACCGCCCGAGCCACGGCACCGTCCTTTATCTTTGATCCGGTGATGATAAAATGCATGTGAATGTCGGTGAATACTTTCGGGAATTCAGGCGACCGGATGCCGGAAACCTGACAGACGCAATCGGTAATCTCATTGCGGCCTTTTTGCAGGATCATCACCACATCTATGCTCGCGCATCCCCCGGCCCCCATGAGCAACAGCTCCATAGGGCTATGRCCAAGGCCAAGGCCGCCGCTGGCCTCCCCCCCGTCCATAGTGACAATATTGCCTGACGAGGCCTCGCCAATGAAGGTGAGCTTTCCGGCCCATTTTACCGTGACTTTACGTTCCATAAACTACTCTTTCAGCTTTGCCTGCGCCGCCGCAAGGCGGGCGATTGGCACCCGGTAAGGGGAACAGGAGACATAATCCAGCCCAATGCCGTGACAGAATTCAACGGACGCCGGATCACCGCCATGTTCGCCGCAAATGCCCAGCTTGATCTCTGGCCGGGTGGCCCGCCCGCGCTCAACCGCAATTTTCACAAGCTCGCCGACGCCTTCTCTGTCAAGGGTGACAAAGGGATCCTGCTCGAAAATACCTGCATCAACATAATCATCCAGAAAATTGGCACTGTCATCGCGGCTGATGCCGTATGTTGTCTGGGTCAGGTCATTGGTGCCAAAGCTGAAGAACTCGGCTTCTTTGGCAATCTCCCCGGCCTGCAAAGCCGCGCGCGGTAGTTCGATCATGGTGCCAATCATATAATCAAGGCTCTGTCCTGACGCATTGATAATCTCATCGGCCACGGCGGAGACCTTTACTTTTAGGATTTCAAGCTCCTTGCGGCTGCCCACCAGCGGAATCATGATTTCCGGCACGATCGGCGCGCCGCCGCCTTTGGAGACCTCCAGCGCGGCTTCGATGATGGCGCGGGCCTGCATCTCGTATATTTCCGGATAGGAAATACCAAGGCGGCACCCCCGGTGACCCAGCATGGGGTTGGTTTCATGCAGGGCATCGGCGCGGAATTTCAACTGTTCAATGCTGCTGCCCATGGCCTCGGCCACGGCGGCGAAATCTTCCTGTTGCTGGGGCAGAAATTCATGGAGCGGCGGGTCCAGAAGACGCACCGTCACCGGCAAACCCCGCATGATGGTGAACAGGTCGATAAAATCCTGTTTCTGCACCGGCAATAATTTGGCCAGCGCGTCCATACGTCCGGCCCGATCCTCGGCCAGGATCATCTGACGCACATTGACGATACGATCCGCATCGAAAAACATATGTTCCGTGCGGCACAGGCCAATGCCCTCGGCCCCGAACTCACGGGCCGTGCGCGCGTCCAGCGGTGTTTCCGCATTGGCGCGCACCTTCAGCCGCCGTACCCCGTCGGCCCAGCCCATAAGCTTGCCAAAATCGCCGCTCAGTTCCGGCTGAATGGTGGCCACTTCCCCGGCCATGACCTCGCCCGTACTGCCATCAATGGTCAGCACTTCATGATTTTGAATGGTCCGGCCCAGAACCGAGATTATTTTCTTGTCCATATCAATACGCAGAGCCCCCGCGCCGGATACGCAAGGACGGCCCATACCACGCGCCACCACCGCCGCATGTGACGTCATGCCGCCGCGACTGGTGAGGATCCCCGTTGCCGCATGCATGCCGTGAATATCTTCCGGACTGGTTTCCTGACGCACCAGAATGATCTTCTGCCCCGATTTCGCCAGCTCCTCGGCCTCATCGGCGGTAAAGACCACAATGCCACTGGCCGCGCCGGGGGACGCGGGCAGGCCAATGGTCAGCACATCCCGCACCGCATCCGGGTCAAGGGTCGGATGCAACAATTGATCCAAAGCCGCCGGTTCGACCCTTAAGATGGCTTCCTCGTGGGTGATGATCCCGTCCTCGGCCATATCCACGGCGATTTTCAGGGCCGCCTTGGCGGTACGTTTGCCGGACCTTGTCTGTAATATCCACAGCTTGCCCTTCTGGACGGTGAATTCAATATCCTGCATATCCCGGTAATGGGCTTCCAGCTTGACAAAAACATCGGCCAGTTCGCCGTAGACATCGGGCATGGATTCCTCCATGGATGGCAGGTCGGAACCTGATTTCTTGCGGGAGATTTTGGTCAGGTTCTGCGGCGTACGAATACCCGCCACCACATCCTCGCCCTGGGCATTGATCAGATATTCACCGTAATAGGCATTCTCGCCCGTGGACGGATCGCGGGTGAAGGTCACGCCCGTGGCACTGGTCTCGCCCATATTGCCGAACACCATGCTCTGTACATTAACCGCCGTGCCCCATTCAGACGGGATGCCGTTAATCCGGCGATAGGTTTTCGCCCGGTCAATCATCCATGAGCCAAAGACCGCGTCAATGGCGCCCCAAAGCTGTTCATGGACATCCTGCGGGAAGGGGCGGCCCAATTCTTGCCCGGCCTTTTCCTTGAAGGCCTGCGCCAGTTCCTTCCAGTCATCGGCGGACAATTCCGTGTCCATAATATAGCCGTTTTCTTCTTTGAGGATTTCCAGCAATTCCTCAAAATTATAATGATCAACGCCAAGGACCACATCGGAATACATCTGAATGAAGCGGCGATAGCTGTCGTAGGCAAACCGCGCGTCCCCGCTTTGTTTGGCCAGCCCCTCAACCGTCACATCATTAAGCCCAAGGTTCAGCACCGTGTCCATCATGCCGGGCATGGATACCCGCGCGCCGGACCGCACCGATACCAGAAGCGGGTTGTCCCCATCGCCGAATGTGGCCCCTACGGTCTTTTCAACCTGCGCCAAGGCGGTTTTAACCTGTGCCTCCAGATCGGCGGGATAGGTATTTTCATGGTCGTAATAATAGGTGCAGACCTCGGTGGTGATGGTGAACCCCGGCGGCACCGGCAGGCCGATATTTGACATTTCCGCCAAATTCGCCCCCTTGCCCCCAAGAAGGTCTTTCATGGCCGCATCGCCCTCTGCCTTGCCATCGCCAAATGTGTAAACCCAGTTCGTCATGATATTTTAACCTTCTATTTTGGAGAAATCCGCAACCCGGTTCATGGTATCGCGAATCCGCGCAAGGAGCCGCAAGCGGTTCAAGCGCTCTGCCTTATCATCGCTATTGACGGTGACTTTATCGAAAAAGGCATCAATGGCGGGCCGGAGTGTGGCTAGATGCACCATGGCCTCCTCGAATTTTTCATCTGCAATAGCTTTATCTGCGGCAGCGGAAACTTTGCTCAACCGTTCAAACAGATTTTTTTCCTCTGCTAACGTTCCGGCAGTTGGTTCGCCGGATATTTCTGTTTCTTTTTTCAGAATATTTGCGGCGCGCTTGTAACCCGCCAAAAGATTACCCCCTTCGTCCGTAGACAAGAAGTTCTGCAACGCATCCACCCGCGCCAAAAGCCGAACCAAATCATCCTCGCCTTCAGCTTCTTGATCATCTGGAACATCATAATTCCATTTCAATCCCGAAGTTGCAGTAATTAAATCATGCCTAACCCCTTGACCTTTCATATGTATTCGAAACCGGTCGTCAAAGAAATCAGACAATGTGACGAACAATTGAATCATCTGTATTTTAGGAAAGTCAGCAATTCTATCAATGGCCTTTTCTCTAAGTGCGCGGATAGTCCTCCTTGGGCTTGTATCAGGATGCTCATCTTCATATTTTTCTGCGGCAGCAAGGGTATATCCATATGCAAGTATCCAAAAAGTATTTTCCAGTGCTTCTCTTAGCCTAAATCTTAATTTATTCTCAATAATCAAGCGGACCACACCCAATGCCGCTCTACGTAAAGCAAACGGATCTTTTGATCCCGTAGGTTTCTCATCAAGACCGAAAAAACCAACCAGACTGTCGAGCTTTTCTGCCAACGCCACGGCGACGCTCACCGGGTCGGATGGACATATATCACTAGGCCCTTTGGGCGAATAATGTTCAGCTATACCATTGGCAACCGCCGCAGGTTCGCCCTGCTTTTCAGCATAATATTTGCCCATCAGCCCTTGCAGGTCGGCAAATTCCCCGACCATGCCGGACACCAAGTCAGCTTTGCACAGCAGAGCCGCCCGTTTGGCCTGTTCCACGTCAGCGCCGATCTGTTCAGCTATATAGCCGGACAATTCAACAAGACGTTTAACCCGTTCCCCCACGGTTCCAAGTTTCGCATGGAACACAATATCATCCAATGCTGGCAGGCGACCCTCTAGCGTGACCTTCAAATCCTGATCCCAGAAGAATTTTGTGTCGGCCAAGCGCGCCCGCAATACCCGTTCGTTGCCGTCGATGATTTTGGCGCCTTGGTCATTGGTTTTCATGTTGGAAACGAAAATAAATTTATTGGCCAGCTTGCCTTGCCCGTCCACCAGAGAAAAATATTTCTGGTGTTTCTTCATGGCACTGGTCAGGGCCTCCTGCGGCACGTCGAGGAAGGCGGCATCAAATTCGCCCATCAGCACCACCGGATATTCCGCCAGCCCAACGACCTCATCCAAAAGCCCCTCATCTTCAAGCAAGTTTAACCCGGCCTCCTGCGCCAACTTCTTGGCCGACCTATGGATCAAATCTTTCCGCTCTGCCGGGTCAAGAATAACGAAGGCCGCCGCCAATTTAGCTTTGTAATCAGCAAAAGAAGAGACCTCAAAAGCTTCCGGGGCGAGAAAACGGTGGCCCCGCGTTTGGTTGCCGTCTGGAATAACCAGATTATCTTCAGTTCCCAAAAAGCTTAAATTCAGCTTTTGACCATCAAAAATTGCCAAAACACTATGTAATGGTCTAACCCATCTTATAGAATTATCCCCCCAACGCATTGATTTCGGCCAAGGGAATATACCAAGATTAGATTTAAATATATCTTCTAATGCTTTTTTTGTGGATATACCCTCTTGCTCAATAACGACATGGAGGAAAGCACCTTTTTTCTCTTCCCGAATTTCCACCTGGTCGCGGGTAACACCGGCCCCGCGCAAAAAACCCTCGATGGCCTTTTCCGGAGCGTCGGCTCTCGGCCCTCTGCGCTCCTTCTTAATATCTGGTGTTTTAGAATCCAGTCCTTGAATATGGAGAACCAACCGACGTGCAGTCACATAACAGTCGGCTTCTTTAAATTTAACCCCGCCTTTTGTTAACGCATTTGTAAAAATAGATTTCAGGTCGTTTGCCGCTTTCGCCTGCATCCGGGCGGGGATTTCTTCGGAGAAAATCTCTAGTAAGAATTCTGCCTTGTTATTTCGGCCTATCACTTCGTTACTTGAGGCCATTACAGCATCTCCCCAATAGATTTCAGATAGGCTGTGCAACATTTTTTGGTCAATGCCCGAACCCGTCCGATATAGGCCGCCCGTTCGGTAACACTGATCACGCCACGCGCATCCAGCAGGTTAAAAATATGGGACGCCTTGATACATTGATCGTAAGCCGGAAGCGGGTAATTGCCTTGTTCCAGAATATCCTCACATTCGTCCTCCGCATCCTTGAAATGCTGAAACAGACGATCCACATTGGCCAGCTCAAAGTTGTAGGCGGAAAATTCTTTCTCATTCTGCAGGAACACGTCGCCATAAGTCACGCCTTCTCCGTTCCAATCCAGATCATAGACATTATCCACCCCCTGAATATACATGGCCAGCCGTTCAAGGCCATAGGTCAGCTCGCCCATCACCGGTTTGCAGTCAAAGCCACCCACCTGTTGAAAGTAAGTGAACTGGCTGACCTCCATGCCGTCGCACCAGACCTCCCAGCCAAGGCCCCACGCGCCCAGCGTCGGGCTTTCCCAGTCATCCTCCACAAAGCGGATGTCATGCTCCATAGCGTTGATGCCCAGCACCTCAAGGCTTTTTAAATATAGCTCCTGAATATTATCGGGCGAGGGTTTGAGGACGGTCTGAAACTGGTAATATTGTTGCAGGCGGTTGGGGTTTTCGCCGTAACGGCCATCGGTTGGCCTGCGGCAGGGTTGCACGTAAGCCGCCTTCCACGGTTTGGGGCCAAGGGCGCGGAGCACGGTTGCCGCCTGAAAAGTTCCGGCCCCCATCTCAAGGTCGTAAGGTTGCAGGATCACACAGCCCTGCTTTGCCCAATAGTCCTGCAATTTCAGAATCAATGACTGAAAGGCACTTTCATTCCGGGGCGAGCTGTCCATAAATCCTGTTCTTTTCTGTTAAGCAAACGGGCTACTTTGGCTGGAAATTACTGTCCCTACCCGCGCCCGTCAAGGATTGAATGCTTTAATAATAAACAGATAGCATGCTGAATAAAAATGACAGAAAGAAACGCTTATGAAAATCAAGCCCAGTCAGGATGATCCTCATCATTACCCCAGCCCTCTATTCTGGCAACTACAGCCGGAATCTTCATCGCATAATTCACACCAAACCGTTTGATATTCCATATATTTACCGGAACATTATTAACCCCGCCGTAAGCAGAACAAATACACGCATATCCTGTTTTTTCAGCAATTTGTCTGGCTTCTATTGTAAAGTCTTTCTTTCCGCCGTGAGTATAGGCAAACATTACGTCCTTTATCCCAAGCTTTTTCGTAATGGTTAATTTCGAATTTTCCAATTCTTTTTTTAATGATGCAGTATCCAATGTTGAAAGGCGGGGATGTGACACGGTATGGCTGCCAATATCAAAACCCCACTCTTGCATTTGCCTCACTTGATTCCAGTTCATATTGTTCAAACCCATTCCCAACTTCTCCAAATCATGATCAAAAGCCGTATTATTGGTGACCTTATCCGTGGAAACAAAGAATGTCGCAGAGGCTCCATATTTTAATAATACCGGGACTGCATTTAGATAATTATCCAGGTACCCGTCATCAAAAGTAATAGACTCGATTCGCAATAGCAAATAATTAACCGGACGCATTTATTTCTACGGCCTGATTTTAAACTGTTTTCAAATTGATGTTTGCCAAGGCCCCT
>NVVY01000057.1 GCA_002749135.1 Alphaproteobacteria bacterium | reverse complement strand
CTGGTGGACCTGTTGTTGCGCCAGCAGCATTGCAGGGTAGCTATGTATGGACGGGATAACCGCTGAAAGCATCTAAGCGGGAAACCCACCTCGAGATAAATTCTCCCTGAGAGCCGTGGAAGACCACCACGTTGATAGGCTGGATGTGGAAGCGCGGTAACGCGTGAAGCTGACCAGTACTAATTACTCGATCGACTTGATATCATTCGTCATGAACAGAGATTAGATTATAYATTTTAGTTATGCCTCAATCGCCGGCGCTATGCGCTTAGGCTATCCTCGCATTAGCTCGGGCGGCCCTTGGCCTTGCCTCAGACCTTGTCAAGGTCTTCGGTTACCGAGTGCGGGCATGAGAGATAATAAATCTAATTCTGATCTAACGCTCAGAAAAATCAAATAGTCAATGTTAACAAACCCTCATATTCTTGAATGACCTGGTGGTCATAACGTCTGTGTCCCACCCGGTCCCATCCCGAACCCGGAAGTGAAACCAGATAGTGCCGATGGTACTTCGTCTTAAGGCGCGGAAGAGTAGGTCGTCGCCAGGTCTTTCAAGAATATGAGCATAAAAACCCATTCACAATCTCAAAGGCATAAACCCGCGCGGTTATCCCTTTGACACAAACCGCCTCAAACGGCGGTTTTTTASKTTGTAATWWAWTACCGCGCTCAAGGAGCCGCCCRRGYAGGGYGGCGGYAGYGCAAACCAWGATGCGCTCAWGTAGCSRMMCGGTAGCGCAAACAAAACTATTACCGCGGGGTGGAGCAGTCCGGTAGCTCGTCAGGCTCATAACCTGAAGGTCGTTGGTTCAAATCCAACCCCCGCAACCAATAAAAAAGTCAGTAATCTCAACAGGTTACTGCCTTTCTTCGTTTGTGAGATTAACTCCCATAAATTACTCAGGGTAACAATAGGGTAACAATTTATAGCAAAATATAGAGGGCTGTAAAGCACCATAGGGGATAGCTGGCCTGAGTTCCCAATATTTAGAAATATACATAACTAGAGATTCTTACAAGAACAAAAATAGAACATTGACTTTGTGAAAACAATCTTCACAATAAGGATATGACATATCAACAATATATTGAACCTTCATCCTTAAACAGTTTATCAAAGGGTTTAGTTGTAAGTAAAACAGACAGGGACCACCTTCAAGCTCTTTTTGATATATGCCGCCAATGTTGTATCCGTGTAGTATTTGAAGAAGAAATTCATCCGCACATTGATCATTTAAGCCAGCGTACTGATAAAGTGCGCAGATTAGGGAAAAGTTTAATCCGCAACCTGAAAATCGAGAATCAAAAGCTACGACATGATTCTGTCATGGGATGTCTTGAGGGTATTTTTATTCAGTTCGGGGTGTAATTCCCGGAAATCTCACAAGCATTTTTTTGGATAATATTTTTTCCTATCTGCCGGTATTTTCCAGCGCGTTTTCTTGTTTTTGGCTAAGTCCTGCAACCTGTCCGGGGACATAATGCCGATTTTGGTCATATTGCGGGTTTTCAGCCCTTTTTTTCCGACTTCAGGTAAGCGAAGAGCATCCCCTGTTTGGAGAGTTTTGCGTTTCGGCTTATGCCAACAATATGCCGCTGAATTGACTATGTTGGGACGAGAGCAGCATGTACTTTGAAGAACAGGTCCTTATAGGGGTAGGCGTTCGGCATTGATATTTTGACCCGGCGTACAGAATTGATTACCCGCGCCCCGACCTTCAATAGCTTGAGACGTATGGTGTTGGGAACCGCCTTGGCCAACGGCGTGTTTTGCAGAGCCTCGCGCCTAATGCCATCAATCAGGACATAAGCATAACCGGCCATGATCAGGCGAAGTTGATTGGCGCGGTAATCATGAGAACTCATTCTGTCGCCAAACAGGTCAAGCTGGCAATCCTTGATGCGGTTTTCCATGTCGCCTCTGGGGCAGTATATATCCTCGTAAAGTTCTTTGGGGGAAACGGTTTTCCTGTTCAGCGAGGTGACGAGAAACCGGCATTGAGGTTTCTTGCCTGGCCGATGTTCTGCCTTGACAATGACCCGGCGGGGCCAGGTCCAGCTTTCGCTTTTAGTCCTGTGATAGAAATCTCCATAAGCTCGCGTGACCTCATTTGTGTCGATCATCCCTTTGGCAGCCTTGCCCCGGACTTTCTGTGCTTTCTGAAGCAGGTTATTATTACGCGCCAGACCGAAAACATAATCGACGCTGTTATTTTCACACCATCGTATGAGATTCTCCCGAACGAATCCACTGTCCCCGCGCACCAGAATCTTCACCTTGGGCCAGCGGTTGCGGATCATCTTGATAATGCGCCGGATGACATTACGTGAGCCACGAGCCCCATCGATGTTGCTGGGGCGGAGTTGTGCCAGCAATAGATGATGTCCGCAGAAAATATAAAGCGGCAGGAAACATCTCTCCTCATAATAACCATGAAAGAAACTGTTTTCCTGATGGCCATGGGCCTTTATGTCGGTGGCATCTATGTCCAGGGTGATCTTTTTCGGCGGGGTATTATGACTGTCGAGAAAGATGTCGGTGAACAGGTTGGACAGTTTCTTCAGGTTTGGCACCATCTGGTGATAGCGGGGGTTACCGGCCTCCCGGGAATGTTCCAGCCGGTTGAGAGTAGACTTTCCGGCGAGYGCTGCCGGGGTTTTATCTCTTGATGTYAAGCAAGAAGAGGCCAGCAACTTAAGGGCGGGGTCATTCCTSAGKGTGTCATGATCATTRAYATCCTCATAGCCSAGYGCMATGCCGCAYACCCGTTGGCAAAGCAGGGYGGGKAGSTGRTGYTTTACMCGTTTCKGRTCCCGGTGRTCKGTRAAGCAGGYMGCCATGCGGTCGAAAAGCTTAATTTGTCTGGCCCGTTCCCGCAGYAATAGAACACCGGCATCGGAYGTWATCTCSCCGCCRTCGAAGGCTGCCAAWACCGTCCGGGAMCCAAAATCTGAAAAACGCATATGATACTCACTTAACTATCTGATAATAMRTRATAATATATATTATTTTTACCCGACAGACGAGCATAAATRACTGGTATGGRACGGTTTTTACTGCTATGATTTTACCTTCATTCAYTATGCCAATAGAGACGCTTATGCCTGTCAGTAAGAACCGCAGAAAAAATAAAAACAAGNNNAAGAAGAAARYACCCRTCAAGGTTAAGAAAAAGGCAGCCGTTGCACMGYCTTCCCCTCTRCCSGAYCGCCGCACCCTGGAGAAGATGATGGCTCAGATCACSGCGGCAGCGGCTTCCCCGGAYMTSTTTGCCTCCGGKTCATTGGGAGGGGATGGCCTGTTTGATGATTATGCTGATAACAAAGAYCCYTTRTGGCAGGCYCAGGAGYTTATGTATGAGGCYTGGGAAGCGGGCASMAAACGGGAGCGGRTYGSKYTGGCCAAACAAGCRTTGGCACTTTCTGAYCTCTGTGCCGATGCYTRTGTTCTTCTGGCGGAAGAGGCTGCWAARAACATCATTGAAGARAAACACTGGTATGAGCTTGCTGTKGAKGCCGGGCGCAAAGCCCTTGGTGAAGAGCTGTTCGAAGACGGGGAAGGGGATTTCTGGCTTATCCTGGAAACCCGTCCCTATATGCGGGCCCGGGCCGGGCTTGCGGAATGTTTATGGAATTTGGGCGAGCGCGAAGAAGCGGCCCAACATGTGAAGGATATGCTGCGGCTCAATCCAAATGACAATCAGGGCATGCGCTATATTCTAAAAAGCTGGCTGTTCACCCTGAATGATCTGAAAGGCGTGAGTGAGCTTCTGGTGGAGTATGACGAAGACTGCTTTGCCGAATGGTGCTACAGCAAGGCATTGCTCACCTTCCGTCAATCCGGGCCAAAATCTTCCGGAGCCATCAAGGCGTTGAAATATGCCGTCAAAACCAATCCGTTCGTGCCGGATTTACTGTTGGGAACAAAACGGATGCCAAAAAGGATGCCGCCTCACTATAGTCTCGGCTCGAAAGACGAAGCGGTGATCTATGTGGATCAGACCAGAGAAAACTGGTCGGCGACGAAAGGCGCCCTGCTATGGCTGGCGGAGAACATATAAAACGGGCCCGGAGCAAAAAACACCCTGTTTTCTTACGTCTTGGCAATATCAACGTTATCACATTGGTTATAAACAGAAATTCAGGATTATACCAAAACCTGGTGAGATATGCGGGTTAAAGCCAATCGAACAGATTCTTCTCTAAAATCTTCGGTAAAATTACGTTTCTTAGTGGGCATCTGTTAACTCCTAATTCTAGGTTGGTTATAACAGATTACCCTCCACTTTTACGAAGCAAGTCCACAAAGAAAATAGCCGCTTATGTGGACCGCAGTGACCTCATCAAAAACTTTCTTGAGGAGAAAACTGAAATTAAGCCTGACGTAAAGGTGGGTGCATCCGAATTATACCAATCTTATAAATATTGGGCCTCGGGTGATGGCTATAAACCAATGAGCCGGTCCCAGTTCAAGGCTACCCTGATCGAAAAAACAGGGTTAGATCAGACCAGGGAGAAAACCGGCAATTATTGGTATGGCATCAAGCTCCTTGACCTGTACCTTTAACCACGGTGGAGGCGGTGGAGGCTATTTTGTTAGGTTCTTATATGTATTATTTTTTTCTTACTACTACCTTTCCAGCCTCCACCTCCTCCACCACAATGGTAAAAATATAAATAAATGAAAATATATAAGGAAAAATGGAAGGGAAAAGAGATCACCCTCCTCCCCCGCATTTGGCCCCTCACATTGGTCAACACCCAGGAGGCCTCCGCCATTCTCAACTGTTCTCCGCGAACCCTTGAACGCTACCGCGTCGCCGCCATTGGCCCAACGCCGGAACCCCTTGATCTCTATGTGGGCACAGCGCGGTTTTATGCCCTGTGGCGGCTTATCGCCTGGAGAAGCCATATAACGGGGTCAGGGCCGCTCAATCTGGATCAGGTGTGGGAATGGTTCATAGAACAGCCTGAAGCCGCCCTGCAGCCCCGAGAGAACCCGCCCAAGCGTCCTGACTGGTGGCCCAGAGGCGAACGCCTTGAGGTCGCCAAAAGCCGTAAAATGTGGGGGATAAAGCTCAGAATAGCCGAACTGGAATATAAAGCTTATATGATCGGAATGAAGGCCGAACATAAATTAATTAGTCGGTCCTAAAAAAGATTGTTTTACCATTGATATTTTTGTGGGTTGAAGAATGAAAGCAGTATTTCAAGCAGCCACAAAAAGATCTTCCTGAG
>NVVY01000026.1 GCA_002749135.1 Alphaproteobacteria bacterium | reverse complement strand
CCAGCAGAGCCAAAAGCAGAACCAAAAGC
Organism: Alphaproteobacteria bacterium; assembly: GCA_002749135.1. Classification (GTDB taxonomy): domain Bacteria; phylum Pseudomonadota; class Alphaproteobacteria; order Sphingomonadales; family Emcibacteraceae; genus Paremcibacter. The sequence continues at coordinate 44,171 of NVVY01000026.1, read as the reverse complement.
AGAACCAAAAGCAGAACCAAAAGCAGAACCAAAAGCAGAACCAAAAGCAGAACCAAAAGCAGAACCAAAAGCAGTGGTAACTGAGCCCCCCGCACCGGAAGTCAAAGAAGAAAAGACGGAAGAAAAACCTGAAGAACAGGCAGAGATACCTCCCCCGCCAAAAAAACGGCGCGGGCGTCCGCCAAAGGTAAAGACCGAAGCAGAAACCTGATGATACCGAATTAAAAAAAAAGGCCGGGCTATTAAGTCCGGTCTTTTTTTGTCATAATCTTTATGTCCTCTTGTGTGGTATTAATATCACACTATATATGACCTATACATCCAGTGAAGGAGAGTGGAATATGGATTTTGAAAAATATACGGATCGCACCAAGGGCTTTATTCAATCGGCTCAGGGCTATGCTATCCGGGAAGGTCACCAGCGTTTTACGCCCGAACATATTCTGAAAGTAATTTTGGAAGATGATGAGGGGCTTGCGGCCAATTTAATGACCGCCGCCGGGGCAAATGCCAAGGCGGCCATCCGGGCCGTGGAACAGGAAGTGCTCGGCTATCCAAAGATAGAAGGCAGCGGAGCGGGGCAGTTATATCTGGCCCCGGAAACCGCGCGCCTGTTTGAAAATGCCGAGGAAATTGCCAAAAAGGCCGGCGATGATTATGTGACCGTTGAGCGCATGCTATTGGCGCTGGTTCTGGCCAAGGATACCAAGTCTGCAGAAATCCTGAAATCTGCGGGGCTTACCGCGCAGAATCTTAATGCCGCCATCAATGAAATCCGCAAAGGCCGGACCGCGTCCAGTGCCTCGGCAGAGGATAATTATGATGCGCTGGGCAAATATGCGCTGGACCTGACACAGGCGGCGCAGGACGGCAAGCTCGATCCGGTCATTGGCCGGGACGAGGAAATTCGCCGCACCATACAGGTCTTATCCCGCCGCCGGAAAAACAACCCGGTGCTGATCGGGGAACCCGGCGTGGGCAAGACCGCCATCGTGGAAGGTCTGGCCCTGCGGATCATAGACGGTGATGTACCCGGCAGCCTGAGCCAGAAAAAGGTTATGGCGCTGGATATGGGCGCTCTGGTTGCGGGGGCCAAATATCGCGGTGAATTTGAAGAACGGCTCAAGGCAGTATTACAAGAAGTTTCGTCATCGGACGGCGAGATCATTCTGTTCATTGATGAAATGCATACCATCGTTGGCGCGGGCGCGTCCGAGGGGTCCATGGATGCGTCCAACCTGCTGAAACCGGCACTGGCCAGAGGTGAGCTTCATTGTATCGGGGCGACAACCCTGAATGAATATCGCAAATATGTGGAAAAGGATGCGGCACTGGAGCGGCGTTTCCAGCCGGTGATGGTGGTGGAACCCACGGTGGAAGATACCATTTCCATCCTGCGGGGATTGAAGGAAAAATACGAACTTCACCACGGGATTCGCATAACGGATAGCGCGACAGTGGCGGCGGCTGTGCTGTCTAACCGTTATATCAATGACCGCTTTTTGCCCGATAAAGCCATCGATTTGATGGATGAGGCCGCGGCCCGCATCAAGATGGAAGTGGACAGCAAACCCGTAGCATTGGATGAATTGGACCGGCGGATTATCCAGCTTAAAATCGAACGTGAGGCTTTGCTGAAAGAAAAGGACAAGGCGTCAAAAGAACGGCTGGACAAGCTGGACAAGGAACTGGTGGAGCTTGAGCAAAAATCCGCCAGCCTGACCGCCCAGTGGCAATTGGAAAAAGACCGTATCGCCGGCGATGTGAAGATCAAGGAACAGCTTGATCATGCGCGCATAGAGTTGGAACAGGCCCAGCGGGCCGGGGATCTGGCCAAGGCCGGGGAGCTGGCTTACGGCATTATTCCCAAACTGGAAGAGCAGCTTGAGGCCGCCGCGAATACGGATTCAGACGGGCCCGATAATCAGCTCCTGAAAGAAGAAGTGCGCGAGGAAGATATCGCGGCCGTGGTTAGCCGCTGGACCGGGATTCCGGTGGATAAGATGCTGGAAGGTGAGCGGGAAAAACTGGTCCATATGGAAGACCATATTGGCCGGCGGGTTATTGGGCAAAATGAGGCTGTCAAGGCCGTGTCCGCCGCCGTTCGCCGATCCCGCGCAGGGCTTCAGGACAAAAACCGTCCCATCGGATCATTCCTGTTTCTTGGCCCCACGGGGGTTGGCAAGACCGAATTGACCAAGGCACTGGCAGAATTTCTGTTCGATGACGAACATGCCATGGTGCGCATTGATATGTCCGAATTTATGGAAAAGCATGCAGTGTCACGCCTGATCGGCGCCCCGCCCGGCTATGTAGGCTATGAAGAAGGCGGCGTTTTGACTGAGGCCGTTCGCCGCCGTCCCTATCAGATCGTCTTGTTTGACGAGGTGGAAAAGGCGCATCCCGATGTGTTCAATATCCTGTTACAGGTGTTGGACGATGGCCGCCTGACCGATGGGCAGGGCCGGACGGTAGATTTCACCAATGTGTTGATCATCCTGACCAGTAATTTGGGCAGTGACGTGCTGGCCGGACTGGAAGACGACGAGGATGTGGAAGCCGTTCGCGGTTTGGTCATGGAACATGTGCGGGCGGCTTTCCGGCCTGAATTCCTGAACCGCCTTGACGAAGTGACCCTGTTTCATCGTCTGGCGCGCAGTGATATGCATGGCATTGTGGATATTCAGTTGCGCCATCTGGAAAAACTTCTGGCGGACCGGAATCTGGCTGTTGAACTTGACACCAGTGCCAAGGATTGGCTGGCCCATGCGGGTTACGATCCGGTTTACGGCGCACGCCCTCTGAAACGTATTATCCAGCGCGCCTTGCAAGACAAGCTGGCCAATATGATATTGGAGGACAACATCCATGACGGCGACCGGGTAAAAGTAACCGCCGGTGCCGATGGTTTGGAATTGTTGGTCTAATTATATTTACATTAAATACGTTCGGGCAGGTGGCAGGGTTCACCTGCCTGAAGTGTTTTTTCTCTTTTGCAATTGTCTTGTTACTGCTATCCTTTGCGGGAAGATTTTAAAAGAGGGGAAATATGCCAAGTCTGGTCAGGCAATATTCAACGGTAAATGAAGCGGTTATCGCAAAGTCATTTCTTGAACAATATGGCCTGACCGTATGGTTATGGAATGAACAGATTATCAGGACAAACTGGTTTTATAGTTTGGCCGTGGGAGAGGTCAGACTATATGTCTTGATGAAAGATCTGGACGTTGCCACAAAGTTATTGACGGAGGTCGAAAGAACTCACCTTGAGAGCAAGGAGAATACCTGTCCGTCATGCGGATCAACAAAGGTAATACATTACAGCAGATATACTTTTGTTCAGCTTGTCATAATATTCATGGTCGTTGCTTTCCCACCCCCAATGAAATATGGTTTTATAAAATGCTTACACTGCAAAGCTGATTTTTTCGATGATCTTAACGAAGAAAACCTAGTGAGGGCCGGACTGCGCCTAATAACGGTGCGGTTAATTATTGTTTTGTGGAGTGCAACCTTAATGGTTCTACCTTTCCGGTAAAAATACCAATCCGAACGAAGTAAGGCAAGCGCAAGGCGCGCCCGAGCTAATGCGAGGAGGGGGAGTGCACGCGCACGGGGGTCTTCCCCCATCAAAAAAAATGACCGCACGGGGCGCAAGGCTCCGGCGGTCAGTTAATTTGTCAGAACATAAGTTCTAACGGGGATAATTCTTTCATGAACAGTATATACCCTAAAAACCGGACTTTGCCAAATATTATTTTGTTTTTTTGTTACAAATTACGATAATAATCGTCTGGCAATCACATCTGCCTGAATTTCTGCGGCACCTTCGAAAATATTCAGGATTCTGGCATCACATAAAACCCGGCTGATCTGATATTCCAGCGCATAGCCATTGCCGCCATGAATCTGCAAGGCATTGTCGGCAGTGCTCCAGGCCACACGGGCGCCCAGCAGCTTTGCCATGCCCGCTTCCAAATCACACCGCTTGTCCTCATCCTTTTGCCGGGCGGCGAAATAGGTCAGTTGGCGGGTCATCATAATTTCCACAGCAGCCAGCGCAATCTTGCCGTGGACACGGGGAAAATCAAAGATCGGCTTGCCAAACTGAACACGTTCGGTGGCATAGCGCAGGCCAAGTTCCAGCGCGCATTGGGCCACGCCCAGCGCCCGGGCCGCGGTCTGAATACGCGCGCTTTCAAAGGTGGTCATCAATTGCTTGAAACCATTCCCTTCTTCACCGCCCAATAGATTTTCGGCCTTGACCTCAAAACCATCAAAACCCAGTTCAAATTCCTTCATGCCCCGGTAGCCCAGAACCTCAATTTCACCGCCCGTCATGCCGTCGGTGGGGAAAGGATTATCGTCATCGCCGCGCTGTTTTTCGGCCAGAAACATGCTCAGGCCTTTATAGCCCGGCTGGTCCGGATCGGTGCGGGCCAGAAGGGTCATTATATCGGCCCGGGCCGCATGGGTGATCCATGTTTTGTTGCCGGTGATCCGGTAAATATCACCGTCCTTCACCGCGCGGGTTTTCAATGAGCCCAGGTCGGACCCCACATTGGGCTCCGTGAAAACAGCGGTGGGTAAAATCTCGCCCATGGCAATCTTGGGCAGCCATTTTTTCTTTTGGGCCTCGGTACCGCCGCCCATGATCAATTCGGCGGCGATTTCGGACCGGGTGCCCAGCGAGCCAACACCGATATAGGCCCGCGAGAGTTCTTCGGACACGATGCACATGCTGATCTTGCCCATGCCGGACCCGTCATATTCTTCCGGGATTGTCAGGCCGAACACGCCCATTTCGCTCATCTTGTCGATGATCTCCATGGGGATATATTCATCTTTCAGGTGCCATTCGTGGGCATGGGGGATGACTTCTTCGTTGGCAAAACGGCGGAACTGGTCCCGAATCATGCTGTAGGTTTCATCAAGGCCAAGGTTGCCAAAGGCCCCGCTGTCCACGCTATGCTCTATCAGCCGTGCCAGCCGTTCCCGCTTTGCAGGCGTATTGCCTTGCGCAATCAACTCATTGATCTCTGCAATATTCAGGATTTCAAGGTCATCATCCGTGAGCCACATATCCTGCGCCCGGATGATCTCGCCCTGTGACATGGAAATACCGCCGCGCAGTTGGGACAGATATTCGCCAAAGCCAATGCGGACGATCAATTCCTCCAATTCGGTAAACAATCCCTGTTCCGCAAGCGCCGTGGCCCAGTTCAGGGTCTGGCGCAGGGCCTCCACATAGGTGGAAACCCAAGAAAATCCGTGACAGGCATATTGATTCTGCTCCATGAGCGTCCGGTCCAGCCGCCCACCCTTAACAAGATGTTGTTTCAGGCTGTCTTTGGCCGTTTCAGCATATTTCTGTGCGGCATCCACGGCGGCGGCGCATTGTTTAAATAAACTATCACTCATCCGTTATTTCCTGCCTCTACACAATCCTCGAAGGTGCGCAGACCGGGGATTTTGGCGCTGACCAAAACGGCCATATTGCCCGGCTTATGCTGGTTCTTCCACATTTTGGTATGGGAGCGCGGGATGTCTTCCCAGGCGAAAACCTCTGACATGCAGGGATCAATGCGCCGTTCAATCACCAGCTGATTGGCCTGCGAGGCCTGTTTCAGATTGGCGAAATGGCTGCCTTGGATTCGTTTCTGGCGCATCCAGACAAAACGGGCGTCAAAGGTCAGGTTATAACCGGTGGTGCCGGCGCAGAAGACCACCATACCGCCGCGTTTGACCACAAAGCAGGAAACGGGGAAGGTGGATTCGCCGGGATGCTCAAAGACAAAATCCACATCATTGCCCTTGCCGGTAATGTCCCAGATGGCCTTGCCAAATTTGCGTACCTTTTTGCTATAGGCCCCGTAAACTTCCGCATCGCCCACAGGCGGTAGTTGGCCCCAGCAATCAAAATCCTTGCGGTTGATGACCCCTCTGGCCCCCAGCGACATGACAAAATCACGCTTGTTTTCATTGGAAATAACCCCGATGGCATGGGCGCCCGCCGCTGCAATCAGCTGTACCGCCATGGAGCCAAGGCCGCCGGACGCGCCCCAGACCAGAACATTATGACCGGGCCGCAGAATATGGGGCCGATGGCCAAACAACATCCGGTAGGCCGTGGCTAATGTCAGGGTATAGCAGGCGCTTTCTTCCCAGGTGAGATGCTTTGGCCGGGGCATAAGCTGTCGGGCCTGAACCCGGGCGAATTGAGAGAATGAACCGTCCGGCGTTTCATAGCCCCAGATTTTCTGGGACGGGCTGTTCATGGGATCGCCGCCGTTGCATTCCTCATCATCGCCGTCATCCTGATTACAATGGACGATAACTTCGTCTCCTACTTTAAAGCGTTTGACCCGGCGACCGATCTTATAAACAATGCCGGCGGCATCGGACCCGGCAACATGATAAGCGGCTTTGTGAACATCAAAGACCGACAGGGGAATGCCAAGCCCGGCCCAGACGCCGTTATAATTAACTCCGGCGGCCATGACCAGTATAAGCACTTCGTCAGAATCTATTTCCGGCACATCAACAATTTCCTGCAACATGGACTGTTCCGGGGGRCCATGACGRTCCCGGCGRATAACCCAGGCATGCATTTTGGCGGGAACATGACCAACGGGCGGGATTTCGCCGACCTCATACAGGTCTTTGATCTCGAACTTGCCTTCCAGAGTATTCAGGTCCGTTGGCTCATTTTCAGTCTGTTCTGTCATTTTATCCTCAATCCGGTTAAATTAGGGTCATAGCAAGAGCAAATATGAAATTTATGTTGCACCGCAATAATAATTATATTATTTCTTAAAAAAGGTCCAGAGGGTAATTATATTTTATTTTCGGACCCATTTRGTCACTTTCATTGGAGCAAACCCTATGCCGGACTTAAAAAAACCTGAAAAAGACAGGCCGTGGCTTTTCCGAACCTATTCCGGGCATTCCTCTGCGGCGGCGTCCAACGAATTATACCGGACGAATCTTAAGAAAGGCCAAACGGGCCTGTCGGTGGCTTTYGAYCTGCCGACMCAGACCGGCTATGACAGCGACCATATTCTGGCGCGCGGCGAGGTGGGCAAGGTAGGGGTGCCTATTTGTCACCTGGGCGATATGCGGACMYTGTTYAAAGATATTCCGCTGGCCAAGATGAAYACCTCCATGACCATCAACGCGCCCTCCCCGTGGTTATTGGCSCTTTATGTGGCGGCGGCAGAGGAGCAGGGYGTGGACCGCTCCAAGCTTTCCGGCACGGTYCAGAATGATATTATCAAGGARTATCTCAGCCGGGGCACCTATATTTTCCCGCCGGAGCCRAGYATGCGGCTGATTACCGATGTGATMAGCTTTACCTATAAAGAAATTCCSCGCTGGAATCCGACCAATGTCTGTAGTTATCACCTTCAGGAAGCGGGCGCGACCCCAACGCAGGAGCTGGCCTTTGCGCTGGCGACCTCTATTGCGGTTCTGGATGCCATCCRGGCGGGGGGACAGGTGGCCGAGGAAGATTTCCCCAAAGTGGTGGGCCGAATCAGYTTTTTCGTYAATGCGGGCCTGCGCTTTGTWACGGAAATWGCCAAGATGCGGGCCTTTGTGGAATTATGGGATGAGATCACCCGTGARCGTTACGGRGTRRMGGAYCCCAAATACCGCCGTTTTCGYTATGGGGTWCAGGTCAATTCKCTGGGCCTGACCGAACAACAGCCRGAAAATAATGTCTACCGGATYATGATAGAAATGCTGGCSGTGGTTTTGAGCAAAAACGCCCGCGCCCGTGCGGTGCAATTRCCSGCGTGGAATGAGGCCCTTGGTCTGCCCCGGCCCTGGGACCAGCAATGGTCYCTGCGCCTGCAACAGATYATGGCCATGGAAACGGAYCTTCTGGAATACGGCGATATTTTTGACGGCTCCACGGTTATAGCGGAAAAGGTGGAGAGCCTGAAACGTGAGACCCGCGCAGAGATCAAGCGCATTGAGGATATGGGCGGGGCCATTGCGGCGGTAGAAAGCTCCTATATGAAAAACCTGCTGGTGGCRGCCAACAGCGCGCGGCTTCAGGCCATYGAAAGCGGGCAGCAGACCGTGGTCGGGGTCAATGCCTTCGTGGAAACCGCGCCCTCTCCCCTCATGTCCGATGGGGACGGCGGCATTATGACCGTGGACCCAAAGGCCGAGGCGCAGCAGATTGCCCGGCTGAACGACTGGCGGAAAAATCGGGATGACGGGGCGGTGGCCAAAGCCATTGCCGACCTGAAAGCGGCGGCGGAATCRGACCGCAAYATYATGGARCCTAGTATTGCGGCGGCAAAAGCCGGGGTSACCACTGGKGAATGGGGACAGGCTTTGCGGGAAGTATTCGGTGAATATCGCGCCCCGACCGGGGTTGGCGGCGCGCTGGAGGATGACGAGAAATATGCCGACATTCGGGCCAAAATTGGTGAAATCTCTCAGACCCTTGGCGGGCAATTAAGATTTCTGGTGGGCAAACCGGGCCTKGAYGGYCATTCCAACGGSGCDGARCAGATYGCSGTYCGKGCCGCWCAGGCWGGCATGGMGGTWTTYTATGAYGGYATCCGCCTGACCCCGGMYGARATCGTSTCCTCGGCMYTRRRRMATAARGTYCATGCGGTKGGYCTGTCSATMYTGTCCGGCTCYCAYRTRCCRYTGGTSCGKCAGGTSATGGMYTTGATGRMTSAGGCRGGKYTMAGYGCGGTKCCGGTGGTGGTYGGCGGCATTATYCCSAAAGAAGAYGAGCARAYYCTGCWGGATATGGGCGTYRCCCGYATWTATACGCCGAAAAATTACCAGATGACTGACATCATGGCCGATGTGGCCGACATAGTYGGYCGCCGCCATAACAGCTATCCTTTTTAGGTTGAGCTTCCCCCTGTTTCACYTATAGTGAAGGTGACAATAAGGGAGGATAATATGTATCAGGACAAGGTTGTTTGGATCACCGGGGCGTCATCGGGCATTGGGGAGGCTCTGGCCATCGAAATGGCGCGGGAGGGGGCCAAGCTGGTCCTGTCTTCCCGCAGACAAGSTGAACTTGAACGGGTGGCCRRGGCCGCGCAGGCGGCGGGGGCCAGTGAWACTTTGGTTCTGCCTTTGGACATGGCCGATGAGAGTGCGCTGCCCGGCGCGGTGGAACAGGTTCTGGATCATTTCAGCCATATYGACCTGYTGGTCAATAATGCGGGSATTAGCCAGCGGTCCTACTGCATTGATACGGATATGAGCACTTACCGAAARYTRTTTGAGGTGGATGTGTTYGGTCAGATTGCCCTGACCAAGCTGGTTCTGCCCGCKATGATTRCYCGTAAAAGCGGCCATATTGCCGTRACCGCCAGCGTGGCGGGCAAGGTCGGTGTGGCRTCMCGYACGGCTTACTGCGCCGCCAAACACGCCATGATGGGCTTTTTYGATGCCCTGCGSACCGAGGTTCAYCARCATAATATYMAGGTCACCTGCATCACGCCGGGCTTTATCAAAACCGCCGTTTCCGAGAATGCCCTGAAGGGGGACGGCAGCCGCTATGCCGCYATGGATGATGAYATTAAATCGGGCATGGATGTGACCAAAGCGGCAAAAATCATGACGCGCGGRCTGGCCMRRGGSAAAAAGGAAATTGTGGTGTCCCAATTRCCCGAACGAGCGGCCTTGATYATCAAGCGGTTCTTCCCCGGCTTGCTGTTTCGGGTTATGGAAAAAAAGGCGGMRCAGGAGAATTTCAAATGAAAAAAATYMTCTGYGYAATYTCTTTRATATTGGTTTACGGCATAGCCCCGGCCAGTGCGTCCGATGACAGAACGGCCATAACGGCGGTGATGAACGGCTTCCATGATGCGGCGGCACAGGCCGATGAAAAACGCTATCTTGGCTATTTTGCCGCAGAGGGCGTTTTTATGGGCACCGATGACTGGGAACGCTGGCCGCTCAAGCCTGATTTTACCGATTATGTCCATGAACGGTTCAAGGGGGGTACGGGTTGGACGTACCAGCCACAGGAACGGCATATTGCCTTTGCGCCGGGTCACAAAGTCGCCTGGATAGATGAGATTACAAAATCGGAAAAATGGGGCCTGTTTCGCGGCACCGGGGTTTTGCTGAAAGAGGGCAATGACTGGAAAATCGCCCATTATGCCATGAGCGTTCTGGTCCCTAATGAGGCATGGGTGGCCGTCTCTGACCTGACCAAAGCGGCGGTAAAAAAACGAAAAATTAGAAAAAAGATTGATAATCCGTTTAAATAGTTTCAACCCAAAACAAGTTACATTGTAAAGAATCCTGACAAACTGTCAGCTTTTTTTACAGATGCACGCGCCAAAACATTATTTAATGTCTTAAGGAAGTAGCGTTTGAGCCATTCACATATCTGGCACGAAAGTTGCTTATAGAATTATTGATTATTCTATTATTGACTATTCTAATGAGTTTTGGGTTTCATCGTATTTTTTAAGGAAAGAAAATGAAGTTTGTAAAAATAATAATATTTTCTCTTTTGGTATCGTCACCAAGCCTGGCTTTGGCGGGTGTTGTTACGACAGAGTTCAACAATGGAGATTCATTGGCAGGCTGGTCAGCAGACCGGCGTGCACCGGCTGACTTTAAAATTGTCTCCAATCAGTTGGAAATGACTATTCTGGGCAATGACCTTGTAGCAAGTGGTTTTCATAACACGCAAGGTATGCAGATGAATATTGAATCTTCCAATATCCTGTCCATTGACATGTTTATTGATCCAACATGGACTTTGGATCAAAGGTACGGTGGAATATGGGCAATTGGTCATCAGGCTTCAGATGCCATTGGCGGATGGCCTATTATTGAATATCATGGAACAATGGGGCTGTCCGTATGGGACAATAACGGTTGGCAATATCCAACAGCAGCTTTGTTCAATGTGGGTGAGTTCAATAACCTGATGTTTATGGCAACAGGAACAGCCATAGAATATTATCTTAATGGCACCCTAGTATATTCTGATACGTCCGGTGATGTGGACCATTTTGGCGGCGTCATTCTGAATGCTAAAAATGTGGGGAATGATTACACAGTAGTCTATGATAATTTAAGATATGGCACTGTGCCAGAGCCTGCTCCCCTTGCTTTGCTTGGTCTGGGATTATTAGGCTTGGGCATCATGAGAAAACGCCAAAAATAAAATTTGATGTGGGGTAGGCGGTTACTCTGCCTACCCTAAAAAATGATACTTTCCCCATTTTCCCGCATCATTCTGAGGGTCTTGCTGTTATCACGTTTGGCATAGCGCCAGCCTTTGTCATCGGTTAGCAGGTCGTGATGCAGATATAGCGGCGTTTTATAACCCAGCAGGAATTGTAACAGACGGTGGATGTGGGTGGCCTGAAATAAATCCTTGCCCCGGATCACATGGCTGATATTTTGCAAGTGATCATCAACCACCACCGATAGGTGATAGCTGGTGTGAATGTCCTTGCGGGCCAGCACAACATCCCCCATGGCCTGGCGCAGAATTTCCGGGGCGGCGATCTGCTCCCCGGCTTCAAGGTCCGTCCAGGGCAGGATTGCCTCCCCCACCAAATCCAGTGATTTTTCCATATCAAGGCGCAGGGCATAAGTCAGGCCGCTTTTAATCTTTGCCTGTTGTTCCGCTTTACCGAGCTTGCGGCAAGTGCCGGGGTAAAGGGGGCCCTCATGGCTATGGGGCGCGCGGCCACTATCCTCTATTTCCTGGCGGATGTCTTTTCGGCTACAGAAACAGGGAAATAACAGGTCTCTTCCAGCCAATATATCCAGAGCGGCGGTATAATCATCCATATGGTCCGATTGGCGGCGCACGGGTGTTTCCCACTTCAGGCCCAGCCATGCCAGATCTTCATATATGGCCTCCTCATAGTCCGGCTTGCACCGCCCCTGATCAATATCCTCAATCCTGAGCAGGAATTTTCCGCCATGGGCCAGCGCAAAATCATGGGCGCGCCGGGCGGAATAGGCATGACCCAGATGCAGGTGCCCCGTGGGGCTGGGGGCGAAGCGGGTGATGATCTGTGGGGGTAACGTCATGGTGCTGCCGAATAGTTCTTGTTGTTATGTCGGCATGATAGCGGAAATTACGGTCCAAGTACATCGGGCGGCCCGAAGACCGCCCGTATTACGCATATAATATTGGTATTATTTTATGACTTGCGCTGTTTACGCATCAGGCCAAGACCCAACAGGCCAAAACCCAGCAGAGCCATGGGGGCAGGTTCGGGGACATTGGTGGGGCGCAGGCTTTGGCTTATAACGCCTCCATTGGCGCCAAGGGCGACGAACTGGGATTCCGCGAAAGCATAACCGAGGAAAAATTCAAAATTTTCATCGGAAAGATCTGTAATAGCACTACCAGTCAACATATTAAAATAGTTTGCATAGAGGTCACCAGCAAAGAAGGAGCTGAATGATCCAATACTGGCACCAAACATCGTGTTCCAGGCATCAGGGGTAAGCTGTGCCGCGCTCCATCCGAGTCTATAGGTAAAAGCGTCAAATCCCAAGTTTGCCATAGTATTAGTTGATACGGCGAAAGCATAAACGGAAATATCTGATGGCTCTGTAATAATATCCAAAGCATACTCTATGCCGGCTCTAGACTGGCGTTCCGTTACATTTATCAGGCCATTGGTGCCTGTCAAAACAGTATCACCCACGAGAACAATAGCAAATGCATTGCTTGTTAATAGGAGCCCGAACAGGGGGACAAGCAACAGGTGTTTAAACTTGATAATCATTTTCATTCCTTAATCATTATATTACTGATTATAAAGGAAAGCAAAAACAATGCCAACCCGCCGTAAGATCAGGAATTCTCACGTTTTTTGGAATTAACCTTCTCAAGTACGGCGCAATTATCATATAAACTGTAAAAATTATTTACAGATTCTGTTATATGGGGGCCTAAAAACCCTGGATTGGTATAGAATAGTACAATGAAATGATGGATAATATTCCTTAAAACTCTTTTTATATATAATATTCAAGTGCTTAGAGAAAATTATCCGGTTGGGGATAGTTGTAAAGAATCCTGACTCTTTTATTTTATGAGCTTTACAGGGCTATACAGATTTTCCCGGTCCAGTCTTTTTCTCAGGCTTTTCAGCAGGGTCATAATCTGGCTCTGGTTGGCGGCCGCCGTGCCCATGTCCCCGGCTTCCATGCTCTGGGCGGTATCATGGGCAAGGGTGCGGGCCGCAGAGGTCAGGCTAATGGTGTCTATGCCGCCCTTTGCCAGTATTTCGCCCAGACGGGCAACAGATGTCCCCAGTTTTTTCTGTATAGAAACCCAGTTTCTAAACTTGTTGCTCAGATTGGCCGCCATCGAACCCGACACATCCCTTTTTTTAACGATCAGGCTGGCAACTTCCAGCGGGACGGCGCTTTTAAAAACGAAAGACATGATTTGCCGCTGGGTTTTTTCAAGGACATCTATCTGTTGCCGGGCAAGGCTGACGATCTTGAAACGGGCATAGCCCTGCCCCGATAAAAGACCCCGGTCATGATAGATAAAACCCCGTTCAAGGTAGGACACCAATTGGATGGCCTGATCAAATTTCTTTTGGAAAATATGTTTCAGGATTTTACTGTATAGGGCCCTCAATTCTGCGATGTCATATTCATCATTCATCGGATTATGCCGTTTGAAGAATATGATCTTTTTATCAATTTCCTGAAGCTGTTTTTTAACGTCTTTCATATCCCGGTTCTGATAGAGCGACAATTTCAAGGATGCCAGAAGGGCCAGCATGTCATCGCTGAATTGTCCCCGCTCGCCGCCGTCCATACGATTTGCCAAATCCCACAAAATCTTGCGCGTGTTATTTATATCATCAGGCCCCTTGGCATTGGTTAGCCGCCAGTATGCGGTCCGCAGCGCCATATAATAGATGGCTGGTGTTTGTCCGTCATCAGGCGTAAGGCCAAGGGCCATGAGCCGCCGGGCCTGTTTTTTCCGCTGATCCGGTTGGGTTTTTATTGCTGTGCGGATTTCCATGATCTGCCGGGACAGTGGGTTTGAAAATTCCCGTTCCGGCAGCGTGATACCAGAGATTATTCTGGTTTGTTTCTGTCCGGCCTGATCTGTAACCTCAATGACGAGGTCAACCGCCTTGCCGGCATAGTCCGATGTCCCCAGGCTGACATAAATATGACCTGAATAGACCTTAACGCCCGAAATCGCCAGCGTCGTCCGATCTGATAAAGCTTTATCAGAAGCCCCCGGCGCCATGACGCCGACGCTCACCTCATCAAGCCCGTAATCATCGCTGAGGTCAAGGTTAAGGCTAAATAGCCCCGCCCCGGTCATTATGTGCTGAAAATCAGCCTTTGTTATGGTCGGAGTCCTGTCCTCCATCATAAAGATAGGCCATTCCCCGATTTTCCGCGCCCCGTCCCTGATCTGCCAGCTGATTTCATCGGTCAGGGTAAAGGACGCCTCATAGCCACCGTCTGCCGAGGCCTGGAAATATAGAGGTCTTTTCCCGGCGATTAATATAGGGGCAAAGGCCATTCTGGTCGCCCGAACAGTGATTTTACTGCCTTCCGGAATCGGGGTAAGCCCCGAAGCTTTTGTATTTCCGGGCATCAGGACTTCTGAAAATTCTACGTGCCCGCTATAGTCCGGCGGGGTRACGATCAGAGTGATTTCAGGGGCCGGATAAGAGAATATACCCCGGGGCTTCACCGCGATTTCCAGCAACCGCTGACTGTCCGGCCCGGCCAGGGCCCCGGCAATGGCCAGCAACATGCTGGACAGGATTATGGCCTTCAGGCTCCGGCGCACCGGCCAGCGCACCCGGCCCATAAGCCCCCTCATGATACAGAATGTCATGGCGAGAGCCAAAAACCCGTATGTGATCAACTGCGCAGCGGGCGGGAGCACACCCCACAGGTCCGTGAGAGAAAGTGCCAGATAGACAAGATACAGTGAGGCCGCCTGCGTAAGCCCGGATATCAGGGCTGCCTTTTTATCTGTTGTGAGGTTTTCTAGTCCTGCCATTCCGCCAGTTCATCCAGTCCGATGATGTCATCATAAGTGGGTCTGGCCCGGATAATGGCATATTTCCCGCCTTTTACCAAGACTTCCGGGATAAGGCGGCGGGTATTATAGGTGGATGACATGACCGCCCCATAAGCCCCCGCAGAGCGGATCACCACCAGATCGCCGCTGTTCAGGTCCGGCAGGTCCCGGTCCCGGGCAAAGGTATCGCCGGTCTCGCATACCGGTCCCACAATATCATAGGTGCTGGCCGGACCCTCATTTTCCTTTACCGCGACAATCTCGTGATAGGCATCATACATGCTGGGCCGAACAAGGTCATTCATGGCCGCATCAATGATCAGGAATTTCCGGTTTTCGCCCTGCTTCACATAAATAACCCTGGACACCAGAATCCCGGCATTCCCCACCAGAAGCCGCCCCGGTTCAATGATAATCTTGCAGCCCAGATGACCGATAATCCGCTTTGCCATCTGACCATATTCCGTAGGCAAAGGCGGCTTTGAGCTTTCCCGGTCATAAGGAATGCCCAAGCCCCCGCCAAGGTCAATCACCGAAATATCATGGCCGTCCACCCGCAGGTCTTCCACCAGCGTAGCGATGCGCCTAAAGGCCTCGGCAAAGGGTGCGAGATCAGTCAGCTGAGAGCCAATATGAAGGTCAACGCCCTGTACCCGAATGCCGGGCAGTTTTGCCGCAATGCCATATATCTCGCGGGCGTGGCTGAGGGGGATACCAAATTTATTTTCTGATTTACCGGTGGAAATCTTGGCATGGGTTTTGGCGTCCACATCGGGGTTGATGCGAAAGGCAATGGCCGCCGTCTTGCCCATATGACTTGCCACTGTGCTTAATTGGTGCAGCTCCGGCTCGGATTCCACATTGAACTGGAAAATACCCTGTTCAAGGGCGAATTGCATTTCCTGCTTTGTTTTGGCAACCCCGGAATAGACGATTTTCTCCGGCGGGATTCCGGCTTTCAGGGCCCGGCGCAATTCGCCCTCGGACACCACATCGGCCCCGGCGCCCTGATCGGCCAGCGTCTTGATAATGGCCTGATTGGTGTTGGCCTTCACCGCATAGCAGAGTAGAAAGTCATGGCCGGAAAAAGCCTGACTGAACACATTATAATGGCGGATCAGCGTTTCGGTGGAATAACAGTAAAAGGGCGTGCCGACAGCTTCGGCAATGGTGCGGACGGGCAGGTCCTCTGCATATATTTCACCCTGTTTAAACCCAAAATGGTCCATGGACGGCCTTTCTCTTTCTTTGGCTTATTTCTCAGGTGTTTCATAACCGGGCGGCGGCAACAGGTCGCCGCGCTTGCCGCAGGAAGAAAGTCCCAGAGACAATAGGGCCACACAAACAAGAAGGATAATTTTATGCATTATATTTGCCTCTCTATTCAATGCGCGTCAGGGCAGCCTTGACCTGCGCGCGGACCTGATCCGGGGCAGTGCCGCCAAAACTTGTCCGGCTGGCGACCGAGCTTTCTACCGTCAGTACGGAAAAGACATCTTCGGTGATTTCTGGCTCTACGCCCTGCATTTCGGTCAATGTGAGCCCGTCCAGATCACAGCCCTTGCCCTCTGCCAAGGCGACCAGTGTGCCGGTCACGTGGTGGGCCTTGCGGAACGGCATATTCAGCACCCGCACCAGCCAGTCAGCAAGGTCGGTGGCGGTAATAAAGCCATTTTGGGTAGAGGCCGTCATGCTGTCCTCGTTAACGGTCATATCGTCAATCATGCCGGTCATGGCCGCGATGATCAGGGCAAAGGCATTGGCGGCGTCAAAAGTGGCCTCCTTATCCTCCTGCATATCCTTGCTATAGGCCAGCGGCAGCCCCTTCATCACCACCAACAGGCTGTTCAAAGCGCCAATGATCCGCCCGACCTTGGCCCGGCACAGCTCCGCCGCATCKGGRTTGCGTTTCTGGGGCATGATGGATGACCCGGTGGTGAATTTATCGCTYAGGGYAATGAAATTAAACTGGGCAGAGGACCAGAGGACAATTTCCTCGGCCAGACGCGAAACATGGGTGGCACAAATGGCGGCAATGCTCAGGAATTCAAGGGCAAAATCCCGATCTGATACACTATCCAGACTATTGGCGGTGGGTTTTCTGAACTTCAGATCATCGGCCACCAAAAAACGGTCAATGGGAAATGAGGTTCCGGCCAGCGCCGCCGCGCCCAGCGGACATTCGTTCAGCCGCCCGCGCGCATCCCGCAACCGGTCCCGGTCCCGGGTRAACATCTCGAAATAGGCCAGCAGGTGATGGCCGAACGTCACCGGCTGGGCCGATTGCAAATGGGTGAAGCCGGGCAGGATAACATCAGCATTTTTTTCAGCCTTGGCGACCAATACCGTTTGCAGGGCTTTTAAAGCCAGATCCATCTGGTCCATGGCATCCCGGACCCATAATTTAAAATCGGTAGCCACCTGATCATTCCGGGACCGGGCGGTATGGAGCCGTCCGGCRGCCTCCCCAATGATTTCGGTCAACCGGGATTCYACATGCATATGGATGTCTTCCAGCTTGGCATCATAGGTGAAATTTCCGGCCTCAATCTCYGCCTTCACCTGATCCAGCCCGGTCAGAATCTGTTCGCCGTCTTTGGCGGAAATGATATTTTGCGCCATGAGCATGCGGCAATGGGCTTTGGACCCTCGAATATCCTGAGCATAAAGAATCTTGTCAAAATCAATAGAGGCATTGATCTTTTCCATGATTTCCGCCGGGCCTACGGCGAATCTGCCGCCCCAGAGGCTGTTTGCGGTGGTCTTTTCTTCTGATGCCATGATGGATGCTCATTATCGTAATTTTGATTATGAAATACGATAATCCAGCCCCATAGGCAAGCGTTATGCGGTCTTTGTGTCCGACAGATCACAAAAAACTGAACGTCCGGGCCTTGCGTATTTTCCCTCGCGACCCTATTTTAGGGATTGGTCAGGGAAAAATAGTAAGAAAACATATGACAAAAAATCTTTTGATGATTGTGGCCTTTGCGGGCGTTTTGCTTGGCGGGCTGTTCCTGCTTGGCCCAAAAGAAGTGGCACAGGCCCCGCGCGAAGCTGAAATAATAATAGTGGACAGCAGTATGAAGGATGGCCGGGTACTGTTCCGCACCTATCCCGAACGGCCCGCCATTCCTGATGTGATGATCAAGGATGAGGCGGGCAACGACATGACCCTCAATGATATCGTGGCGCAAAATCCGGGGCAGACCCTGCTGGTGAATTTCTGGGCCACTTGGTGCTTTCCCTGCCGCGAGGAAATGCCCGATCTGGATTCGCTTCAGGCGGCCCGGGGCGGCGATGATTTCCGGGTGGTCCTCATTTCCGTGGACCGGGGCGGCCTGGAAAAATCCCGTATGTTCCTGGACAAGATCGGGGTCAAGGGCCTTGACCTCTATTATGATGAAAAGGGCATCCTTGGCACAAAAATGAAAACCATTGGCTATCCCACCACCATCCTGATCAATAAAAAGGGTCGTCAAATGGGCCTTATGACCGGTTCCGCTCACTGGAATTCCCCCAGCGCCTACGCCCTGATTGATCGCCTGATATTGGACGAATAGACGTCAAAAAACCGTCATAAAATATCACTTGATATTTATGCTACATTATAACATTATGCTTTCGACTCAATAAAGTTTAGAAGGTAAAATATAGTGACGTGGTTTTCAGTCCCCTTTGCGGCAACGGGCGCACTTCTGTTGTCCCTATCCCCCCTTTATGCCGATACCCATGATATCAACCCCCATAAGCATGGCCATGAAATGGAGGAGATTTTTGTTACCGGGGCGCCCCATGTCAAGGCCCGCCTTGATGTGTTGCAGGGCAGTAACCTGCTTAATCTGGATCAGCTTGAACAGCGTATGGAACCGACAATAGGCGAAACCCTGTCCGGTATTCCGGGCATTTCTTCGACCTTTTTTGGACCGGGAGCCAGCCGTCCGGTCATTCGGGGTCTTGGCGGGGACCGGATCAGGATAATGACCAATGGTATCGGCAGCATTGATGCCTCCAGCACCTCGCCGGATCATGCGGTGGCGATTGATCCGCTGACGGCAGAGCGGATTGAGATTTTGCGCGGAGCCAGCACGTTGCTTTATGGCAGCAATGCGGTGGGCGGAGTTGTGAATATCATTGATGGCCGGATTCCGGACATCATACCGGAGGATAGCATTTCGGGACGGGCCAGAGCGGGTTATGAAACGGTGGCCGATGATTATTCCGGCGGGGCGGCGGTCAATGCCAAACTTTCCGAGACCAATGTGTCTGCTGTGGTCCTGCATCTGGACGGTTTTTTTCGCCGGTCGGCGGATTATGACATTCCGGGCCCCGCYAAAAGTGCCTATTTGCGGRCTTTGGAYGGCAGTGAYGGCACMGTGGGCACSGTGGCGAATTCCGATGTGGATAACAAGGGCGGGGCCGTCGGGGTGAGYTGGATCGGGCAGGAATCCCTGTTTGGGGTATCCTACAGCATTAACAAAAGCAATTACGGCGTTCCCACGGGGGAGCAGCCGCCGGTCCGCATCAACCTTGACCAGAAGCGCTTTGACCTGAAARGTAATATTGAACAGGATTTCCTGATTTTTGAAGAAGCCCGCCTGCGCTTTGGTTATGCTGATTACAAACATACGGARCTGGAAGGRGCCAATGTGGGGACGGTTTTYCTGAACAACGGCTGGGAAGGCCGCCTTGAATTAATTCAGCAGGAGGTTGGCCGGTTGCATGGGTCCGTGGGCCTGCAAATGCGCAAGCGGGCATTTGAAGCCATCGGGGATGAAGCCTTTGTYCCGCCCACCAAAACCSTGCAATGGGGGRTCTTTGCCGTRGAGGAAATCAGTYTGGAYCCGGTCACSGTAGAATTTGGCGCGCGCTATGATCATCAGRCCACAGAAAACAAAAGCCTGAATATAAAGCGCAACTTTAATAATATCAGTCTTTCGGCCGGGGTGGCCTATCACCTGACCGAAGACAGCCTGATCGGGCTGTCTCTGGGACGTACAGAACGGGCCCCYACGGCAGAGGAGCTTTTCTCCAACGGCCCCCATCTGGCCACCAGTGCCTATGAAGTGGGGAATATATCATTGACCAGCGAGAGAGCCACCAGTCTGGARCTGACCCTGAAACAGGAAAGCGARCGCTTGACGGCCAGYMTGAATATTTACCATACATGGTATGATAATTTTATTTCAGAGGATTTTACCGGGCAASTKCGGGACGGRTTGAATATTCTGGAATTTCGCCAAAGGGATGCCCGATTTTACGGGGCAGAGGTGGAGAGCAGCTATCTGCTTTATACGGCGGGWGAYANGGGACNTTAMACTRATCRTATCCGGYGATATTGTGCGGGCRGAATTCACCGGAAGTGGCCTGTCCCTGCCTCGTATTCCGGCCAAAAGTGCCAATCTGGGCCTTGAATATGAAAGTCCCTATTTTGATATTGCGGGCAAGATCAGGCTGGTRGATGATCAAAATCGTCTGGCGGYTAACGAGGTCRCCACCAAAGGCTATACRGAATTCAGTCTGGATCTGTCCTGGCGGCCTTWTGGTGAGGACAGRGATKTGACCGTTCGGCTTCAGGGCAAAAACCTGAGCAACGCGGAACGCCGCCAGCATACGTCTTTCCTGAAAGACCTGCTCCCCATGCCGGGCCGSAATATAAAGCTATCGCTCAGCTATGGTTTTTAGGGCCTAGGGTACGACGGTTACCGGAACCTTGGCTTTTTGCAGGATGCTRTARGCCACRCTGCCCARCCCCARCTTGGCCAGAAAGCCACTGCTTTTATGGCCGATAAAAATCTGGTCCGCCTTATGTTCCTCGGCCAGTGCGGAAATAATATCTGCCGCATGGCCGACCTGTACATTGGTTTCAATAGTGATACCGTCCGTGGCCAGCTTCTCACGGGCCGGGACCATAATATCCTTTTCRGCACTTTCCAGCTGTTCCATATGCTGGCTGTGGCGGATGGCCARTTCCTCAACCGACATGACCTCAAATTCWGACCAGTCCACAACATAGGCCAGCAGTAATGTGCCGCCGCCCCGTATTTTCAGCTTTTCCACGGCCAGTTCTGCGGCCCGCATGCTCAGCTCGCCGCCGTCATAACCGACGATATATATTACCTTTTTTGACATTTTCCCGTCTCCTGTCTGTTATCATGACAYTATAATACAAGATCAGCCTGCACCTGTGTTTGACCCCTGTCAATTATATTAGCATGAAAAGCATAAAATCCCTTGACAGAAGGCCTGCGAACGCTATATTTCGGCCACTTTCCTGTGCGGTCCCTATGAGTCCCTACAGAAAAAGATGACATTCGTCATATCCCGGTCTGAAAATACTGATGCTGATCAGTTACCGGCTATGACCAGAAGATATAATAAGGAAACAGATATGTTTGCAGTCGTCAAAACCGGCGCAAAGCAATATAAAGTTGCGGCGGGTGATGTRATTAAAGTTGAAAAGCTGGACGGTGACGCCGGTGCCRTGATAACATTGGACCATGTTTTAATGGTCGGCACGGACGAAGGCGTTGAAGTGGGCACCCCGACAATTTCAGATACGGTTGTGACCGCTGAAATTATGGAGCAGTCCCGAGCCGCAAAAATTATTATTTTCAAGAAAAAACGCCGGCAGAACTATCGCCGTAAAAATGGCCATCGTCAGGAACAGACGGTTCTGCGTATTCTTGAAATTGGCAAAGCTGCCGCTAAAAAGGCTGCGCCTGCGAAGGCGGCTCCTGAAAAGGCGGCMCCTGAAAAAGTTACTGTGGCCMAGAGCGAAGATRCGCCCAAGAAACCCGTAGCGAAAAAGGCCGCGCCYRARAAGRCMGAGGCWAAAAAGCCAGCCGCGAAGAAAGCCGCCCCKAAAAAGGCCGCAGCCCCGAAAAAAACCGCAGCYAAAAAACCTGCGGCCAAGAAATCCTAAGGAGAAGCAACGATGGCACATAAAAAAGCAGGCGGTAGTTCCAATAATGGCCGCGATTCCGCTGGWCGGCGTCTTGGTGTGAAAAAATATGCCGGTGAAGTTGTTATTCCCGGAAATATCATTGTTCGCCAGCGCGGGACAAAATTCTATCCGGCAACCAATGTCGGCATGGGCAAGGATCATACCCTGTTTGCCCTGACGGAAGGCAARGTTCGTTTTTACAAGGGCAAGCAGAARCGCAGTTTTGTTTGCGTTGATGACGCCTAAAAAYAMCGCTTAAAATTCCGGACGACCAATTCTGAAAGGGGAATGATTTTCATTCCCCTTTTTCCATTTTATATATAGACTGCGTGACATGAAATTTCTTGACCAAAGCAAAATCTATTTGAAGTCAGGCGGCGGCGGCGATGGCTGCCTGAGTTTTCGGCGTGAGAAATGCGTGGAATTCGGCGGRCCGGACGGCGGCAACGGCGGGCGCGGCGGCCATATATTGATAGAGGCCGTGGGCGGGCTGAATACCCTGATCGACTATCGCTACCAGCAACWTTTCAAGGCCGGGCGCGGTGGTCATGGCATGGGCCGCAACCGCACCGGGGCCTCCGGGGCCGATATTTATCTGAAAGTACCCGTGGGCACCCAGATTTTTGATGAGGAATACGGCGTGATGCTGGCCGACCTGACCGAAGAAGGTCAGGTGGTCATGATGCTGGAAGGCGGYCATCCCGGCACCGGTAATGCGGCCTTTAAATCATCGGTCAATCAGGCCCCGCGCCGCACCACGCCCGGCGGCCCGGCAGAGGAAATGTGGGTTTGGCTRCGYCTGAAACTGATGGCCGATGCGGGGCTTGTGGGCCTGCCCAATGCGGGTAAGTCTACTTTCCTGTCGGCCATATCCCGGGCCAAGCCGAAAATTGCCGATTACCCCTTCACCACCCTGAAACCCCAATTGGGCGTTGTCTATGTGGACCAGCGGGAATTTGTMGTGGCCGATATTCCGGGYCTGATTGAAGGCGCCCATGAGGGTCACGGTCTGGGCGATCGTTTTCTGGGYCATATTGAACGCTGTACCACCATATTACATATGATCGACGGCACCGGCGAAGATGTGGCAGAGGCTTATAAAACCATCCGCCATGAGCTGAAATCTTACGGCGGCGGCCTGTCRGAAAAGCCGGAGGTCAYTGGCCTGAAYAAATGTGATGCGCTGGATGARGARYTGATTGATATGCTSACCRRKGARYTWCGCGCGGTCACAGACTCSCCCATAGTGCCCATATCCGCAGTGACCCATTTTGGGACAGASGCCATGTTGCGCGCCCTGYTGAAMAAYATCGACCGGGCCAAAMGMCYGCCGGAAKCYCCCCACGATTATGYCGCTGAAAATGAAGACTGGTCGCCTATTTAAGGGTCAGGATKATGACGAATATAACAGARAATACCCCGCCCATTCATCGCCATTGCGGTGGCTGGCGGCGTGTGGTGATCAAAATCGGGTCTGCCCTGCTCATTGACCCGAAAACAGGACWRTTGCGCCGGGAGTGGYTGGACGGTATTGGCGCAGATGTGGCTTTTTTGCGGGGCCGGGGCTATCAGGTGATCTTGGTTTCCTCCGGGGCCATTGGCCTTGGGCGGCGCATATTGAACCTCAGCATGAGCAAGAAGCTRGARGARAATCAGGCCGCMGCCGCCGTGGGCCAGATTGAGCTGGCGGCGGCTTACCGGACCATGCTGGGCAAGCGGGATATTCCGGCGGCGCAAATCCTCCTGACCTACGGCGATACGGAGGAACGGCGGCGGTATCTAAACGCCCGCAACACCATTAACCGCCTGCTGGACCTGAATGTGGTGCCGGTGATCAATGAGAATGACACGGTGGCCACGGATGAGGTCCGYTACGGYGATAATGATCGTCTGGCCGCCCGGGTGGCCAGCATGTGCGGGGCGGATTGTYTGTTTCTGCTGTCAGATATYGACGGGCTTTATAGTGACAATCCACAGAATAACCCGGCGGCGGAATTCATTGATATGGTGCCWGAGRTTACGGCATCCATAGAGACCATGGCCGGGGAGCCGGTCTCCACCGGKTTTGGCTCKGGCGGCATGATCACCAAGATTGCGGCRGCCAGGATTGCGGTGGCCAGCGGATGTAATATGGTGATCACCAGCGGCCTGCCYGCCTCYCCCATACAAAGATATTTCGAGGGGGCGAAAGGCACMTGGTTTCAGGCGTCCGGCAATCCCTTGGCCGCCCGTAAAAAATGGATCGGGGCCAGCCTTRATRCRGGCGGCGCTGTGATCATTGATGACGGGGCGGCGAAGGCTTTAAAGAGGGGCAAGAGCCTGCTCCCCGCTGGCATTGTGCGGCTGGAAGGCGCTTTTGAGCGCGGYGATACCATCCGCATACTGGATCAGGACGGCAATATTCTGGGGCAGGGCCTTAGTGCCTATAACGCGCCGGATGCGGCCCGGCTGATGGGTCACCGCAGCCATGAAATTGAACAGATACTGGGCTATTGCGGGCGGGAGGAAGTCATCCACCGCAATGACCTTGTGATAAATTAGGATCAGGATAATGACACAAGATATATCTCGGATAATGCAGGATATGGGCAARGCGGCCCGGAYGGCGTCAAAGGAACTGGCCACGGTCCCYACCGAYCARAAGAATCAGGCCTTGCGGGCGGCGGCGGRCTTTATCCGGGCAGRCSRGCAAGCGATATTGACGGCCAACGGMAAAGATATGGCCGCCGCRTCCGGRCTTGCCGGAGCCATGCGGGACCGGTTGTTTCTGGATGAGGGCAGGATTGAAAATATCGCAACTTCGCTGGAGGCTATTGCCGACCTGCCGGATCCTGTGGGCGATGTAATGGCCCAATGGACACGGCCCAACGGGTTACAGATTTCACGGGTMCGGGTGCCTTTGGGCGTGATCGGAATTATTTATGAATCCCGSCCCAATGTGACCGCCGATGCSGGGGCGCTTTGCCTGAAATCGGGCAATGCCARCATCCTGCGCGGCGGCAGTGAAAGCGTTCTGTCCAACCGGGCCATCCATCATTGCCTTGTTCAGGGRTTGAAAGCGGCAGGCCTTAGCCCGGATATCATTCAGYTGGTGCCRACACAGGACCGGGCGGCGGTCGGGGCGTTGCTGGGGCTTGTGGGCTATGTGGAYATCATYGTWCCGCGCGGCGGCAAATCGCTGATTGAACGGGTGCAGAAGGACAGCCGGGTGCCGGTCATGGCYCATCTGGACGGTATCTGTCATGTCTATGTGGACAAAGATGCGGATCTGGACAAAGCCGTTGCCATCACCCTGAACGCCAAAATGCGCCGCACGGGCATTTGCGGGGCGGCGGAAACCCTGCTYATTGATMAAAAAGCTCTGAACAGCCAYCTGCCYGCCATYGCAGAGGCCTTGRATMAGGCCGGATGTGAATTGCGCGGCGACCGGGCGGTGCGGGATTTGGTGTCCTCTGTGATACCGGCGACCGAAAACGACTGGAACACGGAATATCTGGATAGTATCCTGTCCATTCGGGCGGTGGACGGGGTTGAAGGTGCCATGGCCCATATTGATGCCCATGGTTCCCATCATACGGATTGCATTGTGACCGAAAATGCCCAAACGGCGRCRGTTTTTCTTGACAGGGTAGACAGCGCCATTGTGCTACATAATGCCTCAACCCAATATGCGGACGGCGGCGAGTTYGGYATGGGGGCTGAAATCGGYATCTCAACGGGCAAGATGCATGCCCGTGGTCCCGTGGGACTGGAACAGCTGACCAGCTATAAATATCAGGTGAGGGGCGATGGYCAAATCCGGCCCTGATATACTGCCCGTGGGGGACTGGTTCGGGAAAAAGATCGGCCTGCTCGGCGGGTCTTTCAATCCGGCCCATGCGGCYCATCTGGAAATCAGCCTGACCGCGCTGGACCGGCTTGGGCTGGACGCGGTCTGGTGGCTGGTRTCGCCGCARAATCCTTTGAAATCCMGCRYRGATATGGCGGYSTTTCAGGAYAGAATGGAYAGTGCCAGAGCCATGGCCCGGCAGGRYAATATCCATGTCACCGGGCTGGAAGCTGATCTGAAAATCACCTATACGGCCCAGACATTGACGCGGCTTGTGGATCTGTTGCCGGATAGCCGGTTTGTCTGGTTGATGGGGGCGGATAATCTGGCSCAATTCAGTGCCTGGAAGGATTGGGAGAAAATTGCAAGCACAGTAGTATTTGCGATTTTTGATCGTCCGGGGTATTCTGAGGCCGCCTTGACAAGCACGGCGGCCAGACATTTTGGGGATCATCAAATCCCGGAAGAAAAGGCCCCTGAACTTGTAAGCCATAATCCCCCGGCGTGGACATTCATCCGGGAGACGAAAAATCCGTTATCATCAACAGAGATACGACGGAAAAACTTTAATAACCAAGAGGTTAAAGATAAAAGTGCCTAGTAAAAACATGCCCGAAGACGACACATTGTCTTCCCCGGAACCGCTCAGTATGAACAATCTTCTGGAGGTTATCACAAATTCTCTGGAAGACGACAAAGCGGAAGAAATCATCTCCATAAAYCTTAAAGGAAAAACCAGCATCGCCGATTCGATGGTGATCGCCTCTGGCCGGTCCACCCGGCAGGTGGCGGCAATTGCCAATCATCTGGTCACCAATATCAAGAAAGCCGGCCTTGGTAACTGCAAAGTCGAAGGCCTTGAAAAAGCCGACTGGGTGCTGGTCGATGCCGGGGATGCCATCATCCATATTTTCCGGCCCGAGGTGCGCAGTTTCTATAATCTGGAAAAAATGTGGACCATGGATGTGCGCCCCGATGATTTCACCCCGGATAAGCTGTTGAGCAGCTAAAATATGCACATCACCCTCATTGCCGTTGGCCGCCTGAAAGGCGGGCCTGAGCATCAGCAGATAGAAACCTATCTCAAACGCTGTCTCTGGCCCGTGAAGATCATTGAGCTTGAGGAAAAGCGCAAAGTGACAGGTAAGGAACGTATGGCGCGGGAGGGGGATTTAATCCTGAAAGCCATCCCGGATAATGCTTTTGCCATCGCCCTTGATGAACGGGGGAAATCACTGCGCAGTGAGGCTTTTGCCAGAATGATCGGCGATCATCAGGACCGGGGAACAGCTCATCTGACCTTTCTGATCGGCGGGGCGGACGGTTATGACCCCCGGGTCACGGCGCGGGCGGATTTTCTGCTGTCCCTTGGGGATATGACATGGCCCCATATGATGGTGCGGGCGATGATCTGTGAACAGCTTTATCGGGCCGCCTGTATTTTATCGGGCCACCCCTATCATAAGGATTGATTTTACCGCCTTTTAACTTATGTAGTATATAGGGTAAATAATCATTGAAACGGAATTTTGAACATCCATGAATAACCTGATCGTAAGYCCCAGYAAGCCYGTTGTCCTCTGTATCCTTGATGGATGGGGCAGCCGGRYGGCGGCAGAGGATAATGCCATTGCCCTTGGCCATACGCCGAATTATGATCGCATGACCGCCAGCTATCCCATGGCTTTTCTGGAAACATCGGGTCTGAAGGTAGGCCTGCCRGAGGGRCAGATGGGCAATTCAGAGGTCGGCCATACCAATCTGGGCGGGGGCCGGGTGGTRTTRCAGGAYTTGCCSCGCATTGATAAATCCATTGCGGACGGCGATTTTTCGGAGATTGCCGCCCTGAAAGCCACCATTGCCAAGCTGAAAGCCACGGGCGGCACCTGTCATATGATGGGCCTATTGTCGCCRGGYGGAGTTCATAGCCATCAGGATCATATGGTGGCCTTGGCAAAAGCGTTATCGRCGGCGGGAATTCCGGTGGCCATTCATGCCTTTCTGGATGGCCGCGACGTACCGCCCAGCAGTGCCAAGGGCTTTGTGGAAAAATTTGAGCAGGATATTGCCCCGCTCGGCAGGGTAAGCATTGCCACGGTGAGCGGACGTTATTATGCCATGGACCGGGATACGCGCTGGGACCGGGTGTCAAAGGCCTATACCGCTATGGTGGACGGCAGTGGTCCGCGCGGGGCGTCGGCGCTTGAGGCAATTACGGCCAGTTACGGTGAAAATGTCACTGATGAATTTGTCCTGCCGACCATCATTGATGGATACGGCGGCATGAAAGACGGAGATGGTTTGCTGATGGCCAATTTCCGGGCAGACCGGGCGCGGGAGATTCTGACCGCACTGGTTGACCCGGATTTTGACGGCTTTGCCCTTGCGCGTCAGGTGGATTTTTGTAGTCGTCTTGGCATGAGCAAATATTCAGCGTCTCTGAGCGGATTTATGGATGTCATGTTCCCGTCMGATGAGCTTGAGGATACCTTGGGCGAAATAGTGTCCCGCAACGGYCTGAGACAGCTGCGCATTGCCGAGACAGAAAAATATGCCCATGTGACCTTTTTCTTTAACGGCGGTAGCGAGARTGTTTATGACGGTGAAAGCCGTATATTGGTGCCGTCGCCAGATGTGGCGACCTATGACCTAAAACCGGAAATGTCAGCGCCGGAGGTAACAGATAAACTGGTGGCGGCCATAGGGTCGCGGGAGTATGATCTGATCGTGGTTAATTTTGCCAATCCGGACATGGTGGGGCATACGGGTATTTTGTCGGCGGCAAAAATCGCCGTTGAAACCGTGGATAACAGCCTTGGTCGGCTCGAAGCGGCTCTGAAAAAGGTCGGCGGCGTGATGCTGGTGACGGCGGATCATGGTAATATTGAGGTCATGAAAGATCCGAAAAGCGGGCAACCCCATACGGCCCATACCACCAATCTGGTGCCSTTCATTCTGGTCAATGGCGAGGTGGCCTTCCTTGAGGACGGRCAGAAATTTGYCCTGAGTAATGGTTGCCTTGCGGATGTGGCCCCGACCCTGCTCACGCTCATGGGGCTGGAACAGCCCCCGGCCATGACYGGCCATTCYCTGTTAACCCTTGGACAAGCCGGGGAGGACCGCGCCACTGCTTAAGGTATTTCACCATATTGTCCTCCTGGGCCTGATGCTGGCTTTTGTTCCGTTACCGAATAGCGTTCGGGCGGCGGAGCCTGAGGGAAAAGAGCTTGAAAAAATTCAGCAGAAAATTACCAAAACCAGCGAGCGYGCGCGAAAATTTGAGCAGGAAGCAGACAATCTGGGTCAGAAAATTAATGACCTGAGCCAGGATCTGGTAAAAGCGGCTAAAAAAATTCAGGATGCGGAAGACAAAGTATATGTCCGGGAGGACCGGCTGTATCTGTTGAACGCACAGGAAAAAACCCATCAGAAGAATCTGACCGCCCGGTATGACCAGATGGCCAAAACGCTGGCCGCCATGCAACGGTTGAGCCAGCAACCGGCGGAATTGGTGGCCTATCGTCCGGAAAAGGCCATCAACAGTCTGCGCAGTGCCAGCCTGTTGAAAGTCCTRCARCCGGARTTGAAAAAACGGGCGGAAAATATCAAGAAGGATATGATGGAACTGCGGACTGTGCGAACAGAAATTGCGGCGGAACGGGCGGAATTAAAAACCCTGCTCAGTGGGCTGACCCTGGAACAGATTGAAATGAATCAATTGCTGGCGGAACGGCGGCAGAGACAGAAAGAATTGCGCCGRGCAACYCGGGAAGAACGCAAAAAGCTGAAACAATTTGCCGCCAAAGCCAAAAACCTGCAGGATTTGATTGCCCGCATTGARCARGAAGCCAAAAYYCGGGCCGCAAAAAAAGCCAGAGCCGCCCTCGCCGCCGCCAAACGTGTAACGGATAAACCGGAAAAATACGGTGACAAGTCCCGGTCAAAACTGGCCCGCAACCGTCTTGATTCGGTGCCCGCAGGCAGCCTGTCATTTGCCAAGGCGCGCGGCCATCTGCCTCTGCCCGTGCGCGGCTCCATTGGCCGGGTCTTTGGCTCAAAAACCCCGGAAGGCCTGTCTTCAGAAGGGATTACCATCCATACCCTGCCCCGGGCGACGGTGGTGGCTCCCCATGATGGCCGGATTGTTTTTGCCGGAAAATTCAGATCTTACGGCCAATTGTTGATTATCTCCCACGGACCAGAGTATCATACGCTTCTGGCGGGCATGAGCCGTCTGGATGCGGAAGTGGGCCAATGGGTATTAAAGGGTGAACCTGTCGGACAAATGGCGACACAGGATGAAATCACCAAAACGACCACAGGCGGGACTGTTGGACAGGACCTCTATGTGGAATTAAGACGAATGGGAAAACCCATCAATCCGTTGCCGTGGATCGCGGCGCGGGATAGAAAGGTACTTTGATAGATGAAAAAATATGTAACAACCATAATGGTGTCTTTTGCCCTTGTCAGCATGACGTTGCTTGGCGCGAATATGGCACTGGCCAAAAGCTCGGATACGTATAAACAGCTCAACCTGTTTGGCGATGTCTTTGAAAAAATYCGTTCCCAATATGTGCGGGAAGTTACCGATGAAGAGCTGATTGAGGCCGCGATCAATGGTATGTTAAGCTCACTGGACCCCCATTCAAGCTATCTGACCGCAAAAGGCTTTGATGATATGCAGGTTCAGACCAAGGGCGARTACGGCGGCCTTGGTATGGAGGTGACGCTGGACAAGGGCGTTGTCCGCGTYGTATCGCCCATTGACGATACCCCGGCCTCACGCGCGGGGATTCAATCTGGGGATTATATCACCAAGCTGGACGGCRAATCTATTATGGGCCTGGGCCTGACCGAGGCCGTATCAAAGATGAAGGGCGAGGTTGGCACRGATATWGTGATYACSGTGGTGCGCAAGGGCGAAAAAGAACCGCTGGAAATTACSCTGACCCGTGCCACCATCACCTTGAAATCTGTCCGYTAYCATCTTGAAGGYGAAGTGGGCTATGTTCGTATTTCGTCTTTCACAGAAAAAACCGAAAGYGGTYTGATTRMCGCGCTGGACAAGATCAAGAMAGARYTGGGTGATRATCTTCAGGGCATCGTCCTTGATTTACGCAATAATCCGGGCGGGCTTTTRAATCAGTCCATTGCYGTTTCCGGCCAGTTTCTGGCGCGCGGCGAGGTGGTGTCCACCCGCACGCGCAATGACGAACATGTTCAGCGTTATCCGGCGCGCAAGGGCGACAGCATTAATGGCAAGCCGCTGATTGTCCTGATTAATGGCGGGTCGGCATCAGCATCGGAAATTGTCGCCGGCGCGTTGCAGGACCACCGCAGGGCGGTTGTGGTTGGCACCCAGTCCTTTGGTAAAGGCTCCGTTCAAACGGTTATTCCTTTGGGGACTAATGGGGCTATGCGTTTGACAACGGCCTATTATTTCACCCCGTCCGGAAATTCCATTCAGGGCGAGGGTATCACGCCGGATGTTATTGTGGAACAGGTCCGGTTTGATAAATCCAAGACCATCAACAGCCGCCGCCGTTCAGAGCAGGATTTGCGCGGAAGTCTGGCCAATCCCAACGACAAGAAAGACGAAAAATCTGTCCCAAAAGATGTGAAAGCGGATAATAAGGATAAAGTCGGCGAAGATACCGATACGGACAAAAAAGATGAAGCCCGTCCCCTGACCACGGCACAGGATGATTATCAGCTAAATTATGCGGTCAATTTGTTGCATGGTATGTCCATTGCCAGAAATGTTGACTGAGGGGAATAGGGTCTGAAAAAATGGGTGAGGCACCGGAACTAACCAGTATAACCCGTCGGAAAACCGTTCGGCCCTTGGTTGCCGCGTGGATGTTCGTCATCGTCCTGATGGCGACGGGCATTATCTGGTTATCCCTGTCGGATGATGTTGAGCCTATCGCGCAGGCCCATCAAGAGGATGACGCTCCTGCCGGTGATATACCTATTACGCTGGCGAACGACAGCCATGAGGCCAAATCTGAAACCAACAGGATTGATACACAACAACAACCCAAGAGACAAAGCCTGATTAAAGCCCCCATTGATGGTTTGACCCACAAGGGCGCCAACGGGTTATTGCCGGTTCTTGGTCCGGATTCGAAAGTGGCCTGGAAAGAATATGCCAGGCCGGTTGACGCCGCAGGTCAGGCGTCTGCCGATCGGCCAAAGCTAGCCATAATCATTACCGGAATTGGCCTGAACAGCAAGGCCAGTAATCTGGCATTGGCCCAATTGCCGGGCGAAATAGATTTTGGCTTTTCACCTTATGCGCGGAACTTGCAGGTCTGGATGGACAAGGCCCGCGCCAATGGGCATGAGGGATTTTTAATGATCCCGACCGAGCCGATCAGCTATCCGGAAAATGATCCCGGACCCCATACCCTGCTGGCCGGTGCGCCGGAACGGGATAACCTGAAAAAGCTGGACTGGCTGTTGTCACGAGTCACAGGCTATGTGGGGGTGATCAATGAAATGGGGTCAAAATTCACCACATCAGAAAAAGATGTCATGCCAATCCTGAACGACCTGAATGGGNGGGGCTTGATGGTTCTGGACGCCAAATCCACCCGTTTCAGTGTGGTCGGTGCGATGGCCCGGCGAATTTCCATGCCCCGGGCGATAAATAATCTTTATATTGATAACAGATTAAGCACTGAGGAAATCAACCGCAACCTGACGGCGCTGGAAAATACCGCCCACACGTACGGCGCCGCATTGGGCGTGGCCCGCGCCTTTCCCCTGACCATTACGGAAATTGAAAAATGGGCGCGGGAACTTGAAAGGCGTGGCATTGACCTTGTCCCGGTCACCGCCATCGCCAATCGCCAGCCGATTCGATAGCTATCAGCCTAAATCCGCAAAATATTTATCACAAATACGGGTGGTGAAGGCCACCAGATTATCGTGTTTCCGGGCCGCATCGAAAATAGGCGCGGTGAAGGTATCAGACAGGATCATCTGGGATAAAATCCCATAAGCGGCGGCATCCATAGAACAGGGCCGATCGCCGAAAAAATATTCCTTGTCCCCGAGCGCATCGGACAGAGCCTTTAAATCCCATGTGCCAATTTCAGTGATTTCATTATTCGAATGACGACCAATGCCGTGACCCTTCATGCCTTTAAGCACATTTTTCCGCACCATACCCGGGACAAATAATTTTAACGGGAAGGGAAGACTGCCAAAGAACATCTGCTTGATGATTATCCAGTTATGGTCCAATATCCACCGGGAATAAACCAGCGTCCAATAGAGATTCTCGTCAATCATTTTGGTCAGGGCATGGGCGGCGGCTTTTTGCGCATCCGTCAGGTGACCATCAAGGGTATGATCATGCTTTTCTTCCAGATGGCGGATGATAAAGCTGGAATCAGCGATCACTTCCCCGTCATCACGAATGAAGGGCAGCTTGTCCTTTGGTGATTTACGCAGGTTATCGGGTCCGCTGTGTGTTTCGAAAGGTACCCCAGCCATCCTCAGGTAGGTTTCCACCTTGACACAAAAGGGGCTAGGGTCACATATTTTACCTCTGGCACCAAAATTATAGAGTTCAATCATATTTTCGTCCCAATTATATTTTATCTTACACAGGTAAAATGTTCTATATATGTTCTTTTGTCAAGTAAAGTTTTTTTGATCAATTGGCCAAAGAGGATTATAGTAATTCCGGTAAATAACGGATAACAGTGTATATGTTTATTAATCCTGATTCTCTGCCTTATCGCCCTTGCGTGGGTATGATGTTGCTCAATGACAAGGGCGAGGTATTTGTCGCCCGGCGCATTGATACGACCGTTGAGGCATGGCAAATGCCCCAAGGCGGTATTGATGAGGGTGAGACCCCGTTAGAGGCCGTCTTTCGGGAAATGGAAGAAGAAATCGGCACCCGCAATGCCAGAATTATTCAGGAATATGACGGCTGGCTGGCCTATGACTTACCGGAACATTTGATGGGCAAGGTCTGGAAGGGGAAATATCGGGGTCAGCGGATGAAATGGTTTTTGATGCGTTACCTGGGAACGGACAGCGATATAAATCTGGAGACAGAGCATCCGGAATTTTCGGAATGGAAGTGGCTGAAACCGGAAAGTCTTGCCTCATCCATCGTTGAATTCAAGCGGTCATTATATGAGAAACTGGTTCAGCATTTCTGTGCCGCAAAGACGAGAAAGCCATGACATTTGACTGTACAAAACTTGGTATTATGTCCTCAATCCGTCAGGCTTACAGTTGTTTGTGGTATTATAAGTTTCAGCATATATTGATTTCCTTTGTCGCCGTATTGCCCTTTTGTCTGGCGGGGTTTTCCGGCATTCTTGACCCAGTGTTTTTAGTTTCGGCAGGGGCGGAAAAAATACCGGAGGGTTTTAACAGCGCCTTTGCGGTATTCATTCTGACCACCTTTATATGGGCCATTCCGGTAACCGTATTGTGGCACCGGCTTTATCTGTTAGGCCCAGAACATTTGATCCGCAAAAAAATATGGCCCCTGATTACCCGCAGCCTGAGTGTGATCAGTCATTCCCTGATATTTTTCGGTCTTGGTCTGTCGGCGGCGGCGGGTATCACATGGGGGGTGCTTTATTTACGAGTGATGAGCAATTCAGAAAAAATGGCCGGAACCATTACGGAAATGGGGCAGATGGAATATGCCCTGTATGTGTTTGGCATTCTTGTGGTCTTGAGCTTTTTATTGCTTATCGGCCTGCGGTTCAGTATGGCTTTTTCATCACTGACCATCGGGAAATCACTGCGCTTTACCACCTCATGGCGGATGACCCGAAAAAACACCTTTCGGATGCTGGTGGCAACGCTGGCCGGCGGATTGCCGCTACTGGGTGTCGTGATAACGGTGCTTTGGCTGGCAAATCGTTTTTTTCAGATTGACCTTCTGGCTGGAACCGCACCGGAGCCGGATATGATCTATATTTTTGTATTGCTCGCCGCCCCTGTGCTGACCCTGCCCATGGCCATATTATGCTCACTAACGTCCACCTTCTATCGCCATTGCGGCTGTGCGGATTTCAGGGAATCAAATATATGAATGATGTATTTATCGGCTTTGATGAGGACTTCTGGCATTTCTTCCGAGAGCTGAAACAGAATAACAACCGGGAATGGTTTGCCGACAATAAAGCCCGTTATCAGGACAAGATTGTCGGCCCGGTCAGTGCCTTTATATCGGCCATCGCGCCCTTGCTTCGGGACATCTCCCCCCATTATAATGCCGACCCGCGTCCCAACAAAGGCTCCATGTTTCGCATTTACCGGGATGTGCGCTTTTCAAAAGACAAACGGCCCTATAAGGAACATGCCGCCGCCCAGTTTCGCCACAGAATGGGCAAGGACGTCCATGCCCCCGGCTTTTATGTCCATTTGGAAGAAGGCAACCTGCGCTACGGCGGCGGAATCTGGACCCCGCCCGGCGATGCCCTTGGCAAAATYCGYCARCGCATYRYCGACAAGCCYAAAAAATGGCAGGCKATMATAGAAGACACGGCCATATTGGAAAAATGCGGCGGCATCAAGGGCGATGGCCTCAAACGCCCGCCGCGCGGTTTCGATGCAGATGCGCCCCACCTTGAAGACATCAAACGTAAAAGTTTTTTCGCCATAAAGGCCACGAGCAATATGGATATTGCCGGAACGGCGGCTTTTGTGGGTGAGGTGATTGAAACTTTTGAGGCGGCAACGCCCCTGATGCATTTTATTTCTGATGCGGTGGGGGCGGAGTTTTAAAGCCAACCGCAAATAAAAGCATCTGGGTCACCTGTGCCGACCTGAAATTATCATCGGAAATCATGATCAGGCTTCGGCGGCCATCTTTCAACGTCTTGCCAAATGTCATGCCTTCGATATTATCAATGGCAATGCCAAGGGTGCCAAGGTCAAGCAATAATGTCTTATGCGCCGGTTCATAGGGGACGTCCTTCAGACTATCCACCGCCAGAACATCTGTCGCTCCGGTGAAATCAGCCAGATAAAGCCGGACCGACAGACCGACACCGGCGGAAAAAGACCGCTCCACCACCAGATATTCTGTGTCCGAGACTGCCAGTATATCCACCACGCCATTTACGGAAAAATTACCGATGGGCAGGGCTAGCCCTTGGACTGGTTCAATCGGATAGACATATTCATGGGTCGACTGGCCCGTGGTAATATTCAGATGCAGGAAACGTACATCTGCCCCATTTTTGGTAGTGGCTTCCGCGCCGTCCTGTATCAATGGCCCCTCGATGGATACAGTGATGCTTTGGCGGTCATGGTTCAAGGTCAGGGCTTCAAAGGCCAGATTATCACGGATGCCTTTGCCTTTAGCCACCAGATATTTATCCGGCACCCTAAAGTCCCGGCGATAGTCACCATGCAGGCCCATTTCACGGATGAAAGGATTAACGCCGTATTTGGCATGGCCCTCACTGGTCCAGAAATAGCTATCGCCTGTGGGAGATAGTTTCAGGGCCTCCGGGTCCACAAAGGACTTGCCCATGATTTCAGGCTTGGGAAAAACGGTGCCGTCCGGTTGTTTCATAAAATTAACATCTGTAATCTGCCAACTTTGAAAGCTGTCTTGATCAAAGCTTAATTTCAATTCGTAAAAGCGGGCGGGATTTTTACTAGACCGATCATCACTTATAGCGACAAAACGGCCGGTTTCAGGATTATAATCAAGAGCAGACAAGCCGCCAACCACGGTRTTTTTATAACTATACACATGGGGAATGATCCGCTGGCCAATAAAATCGATGGTCATCCCCCCCGCAAAGGCCAATGACGTCATGACGGTGGCTAATATTATACCGGAAAATAACTTTAGACAAACACCGAAAGAAAACCGCATTACTTAAAACCCTGTAAATTCGAATATGAAAACCATTCTGGCCAGTTGGTAAAATATTGCAATAAAAAAGCCCCGTAAATATAATTTACAGAGCTTTCAACGATAATATTCGGGTTATATTACGCCGCCAGATCAAGGACGCCTAATATATCGACCAGACGGGCGCGGGCTTTGTTGGCCTTGGCCAGAATGGCCTCGTCCTTGGCGTCGGCAATGTCTTCTTCGGCATTTTTCAGTTCGGCTTCCAAGCCCGCGCGGTCCACATCGGCCAGATGTATGGCTTCCTCGGCCAGAACGGTCAGGCCACCCGGGTTAACCTCGGCAAAGCCGCTCACCACCAGTATCTTTTCCGGCGTACCCCCGTTGTGGACTTCCAATATGCCTGTGCGCAGGGTAGAGACTACCGGTGCGTGATTRATCAGCACCCCGAAATCCCCGTCAACGCCCGGCACCACCACCATATCCACATCTGTGGAGATAAGGAGCTTTTCCGGTGATACCAGTTCAAAATGTAATTTGTCGGCCATAGTKACGGCTTCCCTTATCGCTTATGCCGCGTCAGCAGCCATTTTATGGGCCTTGGCAACGGCTTCTTCAATGCTGCCCACCATCAGRAAGGCGGCTTCGGGCAGATCATCRTGCTTRCCGTCGAGAATCTCGCGGAAGCTKKTGATGGTATCTTCCAGAGACACAAAYTTKCCKGGCATATTGGTGAAGACCTCAGCCACATGGAACGGCTGTGACATGAAGCGTTCGATCTTGCGCGCGCGGGCCACGGTGATCTTGTCATCTTCAGACAACTCATCCATACCCAGAATGGCAATGATGTCCTGCAAWGATTTATATTTCTGCAGGATTTCCTGTACCTCACGGGCCACATTATAATGTTCCTCGCCCACCACATCGGCGGTCAGAATACGGGAKGTGGAATCAAGCGGGTCAACCGCCGGATAAATACCCTTTTCCGAAATGGCCCGGTTCAGAACCGTGGTCGCATCCAGATGGGCAAAGGAAGCCKCAGGGGCCGGATCGGTCAAGTCATCGGCSGGCACATAAATSGCCTGYACAGAKGTAATGGAGCCTTTATGGGTTGAGGTAATACGTTCCTGCAAMGYCCCCATGTCGGTGGCCAATGTTGGCTGATAGCCCACCGCRGACGGGATACGGCCCAACAGCGCGGATACTTCCGCGCCGGCCTGAGTGAAGCGGAAAATATTATCAACGAAGAACAGCACGTCCTGACCTTCCACATCACGGAAATATTCCGCAACAGTCAAACCGGACAGGGCCACGCGCGCGCGGGCACCGGGCGGCTCGTTCATCTGACCGTAAATCAGGGCCACTTTTGAATTATCACCCTCAAGGTCAATAACTTTTGATTCGATCATTTCGTGATAGAGGTCATTCCCCTCGCGGGTCCGCTCACCGACCCCGGCAAACACTGAATAGCCGTCACTGCCGATGGCAATATTATTGATCAGTTCCATGATCAAAACGGTCTTGCCCACGCCCGCGCCGCCGAACAGGCCGATCTTGCCGCCTTTGGAATAGGGGGCCAGCAGGTCAACGACCTTAATGCCGGTCACCAGAATTTCTGATTCGGTGGACTGGTCGGCAAAGGCCGGGGCGTCCGCATGAATAGGGGCTGTTGTTTCTGCGCCGATGGGACCGCGTTCATCAATGGGCTCACCGATCACATTCATGATCCGGCCAAGGGTCTTTGGTCCAACGGGGACGGAAATCTGTGATCCTGTGTCGCTCACTTCATTGCCGCGCACAAGGCCATCGGTTGAATCCATGGCGATGGTCCGCACYGCATTYTCACCAAGGTGCTGGGCKACTTCGAGGACAAGGCGGTTGCCGTTATTGTCACATTCGAGCGCAGACAAAATCGCGGGCARYTCGCCGTCGAATGTCACATCGACAACGGCGCCGATCACCTGGCTAACACGACCAATATTTTTTGCTGTCATTTTTTCAACTCTCGTTTTCAAATCTTCACGTTATCAGAGTGCTTCCGCACCTGAGATAATTTCAATCAACTCATTGGTAATCACGGCCTGACGGGTCCGGTTATAGGTGGTCCGCAGGCTGTCAATCATTTCACCGGCATTACGGGTGGCGCTRTCCATAGCGGTCATACGCGATCCCTGTTCGCTGGCGGCATTTTCAAGCAAGGCCCGGAAAAGCTGAACCCCCACGTTACGGGGCAGCAGTTCTTCCAGAATTTCTGTYTCATCAGGCTCATAATCATAAGCCGCACCGCCAAGATCGACTGTCTTTTCCGTATCATAGGAGGCGGGGATCATTTGCTGGGCGGTGACAATCTGGGTCAGGGCCGACTGGAATTTGGCGTAAAACAAAGTGCAGACATCAAACTCACCGGCATCATAGGCACTTAACAGATAGTCGGTGACCGGCCCCGCGTCGCCATAGCTAAGCCGTTTCACATGGGACATGTCGAAATGCTTGATTATGCGGCTGCCGAAGTTCCGCTTCAGGGCGGCGGCACCTTTTTTACCGATGGTGACGATCTTGACGTCCTTGCCTTCCTTGATCAGGCTGGAAATTCTGGCCCGGGCCCCCTTGACGATGTTGGTGTTAAACCCGCCGCATAACCCGCGTTCGGATGTGGCCACCACCACCAGCTGAATCTGGTCTTTGCCAGTTCCGGCCAGAAGGCGCGGCCCGCCGACCTGTCCAACCATGCTGGACGCCAGTGACGCCAGAACATTTTCCATGCGTTCCGCGTAAGGACGCGCCGCTTCGGCGGCTTCCTGTGCCCGGCGCAATTTGGAGGCCGCAACCATTTTCATGGCCTTRGTGATCTTCTGCGTGTTTTGCACACTTGCGATCCGGTTTCTGAGGTCTTTAAGGTTAGCCATACTGACTTGATCCTAAAAAATTGCTTTAGACAAAATTCTTCACAAGATTTTCGAGAATATCTTTCAGCCTGGACTGGGTTTCATCGGAAATCTTGCCCTCGCTGTTGATGGTATCCAGCACATCCTTGTGACGGGAATGCATTTCGGCAATCAAAGTTTCTTCGAAACGGCCAATCGCAGACACCTCGATCTTGTCAAGATAACCATTCACACCCGAGAAGATGGACACAACCTGTTCCGCCACAGACATGGGCGAATATTGTGCCTGCTTCAAAA
Source organism: Alphaproteobacteria bacterium (assembly GCA_002749135.1). Taxonomy (GTDB): domain Bacteria; phylum Pseudomonadota; class Alphaproteobacteria; order Sphingomonadales; family Emcibacteraceae; genus Paremcibacter. Next base: position 4,319 of record NVVY01000026.1, on the reverse strand, counting down.
GTTCGGTCAAGCGCGCGCCCCGGTTCAGCAATTGCTGGGTTGAGGCATCAAGGTCGGACCCGAACTGGGCAAAGGCCGCCATCTCGCGATATTGGGCCAGTTCCAGTTTAATGGAGCCGGACACCTGCTTCATRGCCTTGGTCTGGGCCGCTGACCCCACCCGGGACACGCTGAGGCCCACGTTAATGGCCGGGCGAATMCCCTGATAGAAAAGCTCTGTTTCCAGAAAGATCTGACCGTCGGTGATGGAAATCACGTTGGTCGGRATATAGGCAGACACGTCACCGGCCTGTGTCTCAATGATCGGCAGGGCGGTCAGGGAGCCATTGCCATTGTCATCATTCATTTTYGCSGCCCGTTCCAGAAGGCGGGAATGCAGATAGAAYACATCACCGGGATAGGCTTCACGGCCCGGCGGGCGACGCAGCAACAAGGACATCTGGCGGTACGCCACAGCCTGCTTGGACAGGTCATCATGAACGATCAGGGCATGCATGCCGCCGTCGCGGAAAAATTCACCCATGGCAGTCCCGGTATAGGGGGCCAGGAATTGCAGGGGCGCAGGCTCGGAAGCAGTAGCGGCCACAACGATGGAATATTCCATGGCGCCGCGCTCTTCCAGTACTTTAACAATCTGGGCTACGGTGGAGCGTTTTTGTCCCACGGCCACATAGATGCAATAAAGTTTCTTGCTCTCATCATCCCCGGCGTTGATTTCTTTCTGGTTAAGGAAAGTATCAATCGCCACGGCAGTTTTACCTGTCTGGCGATCACCAATGATCAATTCGCGCTGACCCCGCCCAATGGGCACAAGGCTGTCAATGGCTTTAAGGCCGGTTTGTACAGGCTCATGCACGGATTTACGGGGGATAATGCCCGGTGCTTTTACTTCCACACGGGTCCGCTTAACGTCGGTCAAKGGTCCCTTGCCGTCGATGGGATTACCCARSGCGTCAACCACCCGGCCCAGCAGGCCACGGCCCACGGGAACATCCACAATGTTGCCGGTCCGTTTAACCGTGTCGCCTTCTTTAATGTCGCGGTCAGATCCRAAAATCACGACCCCCACATTATCGGCTTCAAGGTTAAGGGCCATGCCCATGACCTTGCCGGGAAATTCGACCATTTCACCGGCCTGAACATTATCAAGGCCGTAAATACGGGCGATACCGTCCCCGACTGAGAGAACTTTGCCGACTTCTGAAACTTCTGCTTCGTCACCAAAATTGGCAATTTGCTCTTTCAGGATCTTAGATATTTCCGCTGCACGGATGTCCATTATCCAACCTCTTTCATTGATTCTTCAAGATTAGCGAGTTTAGTCTTCAGCGAACTGTCGATCATGCGGGAACCGATTTTGACGATCATRCCTCCAAGGAGGCCTTCGTCTTCATCCGTGTCCACATTCACATCACTGCCGACCATTGATTTAAGTTTAGCTTTCAGCGCATCAAGTTGAGCTTTTGTCAACTTGTGAGCTGTGACGACAGAAGCGCTCACTTCACCATTATGGTGAGCAAGGATTCTGTTGAATTCCGAGATAATATTTTCCAGYTGGTCCAGACGGCKATTATTYGCCACCACACCGACAAAGTTRSTGACCARCTTGTCAAGCTTGGCGGCGGCWATTACGGCGGCCATGGCCCGACTTTTTTCATCAGAGGAGAAAATGGGATTTAAGGTCAGGCCTCTAAGGTCTGCACTTGTCTCAAGTAACGCGGAAAGAGTGGCAATATCCTGCGCAACCTTRTCCAGCGTATTTGYTTCTTTTCCCAAATCAAACAGAGCRATGGCATAACGGCCAGCAAGTCCTGTAATCGTCAGGTTTTCAGAAACAATATTTGAAGTCATTTCAGATGACAACGCAATCTTCCTCGAATTAGTTTTAATCTCATGCCATTTTTACCTGTTTCGATTTGAAAAACACAGTATAAACGGACTAAATATTTATTTGTTGGCGATACCTAGCACAGTGATCTGCATACTTCAAGACAGCAAATGGGTAACTTGATTTTTTTTGCCCATATTTAGAGRCGYGCGAAAGAAATATATCGGTTTTTTGGTAAAAGGGAAGGCATWAATGGGGGATTTTATCCTTTATCATAAAGACAAATTGTCAGAGGCTAGAATCAAGGCCGCRCTGGCCTGTCTTGCTATCCAAGRATCGGAAAAGCCGATTCTTGTGGAGCAGGGGCCTTATATTGTCCAGTTTTTCCCTAAACAAYTGTCRCCAATACAGAATYTGGTYCGCAATAATCACGGGGACTTTTGCGGYTCATCGGGTACTCTTATCTATAAAGGCCGCATGGGTGAAGCCGCCYTGATTCTATTACTGGATGATTATTCTCCCGATGATTATCGGCCRGAAGATTTCAACGGCATTTTCACGGTTATCTTAAGGAAAAAGGATCGTCTGTATCTTYTGACCGATCCTTTGGGAGGGAATCGGGTCTATCAGAATGGTGAGCAGAGCTTTTGGTCCTCGTCTTTCCTYGCSACCGCCACSGCCACCGCCAGATTATCGCCGAACGGTCAGGCGATTTATGAATATGCTTTTCAGGAGACGACTTACGGCACGGATACGGTTTTTCGGGAAGTTAACAGTCTGGATAGCCTGAAGAATTTTGAATTTACGCCGGATGGTCCGGTGGGCCATGACAAAAACCTGCAATTTGATTTTCAGCCCTCTGCAGCCTCTCAGGATGATCTGGTGGCGGAGACCGCCGATCTGCTCAGGGATATTGTTCGGCCAGTTTCAGAAAAATTCGGCAACCGGATTCGCACGGCCTTGTCTGGGGGCTATGATTCGCGGCTGATGCTGGCTCTGCTGAAAGAGAGCGGGAGTGCGCCACAGGTATATGTTTATGGCCCGGACAACAGCCCTGATGTGACTGTGGCCCGCACCATTGCCAGCGGAGAAGGTTTTCCGTTGCAGCATATCAATAAAGCCAGCCATCCCGTTCCCACCCCGGAGGCTTACCCTGAGATTATCCGGGATAATTTTTATGCCTTGGATGGGGTTCCGGGCGAGAGTATTTTTGATTTTGGGGCCAATATGGACACTCGACGGGCGCGCGCTAACCATGATCATATGATTTTCAACGGCGGCGGCGGGGAGATTTTCCGCAATTTCTTTTATCTGCCGGATGGAAATTTTACCATCACAGACCTGATCAACAGCTTTTATTCCCGCTATACAACGGCTATATGCGGGCCGGAATTTAACGAAGGAGCGTATCGGGACGCGCTTCATGGCAAGATTAAAACGGCGCTTGGGGTTTCTTCGGATCGGCTGAGCCGGGGACAGGTGGAATATGCTTACCCTGCGTTTCGGCTGCGCTATTGGACCAGCCGGGATAATGGCAACAATACGCGGTTGGGGTCATATTTGACGCCGTTCGTGTCTTATCAGACGATCAAAAAAGCGCTAACCATTCCCCTTGCATATAAGAATCACGGGGGTTTTCAGGCGGCATTGATCAAAAGAATCAGCCCGGAACTCGCCGCCTATCAGTCCGACTATGGCTATGCTTTTGATGAGCCGGTTCCCGGAAAAGTTCGGTTTAAGAATATACTGACCTATTATCGGCCAACGTGTCTACGCCGTTACAGCTATGCTATTCAGCACAGGATGGGGCATTTGACTTTGCCGGATAGTTTGACGTCAATTGTTGGGAAGACGACCCCTCATATGGCGCGGTATTTTAACATGGATCAGATCAAAGACGCTGGCCTGTTGGGTCGAATCCATACAATCGAATATCTGTTCCGGCATTTTAACCTCTAAAGGAAACTATAGGGATCAATATCAACCTGTAGGCTCACTCCGCGTTCCAACGGGCAGCTCGACAGCCATTGGCCCATGATTTTTTGCAGTTTGACTTTCTTGTCCGCCTTGATCAACAGCCGGAAACGATGCTTGCCGCGCAGGAAAGACATGGGGGCCGGGACAGGTCCAAGGACGGTGAGCTGTCCATCTTTTGGGGCAAACCCCACCAGCCGCCGGGCGGTTTTGGCCACGGCGTTAAAGTCTGCGCCCGAAACGATGATCGCCGCCAGCTTGCCAAAGGGCGGCAGGTTTTGTTCTTCTCTGGCATGGGCTTCCTGCTCAAGGAACGCCTGCCCGTCCCCAGACAGCAGAGCCTGCATCACCGGATGCTCTGGGGCATAGGTCTGGAACAGCACTTGTCCCGGTCTTTCTGCCCGTCCGGCCCGGCCCGCCACCTGTTCCAATTGTTGCCATGTGCGTTCCGCCGCCCTTGGGTCAGCGCCGGACATACCGAGATCCGCATCAATAACCCCCACCAAAGTCAGCATGG
>NVVY01000025.1 GCA_002749135.1 Alphaproteobacteria bacterium | reverse complement strand
GACAGCGCAAAACTCAGCACTTTGGCCAATGCCGATTGCCTGTTGATCCGCGCGCCGAACGCCCCTGCTATCACCAAAGGTACCCAGGTGAAAATTATGCTCCTGCGCCCTTGACAAAAGAATATAAATAGAACATAAATAGGACAAAGAGTGATTTGTTCGATCAGGAGGCCTATATATGCTTACCAAAAAGCAACGTGATTTATTGCTGTTCATCCATGAAAAACTTCAGGAGAACGGCATTGCACCGTCCTTTGACGAGATGAAAGATGCCCTGAACCTGAAATCAAAATCAGGTATTCATCGGCTCATCGGCGCGTTGGAGGAGCGGCAATTCATCCGCCGCCTGCCCAACCGGGCCCGGGCTCTGGAAATTCTGCGGCTGCCTGATAATGAGGAAAATACCCAGCCGGGCAATCTGTTCAAACCGGATTTTGGCCGTACGGAAACGGCGAACGCGCCTTCYGACCCTCAAACGGTTGACATTCCCCTTCATGGCCGCATCGCCGCCGGCACACCTATTGAGGCTCTGGAACAGTTTGAGAATATTCCGGTGCCCATATCCATGATTGGCGGCGGCAGCCATTACGCCCTCGAAATTGATGGTGATTCCATGGTGGGGGCTGGCATATTGGACGGGGATACCATCGTGGTTCAGCGGTGCGATGTTGCCGAAAACGGGACCATCGTTGTCGCCTTGATTGATGAGCAGGARGCCACYYTRAAAACACTKTACAAAAAAGGCCCGGACATCGCCCTTGAGCCCTCCAACCGGGATTATGACACCCAGACCTACCCCGCAAACCGCGTCCGCATACAGGGCCGCCTTGTGGGCYTGYTRCGGCAATATTAAGGRAGTATTCTGTTTAGAACTCTCGTTTTTTGCTATATCGCCTACTCCACGGCCTGTCACCACGGCTTTCGGCAACGGTTTTTACGGTAATCCAGTCCCCGTTCTTATCGGGCAACCACAGGGCATGGCCCCCCTTGTGATAAAAATCCCATTTATCAATCACCAGTTTAGCCGATGGGCAGTCCACCTCTACCGGTACAAGGCTGATCACCAACTGCGCATTGCGGCAATCCTCGGTCAGGGCTAGTTCATCCTTGACCAGTGCGATTAATATATCGGTATTTTTATGGGCGGGACGATACAGACAACTGAGTTTATCGCAGGTCATCCAGCTTCCCGCCGTGTATTTCCGCCCGTTATAGTCCCATTTTTCAGCCTTTGCCTGCCCGGCCCGTTGAGCCCAGCGGGCGCGGGTCATACGGCCAGAGCGGAAACTGGACAGGCTGATTTCCGCATTGGCATTGCGCACCCCCACCAGCCGCCCACTGTTATCAATCARAATATCCGGTTRGGCTGTGAAAAATGCCGCCGTGACGCCGAACGCAACCACAGGAAGCCCCAATAATTTCCATCTGGTGCGCCAGATCACAAACCATAACGCCCCCACAGCCATAATGACAAGAGAKGCCAGCCCCATTGACGGAATAAGGCTGTAAGCCCCCGGTGCATGGGATACATTTTTGGCCACAAACATGATCACATCCAGCCCATATGACATGGGATAGAGSGCCARCTCACCCAGACCAAAAGGGRCAAGRATTAAATAGGCCACAACACCGGGCATCACCCATGACGCCATAACCGGCATGGCCAGCAGATTTGCCAACAGGCCATATTGCACCAGCTTGTTAAAATGAAACAGGGCAAACGGCGCAATCGCCAATTCCGCCACCAATGTGGTAAACAGCATGGTGCCTATATACAGCCCCGCCTTCCCCGTCCATCCCCGGCTGYTMCCGGATAATTTCACCCACCGCATATTGATCTTCTCATAGGCCGCGACCAATGCRATCACGGCGGCAAAGGACATCTGRAARCTGACCGAYAACAGGRCTTCGGGCGTRAASAGYAAWATCACCATGGCCGCAATGGCCACCAGRCGCARTGAGATAGCCTTRCGGTCCGTCAGCACGCCCAGAAACAGGATGGARACCATAATGAAGGCCCGAACGGTGGGTGTTGAGCCACCGCTTAARAAAACATAGACCACCCCTGCCCCGATCGCGATTACGGCGGCCCATTTTTTTATGGGAAAATGCAACGTTAAATATTCGGACCGGGACAGCAAAAAACGGGAAAAGAAGAAAGCCGCGCCGCACAAAAGCCCCATGTGAAGCCCTGATATGGCCAGCAGATGCGCCAGCCCCGAATTGCGCATATTATCCGCAACCTCCGGCGATATACCGTCCCGCATCCCGGTAATCAAGGCCGCCGCCAGCCCACCGGCATCCCCCGCGATGGTKYGGCGKATATTTTCCGCCATCTCCCGCCGCTGGCGCGCGCCAAGGCCCTGCGCTGGCGGACCTCTGCTCAGAATTTCAGGCTTGCCTATGCCATAACCCACGGCCCCTATTCCCTGAAACCAGATTTGCCGGGCATAATCAAAATCACCGGGCATGGTGGGCGGCGGCGGCGGCATCAGTCCGGCACGTATTCTAATCCTGTCCCCCGGATAGGGCAGTTGATCATATTTCTGAACCTTGATCCGAATTTTTTTGAGCGATATGGCACCCTGAATTTGGGGATTCTTGAGAATAATATGCAGTTTTCCATTATCATAATGACGGATATCCGAGACCAGGCCCGTGATCCAGCGCGGGGATAATTTCCTGGATAATACCGGCGTTGACAAATTCTGGCTTCGCATGGTTGCAACTGTGAAGCCACCTGCGGTCAGAAAAACCGCTATCAGGATCAAACGTATGAGAAAAAACCGCCAGAATACCAATAGCATCAGGAGCAGAAAAAAACTGACCCCGCCAGCCAAAATCAGGCCTGGTTCAGCTGGCAAAGAAAAATATATCCCGATACCCACGGCAAAAAATACCGGAATCCACAGGATTAATCTGTCGTACTCCTGATAGAATATTAATTTTATCTTATCTATTACAGTCGCCCCTCACAATTCCTGAAATATAAAATATTTGTGAATTATTTTTGTATTTTACCACAACAGGCTTCCATTATTGGGATAATTTTGCTAAAAACCAACCAAGTTTAAGGACAACCGTTCTTACTGGCAAAGTTATTATTCCTCTGTGCGAACAATATACATACTTGCTATGTGTCATAATTCGCCCAATAAAACTGATGGAAAATATAAAGAAATGACGAAGAAGGTCGTAACACGCTTCGCCCCGTCACCAACGGGGTTTCTGCATATCGGCGGGGCCAGAACCGCACTGTTTAACTGGTTATTTGCCCGCCATCACGGCGGCGAATTCCGYYTGCGTATTGARGATACGGACCGCAAAAGGCTGACCGRGGGTGCCGTMGAGGCCATTTATGAYGGTATGAGCTGGCTTGGCCTTGACCATGACGGCGAAATTATCAGCCARTATGCCCRCCGCGCCCGCCATATTGAGGTGGCCAATGARCTGCTGGCCAATGGCAAGGCCTATCATTGCTATTGCTCGCCGGAAGAAYTRAAGGARATGCGSGARTGCGCCCGCGCCGAAGGYCGCCCCATGGGTTATGATGGCCGCTGGCGGAACCGGGACCCGTCTGAGGCCCCCGAGGGCGTCAACCCGGTTGTCCGTTTCCGGTCCCCAAATGAGGGCGAAACAACCATCYATGATCAGGTTCAGGGTGATGTAACCGTGGCCAATGTTCATCTTGATGACATGATYCTKCTCMGGGCCGATGGCTCRCCCACCTATATGCTGTCSGTGGTGGTSGATGACCATGATATGGGYGTGACCCACGTYATTCGCGGCGATGAYCAYCTGACCAACGCGGCCCGTCAGGCACARATGATTMRRGCCATAGGCTGGGAKCTTCCGGTTTATGCTCATATTCCGCTGATCCACGGRCCGGACGGRGCAAAGCTGTCCAAACGGCACGGCGCGCTWGGSGTWGAGGCYTACCGCGATATGGGCTATCTGCCYAGTGCYTTGAARAAYTACCTGATCCGGCTTGGCTGGGCTCACGGTGATGAMGAGATCATGTCAATTGARCAGGCCATYGMRTGGTTYGGYCTTGACGGTATCGGMAAATCCCCGTCGCGCTTTGACTTTACCAAGCTGGAAAATCTGAACGGTTATTATATCCGCGAGGTGGAATCCAATGAAAATCTGGTGGCCATATGCCGCCCYCTCATTGAAAAGAACCTTGAGCGGMCCCTRTCAGATGATGAGGCAGRACTTCTGCTTACCGCTATGGATGAATTCAAGCCRCGSGCGAAAAACATCAATGATCTGGCGGAAAGYACGCTGTTCCTCTTTGCCAAGYGYCCCCTMACCTTCATTCCAAAGGCGGAAAARRTTTTGAGYGACGCGGCACGACATATTCTGGCSGATGTGGCCGACCTGCTGGASARGAATGWRGACTGGCGCATCACCACGCTGGAGACTGAGATCAAGGCATTGGCCGAAGACCAAGACCTGAAACTGGGTAAAATTGCCCAGCCAATCCGCGCATCCTTGACCGGGAGCAATGTTTCCCCCGGTATTTTTGATATTTTAGTCTGGTTAGGAAAAGACGAAAGTCTTGCCAGAATAAGGGATGTCGCAAAAAAATTAACCTGAWGGACGTTACGGTAATTCGTAAAGTCTTAACATTGCCTGTGTAACATATTTGGCAKTGTYRTACTACAACACYAGATTTTGAAAGGATGTGGATATATGATAAAAAACGTATTTGACAAGACATTATTAAATGAGACGGCGAAACTRACCATCGGGGATAAAACCATTGAATTGCCGATCTATTCCGGGTCCGTCGGTCCARATGTTATCGATATTCGCAAGCTTTACGCCGATACRGGTATGTTCACCTACGACCCGGGTTTCACCTCCACCGCGAGCTGTGAATCCAGCATCACCTATATTGACGGCGATAAGGGTATTTTGCTCTATCGGGGTTATCCCATTGACCAACTGGCGGAAAAGAGTGACTTTATGGAAGTCGCCTATCTGTTGCTGAACGGAGAACTGCCCGACAAAGAGACCAAAGACGATTTTGTCACTACGATCACCTATCATACCATGGTCCATGACCAGATGAACTCCYTGTTTAAGGGCTTTCGCCGGGATGCCCATCCCATGGCGATTATGGTTGGCGTATTGGGGGCTATGTCAGCCTTCTATCATGACAGTCTGGATATTAATGATCCCGTACAACGGAAAATCGCGTCCCACCGTCTGATTGCCAAAATCCCGACCATTGCCTCCATGGCCTATAAATATTCCGTTGGACAGCCTTTTGTCTATCCGCGCAATGATATGAGCTATGCGGAAAATTTCCTGCATATGACCTTTGGTGTTCCCCAATGTGAGGAATATGAGGTCAGCCCGGTTCWGGCCAGTGCCATGGATAAAATCTTTATCCTCCATGCGGACCATGAGCAAAATGCCTCCACCTCAACCGTTCGSCTKGCCGGATCATCCGGGGCCAACCCTTTTGCCTGTATCGCGGCGGGCATTGCCTCCCTCTGGGGACCGGCMCACGGCGGTGCCAATGAGGCCTGCCTGAATATGTTACAGGAAATCGGTACCGTTGACCGTATTCCGGAATATGTGGAAAARGCCAAGGACAAAAACGACCCCTTCCGCCTGATGGGCTTTGGCCACCGGGTCTATAAAAACTTTGACCCACGGGCAAAGGTTCTGGCCAAGTCCGCCAAGGAAGTTCTGGACGAACTTGGGGTTAATGACCCTATGCTGGATGTGGCCCGCGAGCTGGAACGGATTGCGCTCGAAGATGATTATTTCAAGGARAAGAAACTCTATCCCAATGTGGATTTCTATTCCGGYATYATCYTRAAAGCCATGGGKTTCCCCACYGGCATGTTCACGGTCCTGTTTGCCTTGGCCAGAACAACCGGCTGGGTATCACAATGGGGTGAAATGATCGAAGATCCCACCCAGAAAATCGGTCGCCCRCGTCARCTGTTCACCGGTGATACAATGCGAGATTATGTGGATATTGAAAACAGATAAAACGGRCTGYCAGAAAAACAAAAGCCCGGAGAAAATTCTTCGGGCTTTYTTAAATYAACGCTCAATAAATTCGATCATATAGCCATCCGGGTCACGGACAAAGGCGATGACCGTTGTCCCGCCTTTCATTGGTCCCGGTTTTCGGGGAACCTCTATGCCCTTCGCTTCAAGCTCTGCACAGATAGTATAAATATCCTTTACCCCGATAGCCAGATGACCAAAGGCCTCCCCCATGGGATACGGTTCGGTACGGTCCCAGTTATGGGTCAATTCAATGACGGTATGATCACTTTCATCCCCGTAGCCTAAAAACGCGAGCGTAAAACGGCCTTCAGAAAAATCTTTTTTCCGCARAAGATCAAGCCCCAAATGCTGACAATAAAATTCAATGGATTTGTTCAGGTCCAGAACCCGGATCATCACATGCAAAAAGCGATTGCCGATTGCCATACCGGTCAGGCCTGCTTGTCGGCGATCATGGCGGTGAAGGTAGCCTCGGCCACCAATTCACCGGCAACCTTGCCTTCGCCMTTGAAACGCCATACCGGACCCCGGTGGCGTTCCTTGGTAATATGCAGTTCCAACCTGTCGCCCGGCACAACGGTTTTGCGGAATTTCGCCCCGTCAATGGACATGAAGTAGGCCAGCTTTTCACTGGTCYCATCTTCCACACTCAACATAACCAATGTAGCCGCCGCCTGAGCCATAGCCTCAACGATCAAAACGCCGGGCATCACCGGCTTGCCCGGAAAATGCCCCTGAAAGAAAGGCTCATTCATGGTCACGCATTTAATGCCAACCGCCGACGTRCCGGGATTAATATCGGTCAACTTGTCAATCAACAGCATCGGATATCTGTGCGGGATCAGTTCCATGATCCGCTCTACACCAATGTTTTCCACTTTGTTGCGACATTCTTCTGACATAGCGAACTTTCTATCCCCTAATGGGCTTATTTGGCAGCAGGCGTAGCATTAGCCGCCGGAAGCTCCACCTTTATTGAGGGCAGGACTTGATCCAGCGCTTCGATAACGTTGGTCGTCACATCAAGGCCAGGGCCTTTTTCGATGATAAGACTGACATCCATAATCATGGTTGCCTTATGCTCTTTCAGAATTTTCTGCAGGATAGGTTTCAGAGCCCGTTGCAATTCGTTCTGCGCATTACCCAGAGCCGTTTCAAGCTGACGGTTTTTGATCTGAACTTCCCGCTGTACGGTCAGAACTTTGTTCTGGAAATCCTTGACCTTGGCGTCATAGGATTCCTTGGGCAGGATTGACCGCTGGGATTTGAGGGTTGCCTCTTCCTCTTTCAGCGTTTTTTCCTGCTCGGCAATTTCCGCCTGAAAYTTTGTCCGAATCTTGTCAAGCTGGCTCTGAATATCCTTGCCAGCCGCAGAATTAAACCTGACCATACGGCTGTCAATCACGGCAATAACCGCTGTGGGCAGAGCCTCTGCCGCAAGCGTMGTACCAATGGTGGTGAATGTGGAWACAGCGGATACAATAGCCGCCATAACAGTAATCTTGATTATCTTGTTCATTTTAAAATCTAGTTCCGATGTTAAATTGGAAAAATTCCGTTTTGTCGAATTTGTCAGACAGAATAGCCTTGGCAAAATCGACCCTAAAGGGGCCAAATGGTGATGTCCAGGTAAAACCAATACCTGCAGACACCCTAGGCTTTGGTGTATCCCCCACAATCGTATGCGTAAAACCAGTTGCAGGATTAAACAACCGCTTCGGCAAGTCAACCGTAAAAAGCGCACCGGCATCAACAAACATRCTTGCTTCAATCCCGAGCTCCCGCGCGCCGGAGCCAAGCGGGATAAATATTTCCATTGATCCCTTGTAAAAAACATTRCCCCCAAGTGCATCCCTGGTCAGGGCATCGCGTGGGCCGATACCGGCCTGTTTGAAGCCACGCATACGGGGATTACCCAGGAAAAAACGGTCATTAATCCGAATATCCTGCCCCATCCCCAGAATATGACCGCCTTCAGCTTTAATTCCGAAAATCCAGCGGNCATAAATTGGAACGAAGTAATTATAATTGGCTTGTGTGCGAATATATTTCACATTGCCGCCAAGGCCCGCMACATCCTGATTTATCACCAGCCGCTGGCCCCGGTTAGGTTTCTGACGATTATCKAGAGTGTCAAAAGATATCCCATAACCWATTGACGATGTTGTAAAAACACCGATGTTCGTGGTGGTGAACGGGCTGCGTCGCGCCAGGAAGGCAGAGGGTATATCAATCTCATCCCGTCGCAGGTTATAGCGACTACTCATAACGACATATTCAGTGATCTGAAAAGCGGTGCGCAAACCCAAACCAAGGGAAATCTGGGTAAAGTTGGCTTCCCTGAAACTGTTATCCCGATAGAATAAGTCTACCCCAGCAACAACGGGACGTCCCATAAAGTAGGGTTCYGTGAAGCCAATATCCAGTTCTTTACGTCGGCTGGAAATACGGCTGCCAAACCGCAGGTCCTGCCCCCGGCCCAACAGGTTTCTTTCCCGGATACTAAAATCAAACAAAAAACTTTCCCGGCTGGAGAAACCAGCCCCGACGGAAAGTTCGCCTGTCGCCTGTTCCTCAATGGTTACATCAAGAATAGTTTTGTCATTTGATGATCCCTCAACCTGATCAATCTCTACTTCTTTAAAGAAACCAAGAGATTTAATCCGGATTTCAGAGCGTTTCATTTTTGAGGAGTTATAGCTATCACCTTCGATCAAGCGCATTTCACGGCGAATCACACGGTCATGGGTTCGCACATTACCGTGAATTTCAACCCGTTCCACATAAACGCGCGGGGCCTTGTTAACGATATAGGTTATGTTAACCGTCTGTTTYTCGCGGTCACGCTTGATCCGGGGGCGCACGTTAACAAACGCATAGCCCTTCAGRCCAGCCACACTAGTCAGATATTCAACCGTATCRTCRATCAATTCGGAATTATATAATTGCCCCTTTCTGGTAAAAACCAGCAGGCTAAGAAYTTCCGAAGCCAGATCAGGTATCTGACTTTCAACCTTKACCTCRCCAAAATGATAAATAACGCCTTCTTCGACGGTATAATTGATGAAAAAAGTTTCTTTGTTGGGGGCCAGTTCGGTTACCGCAGACGTTATCCTGAAATCTGCATAACCATTGGAGCGGTAGAAATCCCGGACCAACTGCTTGTCAAAAGCCATTCTGTCYGGRTCATAMGTATCATCAGAGGTCAGGAACTTCCACCACCGGCTTTCCTTGGACCGCAGGACCGCGCGCAAATCGTCATTATTATAGATTCTGTTGCCCATGAAGTTGATTTTACCGATGCTGCTTTTCGGGCCCTCGGTAATTTCAAACACCAGATTTATYCGATTCTGGTCCAGTTGAATAACCTTTGGTTCGATGCTGGCGGCGAACCGTCCACCCCGACGATATATCTCCAAAAGCCTTTGCACATCGGCACGTACTTTCGAGCGGGAAAAAACAATCCGGGGCCGCAAATGAATTTCTTCATACAGCTTGTCGTCTTTTTTATATTTATTGCCTTCRAAAACAATGCGGTTGATGATCGGATTTTCTGAAATYTTRATGACCAGWGTCTTGCCGGACCGRCCAATTTTCACATCGGAAAATAATCCCGTGTTAAACAGGGATTTCAACGAACGGTCCACCTGCTTTTCATTATACAGATCGCCYTTGCGCACAAAGATATAGGATTTTACGGTATCGGACTCAATGCGCTGGTTGCCCTCAACCACCACATCAGAGATAATATCCCGATTATCGTAACTGGMCTGTTGAGCATTTGCCCCCGAAATTCCAAAAACTGAAATCCCCTGAACCAACCCACCGAATAATAACCAAACTATACAAATTTTAACAATGCGATTTAACAAAGAGTAGCATCCTGTTTATTTTTTTGCTTTTTTTATAGTAGATGTGGCCTTATTACCAGTTAAATTTCAATATGTCATTGAAAGTCGCCAACATCATCAATCCTAAAATAAAAACCAAACCTATACGAAACCCGTATTCCTGTGTTCTTTCACTTAATTTTCGGCCCAACACGGCCTCAAATCCGTAAAAAAGCAAATGCCCCCCGTCCAACATGGGGATAGGGAATAAATTTATCATGCCCARGCTWATGGACACCAAAGCCATAACCCKGATCCAGAAATCAATACCGCGCTTGGCAGATTCTCCGGCAATTTTTGCAATGCCAATTGGCCCGCTTAACTCCTTAACTGACCTTGTGCCGACAATCATCTGACGTATTCCGCGCAGGGATTGGACAACGATCACACGGGTTTCCAAAACTCCGGCCCATAATGCTGACGTCAGACTATGCTCCCGAATAACCGTTTTCTCGGCRTTCTGCACCCCAATCTGATACAATTCCAGCGGCTTTCCATCATCATCCAWMACYGGYTCGCCATCCCGGACGATTTTTGTCAACTTGGGCGTAAGGACAAGACTTACAATTTCACCTCTGCGCAACACGTCAACATTCATGCTTTCACCCGCGCTATAGAGTACCTCTATTCTCACATCATTGAACCGCTTGATCTCACTGCCATCAACCGCAACAATAACGTCGCCTTTCTGTAACCCTGCTTCTTCTGCCGCGCTACCYWCGACCACGGAAGAYACGACCGCCGGGGTATCAACCTGCCCATAAGCGTAAAAAAATGTGGCCAGAATAAGGATGGCAAAGATAAAATTGGCAAATGGCCCGGCAAAGACAACTGCCGCYCTTTGATRYAAYTTCTTRTGATGGAAAGAGACTTTCTTWTCTTCTTYYGACATCTTATCCAGACTGTCTCCRGGTGTGCTGGCCTCACTGGCATCGCCRAAAAAYTTWACRTAGCCGCCCARTGGCACATAGCTGACTTTCCAGCGGGTRCCCTTYTTATCYGTCCGGCCCCATATTTCCGGGCCAAARCCGATGGAGAATACATCCACCCGGACGCCATTCATCCGGGCAACAATGAAATGCCCCCATTCATGGACRAACACCAGAATAGACAACATTGCCAGAAAAGAACTGACATAAATAATAACATCAATAAAACCGTCCATCATGGTCCTTTATAATTTACCAATCACATCCTGCGCCGCACGGCGCGCCTCACCATCTATGGCATCAACCATTTCAAGACTACTTAAGGCAGCACTGTCAAACCGGSTCAGKGTYTCYKCWACAATTCCGGCAATATCCAGAAAGCCTATCCGCCCATCCAGAAAGGCAAAAACCGCCACCTCATTTGCCGCGTTCAGGATAGTAGGGGCAGTTCCGCCCATATGCAATGCTTCTCTTGCCAATGCAATCGCCGGAAAGCGTTTMTCATCCGGTTTCATAAAATCCAGCCGCGTGCAAGCGGCAAGGTCCAGCTTCTTTGCCGGTGTTTCAAGGCGGTTTGGCCAGCCAAGACAATAGGATATGGGAATCCGCATGTCCGGCGCGCCCAGCTGCGCCAGAACCGAGCCATCCTGATAAGTGACCATACTGTGAATAACCGACTGGGGATGCACAATAATATCAATCTGATCCGCCTTTAGCGGGAACAGGTGATAGGCTTCGATAACCTCAAGCCCCTTATTCATCATTGTCGCTGAATCAACCGATATTTTTGCCCCCATATCCCAGTTAGGATGGGCCACCGCCTGTGCGGGSGTRACYWTTYTCATCTCATCCAGACTGGCCTCTATGAAGGGCCCGCCGGACGCGGTCAGGGTAATTTTTTCCACAGTCTCCGGCTTGCCGAAATCAAAAACCTGAAAAATCGCGTTATGTTCGGAATCAACCGGCAACAAAGTCGCCTTATGGTCCCGAACTTCCTTCATCATCAGRTCRCCYGCGCAAACCAGACATTCCTTGTTGGCCAGKGCCACCGTACCGCCCTGCCGTATGGCAGACAGCGTGGGCCGCAGTCCCGCCGCCCCTACGATGGAGGCCATCACCCAATCCGCAGAAATCTGCGCGGCCTCATCCAAAGCCTGTTGCCCGGCCATKACCGTGGTTGGTGTTCCGGCCAAAGCCTCTTTCAAATCCTGATAACAGTTTTCATCGGCAATGACCGCATAGTTTGCGTTAAATTTRCGGGCCTGTTCCGCCAGAAGGCTGACGTTGCGATTGGCGGTCAGGGCAATGACGTCATAAGCCCCGGCATTTCGGCCAATTAAATCRAGGGTATTACAGCYCACGGACCCTGTGGAGCCCAGAATAGTCACCGTCTTTGGTGCATATGATCTATSKGAARAGGTCACGCTATACTCCAGCACTCAAAAAATRYAAACTCACGGCCACCGCCGGCGCGGCAAAGACAATGCCGTCCACCCGGTCCATAATTCCGCCATGACCCGGGATCAAGGCGCCGGAATCCTTCACATCGAAATGCCGTTTCAAGGCAGATTCTGCCAAATCACCAATCTGACTCCAGATGGCCAGACCCGACGTTGCCGGAATGAGATACATCATTTGCATATCAAAATTAAAATAATAGGCTGCAATCATGCCGAAAATAACCGCCGTCACGGCCCCGCCGATCAGGCCYGCCCATGTTTTATTGGGRCTRATCCTTGGSGMCATCTTTGGCCCGCCGATGGATTTYCCGGCAAAATACGCGCCCGTATCCATGGACCAAACGATGATCATCATCCACAGAACAATCAAGCCATCCACATGTCGGAGCCAGATTAAGGACAAGGCGGGCAACAGCGCATAAAAAACGCCCAACAACGCAAATTTCACGTTTATCCTGAAAATCAGRAAKGCCACCACAAGGGCACCCCCCGATAGCAGATAGACATAGCTGCCGAAATAATGCCCATAACTCATGGAATAGATAAAAAGAAGCACAAAGGCCGCCTGTAAGACAAAGGCCTTGTTAAAGGCTTTACCCTCRCAAATTCCATTCCATTCATAAAGRATCAACAGGGTCAGCAGRGWGACAAAAAGATAATAGAGGGTCCCGCCCTGYAAAATRAYAAAGAYGGCAATGGGCAACATGACCAGAGCGGATACAACACGCAACAGAAGCCCGCTTTTKGCCTTGGGGGATGAGAGTTCAGAAGTCAAGGTCTTGCGCCGTACCGGCGGTCCCGGCCACAATATTCTGCYACGGCCTGTTCCAGAATTTTCCGGTTAAAATCGGGCCACAGTACATCAAGGAAAATAAATTCCGCATAGGCAATCTGCCAYARCAGRAAATTACTGATCCGCTGTTCGCCGCTGGTCCGGATGATCAGGTCCGGGTCRGGAATATCRCTGGTATGAAGGTGRGAGGCGAATATGTCTTCGGATATATCCTCCGGTTTAAGCTCCCCCGCCTTGACCTTTTCCGCCATSGCCGTGGCCGCGTCCACAATTTCCGCCCGCCCGCCGTAACTTAAGGCCAAYGTGAGRCAAAGACGGGTATTATGGCGCGTTTTACGCTCCGCCGCYTCAATAAGAGCGCAAATATTCTCGCTGAGTTTGGTGCGATTGCCGATGAAGGCAATRCGGATATTCTTTTTATGGAGCCTGTCCACCTCCTTGGTCAGATAGCGCCTGAGAAGTTTCATCAGGTCATTGACCTCATCCTCGGGCCGGTTCCAGTTTTCTGATGAAAAAGCATAAAGGGTCAGATATTTGATGCCCAGATCAATGGAATCCTCAACACAGCGGCGCACCACATCGGCTCCGCGCTTGTGGCCCGCGACTTTAGGCAGCATATGCTTTTTAGCCCACCGCCCATTGCCATCCATGATGATCGCCACATGAGCAGGGGGTTCTGATTGTTTGCCCTTCTTACGGGGGGAAAATTCTTCCTTGACCAACAACATGACCCTGACTGYCTCCCTATACCTGCATAATCTCTTTATCCTTGGCCTCGGTCAGATGGTCAACTTCCTTGATCATCTCATCGGTCAACTTCTGAATTTTGTCAGAGTAGACCTTCTGCTCATCCTGACTGATCTTGCTGTCTTTTTCCAGCCGTTTGATGGTTTCCATACCGTCCCGGCGCACATTACGRATKGCGATGCGGGTCTGTTCGGCATATTTTCCGGCAACCTTGGTTAATTCCGCCCGGCGTTCTTCGTTCAGTTCGGGAATCGGAATACGCAAGGTCTGACCATCCACCACCGGATTAAGGCCAAGCCCCGCATTGCGAACAGCCTTTTCCGCCGAGGCGACCATAGRCTTGTCCCAAACCTGAACGCTGATCATACGGGATTCAGGTGTCGAAACTGTGGCAACCTGATTAAGCGGCATCTTGGCGCCGTAAGCATCCACCATCACCGGGTCCATCATATTTACCGACGCCCGCCCCGTACGAAGGCCGACAAATTCTGATTTCAGATTTTCCAACGCCCCGTTCATCCGGCGCTTAAGGTCATTTAGGTCAATATCAGATGACATTTCTGCTCACTCCTTGATATGATTATGGGCTATGATTGTGAAATCGCCCTTGCCACACATGACACGGGCAAATTCACCATGYTTATGGATGGAGAATACCACAATCGGAATATCATTTTCACGGGCCAGCGCGATGGCTGACGTATCCATGACTTTCAGATCATCGGCCAGCACCGTATGATAATCAAGACGATCATATTTCCGGGCATTTGGGTCTGTTTTAGGATCAGCGGTATATACCCCGTCAACCTGTGTGCCTTTCAACAGGGCGTCACAGCTCATTTCCGCCGCCCTGAGGGCCGCCGCTGTATCGGTGGTGAAAAACGGATTTCCGGTTCCGGCGGCAAAAACCACGACCCGGCCCTTTTCCATATGACGGATGGCTTTACGGCGAATATAAGGCTCACAAACAGAGGCAATGGGAAAAGCCGACTGTACCCGGCTGTCCACCCCTTCTATTTCTAGTGCGTTCTGAATGGCGATGGAATTCATCACCGTGGCCAGCATGCCCATATGGTCCGCAGACGTGCGGTCAAACCCACTGGCAACCCCGGTCATGCCGCGAAAGATATTACCCGCCCCCACAACCAGACAAACCTGCACCCCCAATTCCTGAACCGTTTTAATCTCGGCAGCGATTCGCCGGACCATTTTAGGATCAATCCCGTAATCCTGGTCGCCCATTAGGGCCTCACCGGACAATTTCAGTAAAACGCGTTTATATTTGGGGTCTTCAGCCATGTTTACCTTTTTTATTTTTNATTGCGGAACAGCCCGTTTCCGGCCTGATTCCTATACCAGTAAAAACTCACAGGGCAGAATATACAATTCGGGCCCAAATGCGAATAAACTTTTTCATTTATTCACAAATGAGCCCGAAAAAATATTATTTGCCGACGGCCGCCGCGACTTCAGCCGCAAAATCGTCTTTAGCTTTTTCAATGCCTGCGCCCAGTTCAAGGCGGGTATAGCCCACGAGCTTGATGTCTGTACCCGCGCCCTTGGCGGCATTGGCAATGACTTTGGAAACCTTGGTTTCACCRTCAATGATGAAGGTCTGTTCCGTGAACACCACTTCCTGATAGAATTTTGCCATGCGGCCAACGATCATCTTTTCAATGATATTGTCCGGCTTGCCGGATTCACGGGCCTGTTCAACCAGAACATTCCGTTCCCGCTCAACCGCCTGTGGGTCAAGATCATCCACGCTCAGGGCCAGGGGCGCCGTTGCCGCCACATGCATGGCCAACTGCTTGCCAAGGGCGGTTAAAACACCCTCATCAGCGGTTGATTCCAGCGCCACCAGAACGGCAATCTTGCCAAGGCCAGGCGCAACGCTGTTATGKATATAGGTYGCCACAACGCCGTTATCCACGGACAGGCCGATGGATTTRCGGAAATTCATATTTTCACCAATGGTGCCCACGGCCTCCACCAKTTCGTCTTTCACATTGCGTCCGGTGCCGGGGTAATCAGCGGCCAGCGTGGYCTCATAATCACCGCCGTTTTCCAGCGCAACCGCCGCGACCTTGTTTACCAGATCCTGAAAGAAWTCGTTGCGGGCGACAAAGTCGGTTTCGGAGTTCACCTCAACCGCAACCGCCGCCGCACCATTTGACGCTACGGCCACAAGGCCTTCTGCCGCCACACGGGTGGATTTCTTGGCCGCCTTGGAGATACCCTTCTGACGAAGCCAGTCCATTGATTTTTCAACGTCACCGTCATTTTCTTTCAGGGCGTTTTTACAATCCATCATKCCTGCGCCGGATTTCTCGCGCAGTTCCTTAACAAGAGAAGCTGTAATCTGAGCCATCATTCTTCCTTATCATATATGAGAATAACGGCAGGCTCCGAAAGACATCCCGAAACCTGCGTTCATTAAAAATTATTCAGAAGMTTYTGCTTTTTCAGCCGGTTTTTTAGCGGCATTTTYTTTAGGMTTTTCTTYTGCCGGAGCTTCTTCAGTAGTAGCTTCTGCCGCCGGAGCTTCCTCAGCGACAGCATCTTCAGCCGGGGCTTCTTGAGCAACAGGGGCTTCTTCAACTACAGGAGCTTCCTCAACAACCGGGGCGGCTTCTTCTGCCGCGCCAAGGTCAACGCCCTGCTCAACCATTTCCTGCTGAATACCATCCAGAACCGCGCTGGAGACCAAATCACAATAGAGCTGTATCGCCCGGGTCGCATCATCATTGCCCGGAATAGGGAAAGTGATGTTATCGGGATCACAGTTGGTGTCCAGAATAGCCACTACCGGAATGCCCAGCTTGTTGGCTTCCTGAATGGCCAGATCTTCCTTATTGGTGTCGATGACAAACAGGATATTGGGAATACCGCCCATGTCCTTAATGCCGCCAAGMGCCCGTTCCAGCTTGTCCCGCTCRCGGGTCATCTGAAGCAGTTCCTTCTTGGTCAGGCCCATGGCATCGCCGGACAATTTGGCATCAAGGTCTTTCAGACGCTTGATGGATTTTGAAATTGTCTGCCAGTTGGTCATCATACCGCCAAGCCAGCGATGGTTGACATAATATTGGCCGCAGCGTTTCRCCGCCTCGGCAATCGGGCCAGAGGCCTGACGCTTRGTRCCCACGAACAATACGCGGCCACCGGATGCGGTGATRTCRCGAACTGTTTCCAGCGCACGATGCAACAAAGGCACCGTGATAGACAGATTGATAATATGAACTTTATTGCGGGCACCAAAGATGTATTCTTTCATCTTTGGGTTCCAACGATGGGCCTGATGCCCGAAATGAACCCCAGCTTCRAGAAGCTGACGCATTGAAAAACTTGGCACAGCCATAGTATTTTTCCTTTGTTTACCGGTTAAACCTCCGCAAGGCTGTGGTCCCAAAAGGACACCGGAAAGTCTTCCTCAATATGTAGGAGGTCAACTTAAACCCTGCGTGTGAAGTAGGCGCGTGATAACGCCCTTTGRMAGAAAGATCAAGGCTTTTCTGCATGGSCCGRAAAWWTATCGCCTAGCCTTTGTTAATATCAATGGCSGCGCGGGTRCGGCTCTGGTCCACATCCTCATATCCCGCATCGTCGGGTATCTTGCGAAACCGCCGTTTGTCGCCCGTRACCACCTCCGGCATAACAGTGACGATYTGCCGTTCCGCCAATAGCTTCAGGGCCTCGKCCACCGTCTTGGCCTGRCCCAGTTTTTTCAGGTTCATCATAGTCGGGAACATCAGATCGCCGTCGGATTCTTCCACCAATGTCATRGGATGCATCCACTCCACCTCGGTAATTTCATGACCRTCCGGRCTTGGCACCTGMCCCACRGGMGCCACACARAGGAAAAAGCGGGTATCAAAGCGGATGGGATAGATTTTYGGYGTRATCCAATGGGCAAAGGGGACGCAATCCCCCATRTCAAARGACACCCCGGACCGCGCCAGAAAATCCGCCAGATCTATCCGGTTCGCCAGAAAGTCCCCG
This sequence comes from Alphaproteobacteria bacterium, assembly GCA_002749135.1. Taxonomy (GTDB): domain Bacteria; phylum Pseudomonadota; class Alphaproteobacteria; order Sphingomonadales; family Emcibacteraceae; genus Paremcibacter. The sequence continues at coordinate 26,384 of NVVY01000025.1, read as the reverse complement.
CGATATTYATCYGCCAGTTCCCGGCGCAAATSCTCSYCRATRGGCTGGCCGTCCTTKGTGCCAATGATCAGCCCKGTTTCTTCAAATACCTCCCGCARRGCSGCATARCGAAAACCGTAAAAAYCMTCCGGCACRTYGGCGCGCCCKTTGCGCTCYTTCTGCTCCTCTATGACCCGATCCGCCGCATCCAGCTTGCCCCCCGGAAAGACGTAAGCTCCGCCCGCGAATTTAACATTCCGGTGCCGCTTGACCATCAGTATCTGCAACGTGCCATAGTCTGAATGTGCCGCCCCATCCCGAATGATCAGGATAGAGGCCGAGTCTCTTGGCGTTACGGGTTTATCGGTCATATATTTGTCTCAATTATTTTCAATTTCCATCCCCACCCTATAGCCGTCATTCCTGTCCTCTCCCCCACTGTCATTCCTGCACAGGCAGGAATCCAGAAAACCCGGCAACACCTATTCACGCCCCCACAACAGAAAAATGGATTCCCGCCTGCGCGGGAATGACGTAAATGTATATAATAATTTAATTGTCATATTTAGTCAGAAACAAATTTAATTGCTTTTTCCAACATTACCTTTTGTTTCTCTAAAAGTCTTTTATCATGAGGAAAATCAAGAAATCTGTTAGCCTCATTTATGTCTGAGAACTCATTAGCATTTCTCATATGGAACTGAACTAAAATAAAAAAATAATATTGCAATTGAAAACAATAATGCCTAGCTCTTTCTTCATACTCACCAGAATGTACGGTTCTATTTCTGTATTCTCTTAAATTTTCCAACACCTGCTTATGGTATTCACGCTCGACAAACAAAAAAGATACCCTCTTAGTAATCAAATCATAATTCGCCTGAGAAGGAGAAGTTAATTCCTCTAAAGCTCCCCATAATTTAATTAAAGCAACATTATAATCTTTTTCATCAAGTGCCCTAACATATCTGAGCAATGCTTTTTTAATTTTCTCTTCATAAGAAGATTCACCAATTTTATCCATTGCCCACTTAAAGTTTTTTCTTAAAATTTCTGGTTTGTTCGGTGAAAACAAGTTTGCCTTCACAAAATTGGGTTCATACCAAAGTTCATCAGAAGCAGACTTTCCATTCTCCTTATGTATAGTATGTATTTCCCCCAATCGTATTTTATTAATTGGATACCATTTGTTATTAGAAAAATATTCCATAGTAGAATTATTAAACAAACACCATATTGACCTTATTATATCAATTGAATCAAGTGCCTTCGATGCCGCCGCCCTTACAGATTTTGCTTTTAAGCTAACAATAGCTTTTGCATAATAATTTGGCGTATTATCTTTAAACGTGAAATTATTTCTAATAATTCTACTTCTGCTACTATATTTTTTTGGATACTCTCGATCAAACAAACGAAAGCGACAATCTTCAACTTCATAATTTTTGATCGGAAAAGAATTATGCACGGAAAGACTTGTCAAAACATGATATTTACATTCTACCATTGAATGCTCATTACACACGGTCATGTTAATTTCATTCATTACTTCTTTTGCATTTAATGTTGATTTTTTTGCCATTTTTTTTATTGCATCAGAAACAATCAAGTCTTTTTCTAGACCATTTGCTGACAAAGGAAATCTGACCATACCTTGTAAGGTGGCCATTACATCGTAATATTCCATTCCAGTGAAAGTAATGCTACCATCTTTATTAATTGAAATAATACTGGAATATTTATCTAAAATAGATTGTGGTTTTATGTGCTTAGCATTTCTCCATTTTACTATCATTTGTACATCCTAAGTCTCCCGCACCTCCGCGACACCTTTCATACCGGTTAGGGCTTTGCGGATGTCGGGGGAGACTTTGTATTTGTCTTTCAGTTCGATCTCAACGTCATAGTCGTCTTCCAGGTGTACCTTGATCTTGAAGCTCACAAATCCCCGCCCCCCCTTGTGTTTGTTCAGCACTTCTTCGATCTGCGGGACAGACTCCGCATCGTCCAGAAAAATCTCCAGCCCCCGCGCCGTGTTGGCGGCAACGGTCTCGATATCGGCGAAGCTCTTGGCAGTGACGCGCAGGCCCCGTTCCGGGTCGATGCTGGCCTCTACGGTGACGATGATCGAACGGCCGCTTTGCAACAGCTCATCATAGGTATCCAGAAGCTCGGAAAAGACCATACATTCAAAACTACCAAAGGCATCGGACAGGCCGACAAAGGCGAATTTCTTGCCGCGCTTGTTTTTCATCACCCGCATGCTCTGAATGGTGCCGGCCAGCCGCACCGTGCCGCCGCTTCGGGCTTTGCGCTCAAGCTCCACAGAGGAGGTAATGCGCTGACGGCTCAGGGTGGTAACGTAAGCATCAAGAGGGTGGGCGGAGAGGTAAAAACCAATGGCCTCTTTCTCAAAATTCAGCTTGTCAATAAGGGCCCAGTCATCGGCCTTTGGCAGGGTCAGGGATTGTTCCTCAACCACATCACCAAACATGCTGACCTGATTGCTATGGCGTTGTTCGGTCGCCGCGCTGGCCTGTTTCAGCATCATTTCCACCGCCAGTAACATTTGCGCCCGGTTGGAGTTCAGGCTGTCAAAGGCCCCGGCCTTGGCCAGATTTTCCAGCGCCCGCTTGTTCACATGCCTGGTATCCAGCCGGTTACAGAAGTCGGACACATCCTTAAACGGCCCGTTTTTATCCCGTTCCGCAATCAGCCCCTCCATGGCCCCGGCCCCCACATTTTTCAGGGCCGCCAGACCATAGCGCACCCCGCGCAGAATACCGTCCGACCGGGCTCCGCCTACTTTATCATCGTCCGCGCGGCCTTCGATAACCTCAACCGAGAATTCCACCTGTGATACGTTAATATCGGGCGGCAGAATGTCGATGCCCATGGCAACAACATCCTGCTTGAAGATAGCCAGCTTATCCGTGTTGGTCAGGTCCAGCGACATGATCGCGGCCATGAATTCCACCGGATAATTGGCCTTCAGATAGGCCGTATGATAGGAGACCAGCGCATAGGCCGCCGCGTGGCTTTTGTTAAAGCCGTAGCCGGCGAATTTCGCCACCTGATCAAAAATGCTGGCYGCCTGTTTGGGATCGACGCCTTTTTTATCGGCTCCTTCCTGAAAGCGGCTGCGTTGCTTGTCCATTTCTTCGGCAATTTTCTTGCCCATGGCCCGGCGCAACACGTCGGCCTCACCTAATGAATAATCCGCCAGAATCTGCGCGATCTGCATCACCTGTTCCTGATAGATAATCACGCCGTAGGTTTCGGTCAGGATACCCTCAAGCAAAGGATGAAGGTAATCCGGGGCCTCTACCCCGTGTTTGCAGGCAATATAACGGGGAATATTTTCCATGGGGCCGGGGCGATAAAGGGCGACCACCGCGATAATATCTTCAAAAGTATCGGGCTTTAACTGGGTCAGCACATTCTGCATGCCGCTACTTTCCAGCTGAAACACGCCTGTGGTCTTGCCGCTGCTGAACAGGTCATAACTGGGGCCATCATCCAGCGGCACCTGTTCAAGATTGACCGTAATATCCCGGCGGGCGATATGCGCCAACGCCTTGGCCAGAACCGTCAGGGTCTTCAGGCCCAGAAAGTCAAATTTCACCAGCCCGGCCCGCTCGACAAATTTCATATTGAACTGGGTCACCGGCATATCGGATTTGGGGTCACGGTAAAGCGGCACCAGTTGATCCAGTGGCCGGTCGCCGATCACCACCCCCGCCGCATGGGTCGAGGCATGGCGGTATAATCCCTCTAACTGTAGTGCCAGCTCAATCAGATGGGCGGTGGCTTCATCGTTATCGCGCTCATATTTCAGCTTTGGCTCACTGGCCAGCGCCTCGGCCAAGGTGGGCGGTTTGGCCGGATTGGCGGGGATTAATTTTGACAGGCGGTCCACCTGACCATAAGGCATTTGCAACACCCGGCCCACATCGCGGATGACCGCCTTGGCCTGCAGCTTTCCAAAGGTGATGATCTGGGCCACCTGTCGATGGCCGTATTTATCTTGAACATAGCGGATCACCCGGTCGCGCTTGTCCTGACAGAAATCAATATCAAAGTCGGGCATGGACACCCGTTCGGGGTTCAGGAACCGCTCAAACAGCAGCCCGAACCGCAAGGGGTCAAGGTCGGTAATCATCAAGGCCCAGGCGACCACAGACCCGGCCCCGGACCCGCGCCCCGGACCCACCGGAATGTCATTCTTCTTTGACCATTGGATAAAATCGGCCACGATCAGGAAATAACCGGGAAAGCCCATCTGGATGATAATTTTAAGCTCAAATTCCAGCCGCTCAAGGTAGGGTTTGGCCAAGGCTTCCTGCTTGGCCGCACCCTGCTCGCCGTCATACACATGATTGATCAGCCGCTGGGCAAGTCCCGTGCGAGACAGGTCGGCCAGCGCGTCTTCCTCGCTCTTGTCCCCGTCCGTATAGCCGGGCAGGATGGGATCAACCTCCAACACCTTGAAGGCGCATCTCCGGGCGATCACCACCGTGTTATTAACCGCTTCGGGTAGGTCGGCGAACAGGGCGGCCATTTCCTGCGCAGACTTGAAATAATGCTCCGGCGTCAGCTTGCGGCGGTCATCCTGCTCCACATATTTCCCCTCCGCAATACAGAGCAGGGCATCATGGGCCTGATACATTTTCTTGTCGGGAAAAAAGACCTGATTTGTCGCCACAAGAGGAATATCATGGGCGTAGGCCATATCAATGAAGGCGGCTTCGGTCTGCTTCTCCAAAGCCATGCCATGGCGCATGATCTCCATATACAGCCGTCCGGGGAACAGAGCCATGAGCCTTTGCAGAACGGCCTCTGCCTTTCGCCGCGAGGTGGCCCCGGCGGTCTGTAAATATTTGCCCACCGGCCCCGAAGGCCCGCCGCTCAGGCAAATAATATCCGCCGTATGCCCGTCAAGATCAGACAGAGAAATTTGCGGGGTTTCATGCGGCTCGCTGTCCAGATGAGCCTTGCTGACCAGATGCATCAGGTTTTTATAACCCGCCTCGGTTTGAGCGAGCAGCACCAGCCACCCCGGTTCCGGCGCCTTGAACGACCGGCTGTCCTGTTCCACCTCATGACGGATGGCAATGCGGCAGCCAATGATCGGTTGAACCCCGGCCCCCGGCAAAGCCAGCGAGGCCTCCAGCACGCCGAACATATTGTTGGTGTCGGTGATGGCCACGGCGGGCATATTATGGTCCGCGCACAGCTTGCCCAATGCCTTCACATGCACCGCCCCCTCGGACAGGGAATAGGCGGTATGGAGATGCAAATGTATGAAGGTGGATGTCATTATTCAGTACCAAAAATGCGTATTATTTATCGCAAAATAACTGCGGATATACAGGACAGAATACCCTACCGCCAGATGCCCCACGCGGCAAGTTTTTTAACATAAAACCCCATTAATTCCGCCTGCGGTGGTCGGGCATTGATCCTCTATGGTCACATAATCACCGCCGGTTGTCATGCTGAACTTGTTTCAGCATCCATATCCACTATGCTGTCAGAATGAAGAAACCGGGTTATACATATATTCTGGCCTCAAAACGCCGGGGCACACTTTATATCGGCGTAACCAGTGATCTTGCAAAACGTATCTGGCAACATAAAAATAATACTGTTAAAGGTTTTACAGAAAAATACGCGGTGAAGTTACTGGTGCATTACGAAGTATTCGACGAAATAACGATTGCCATTGCGCGGGAAAAACAGCTGAAACGGTGGCACCGCCAATGGAAAATAAACCTGATCGAAGAGCATAACCCAAATTGGGATGATCTGTATCTGACATTAAACGCATGATGGATGCTGAAACAAGTTCAGCATGACGATGGGATAGTGGGAATATTAATAAATAAAACAGACTTATGTCCCGTTACGATAGCAGACACGTTCCATTCCTATTTTCTTTCCACCTTTAAAAAATGAATATTCTGCACTTCTTTCCTCAAGAACAACAAAAACACCCAGTTTATATTTATAACCCCCATTCGGTTTTGTTAAATTTTTAAGTTTTTCTATATCTTTACTACGGTTAGTATTCCACCAACCCTTAAATTCTATAGCCAGAATATTGTTGTCTCTTCCACTTCCTCTTTTATGAATAAGCATATCTGGCCTAATTGCTGTACCATCATCAATCTCTGTTTTTGGGTCTTTGCCTTTTTTGTTATACTCACAATCAAGGCTATGATCTTTAAGTGAAGTTTTTTTTAATAATTCATTCAGATAAATACCAATACGAAAGACCATAGCTTGTTCGATACCTTTATGTTTTAGAAGCTCCCTTTCTTTCTCATAAAATTCTGCAATTGCATCCTTTAAAGGCTTTTGTAACTCGTAACAGTCCATCTATATACCTCGTGAGTAGAATCCAAATTGGAATGATCTATATCTGACCTTGAACGCTTGATGGATACTGAAACAAGTTCAGCATGACTGCGAACTTCTTGCCTATTCCAGCACCCCGTTATGCAACGATACGCAACGGTCCATTTTTCGGGCAAGGTCTATATTGTGGGTGGCGATCAGGGCGGAGATTCCTTCTTCTCGGGACAGGCGGAGCAATTCATTCATGACGCCGTTGCCGGTGGCCTCGTCAAGATTTCCGGTTGGTTCATCGGCCAGCAAGATTTTGGGTTTGCCCACCAAGGCGCGGGCGATGGCAACCCGTTGTTGTTCGCCGCCGGACAGTTCGGACGGGCGATGGTCAAGGCGTTTGCCCATGCCCATTTTTTCCAGCATTTCAGCGGCCCGTATCCGGGCCTTGGCCTTGCTGACCCCGGCGATAATTTGCGGCAGGATCACGTTTTCAATGGCACTGAATTCTGGCAACAGATGATGAAATTGATAGATAAAGCCCACGTCATGGCGGCGGATGCGGGTGCGTTTATTGTCGGACAGATCGCTGCACGCCCGGCCATCTATGACTACTTCGCCTGTGCTCATCCCGTCCAGCAAACCCGCAATCTGAAGCAGGGTAGTCTTGCCGGACCCGGACGCGCCGACCAAGGTCACGACCTCACCCTTGTTCAGGGTAAAATTCACCCCCTGCAAGATATGTAAATCTTTACCGCCCTGAATAAAATGRCGGTGAATGTCGYGCAGTTCCAGAATTATATCGCTCATCGGRTCCCCCTATTCATAGCGCAATGATTGAACGGGATCGACCTTTGCCGCCCGCCARGCCGGCAGYAAGGTCGCAAGAAARCTTAACCCCAAGGCYAYGATCACMACRATCATGACCTCCTTCCCCTCTACGATGGCGGGGACTTCGGACAGGAAACGCACCTCCCCCTCCCACAGGCTGAGGCCGGTCATCCGTTCAATAAAGCCCAATATGGGTTGTACATTATAGGCAATGGCCAGCCCGAGCATCGTGCCAAGGAAGGTGCCAAGGATACCGATACARGCCCCGACCATAAAGAAAATCCGCATGATGGAACTGCTGGATACGCCCATGGTGCGCAGGATGGCCACATCGCGGGTTTTATTTTTGACCATCATAATCATGGTTGAAATGACATTGAAAACCGCCACCAATATAATGAACGACAGGATGATAAACATCACATTACGTTCCACCTGCAGCGCATTGAAAAAGCTGCTGTTGAGCATACGCCAATCAATGAGCCGTCCGCCATTTTCAAACTGRCGGGYGACCTGATCGACCACCGGGAACATTTCTGTTGTCATATCGGGATGGGTCAGRATGATCTCCAGYGCGCCCACCTGATCGCCGTAYTGGAAATAGGTCTGGGCCTGSGCCAGCGGCATGAAAAAATAATTGGTGTCATAATTATATTCMCCRACCTCAAACACCGCCCCGATCTTATAGCTGGCGATGCGGGGCATGGTGCCAAAGGGCGTGATCCGYCCGCGCGGSGTYACCAACGTCACCAGATCRCCAACGGTCAGATTATATTTTTCCGCCAGCCGGATRCCGATGATAATATCATTCTCCCCCGCRCCGAAATTATYCAAYGTYCCCTGTCTTATATTATCGGAAATCAGGGTCATCTGTTTTAAGTCACCRGGCCGTATTCCGCGTACCAGAGCCGGRACGCTGTTGCTGCCAAAGGTGGCCAGCGCATTCCCCTCAATAATCGGCARAACCTTGACCACATTATYGATTTTCTTCARGCGCGTGACCGCATCGTCATAATCGCTCATCTTRCCRCCCARAGGCTGATARAGCATATGGCCGTTAAAGCCGATGACCTTGCTGAGCAGTTCCTCGCGAAAGCCGTTCATCACSGACATGGTCACGATCAGSACCATAACCCCGATGGCGATACCCARCAAAGAAAACAGCGCGACCAGMGTGACRAASCCCTCGTTGCTCCTGATTTTCARATAGCGAAAGGCCACCATYCGTTCATGGGCRYTGAACATATCCTATGCCCCCAGCTTTGCGAGCGCATCWTCAAGGGACATTTCCGTRCGRTCSCCCGTSGCCCGGCATTTCACCTCAACCACGCGATTTTTCAGGCCCCTCGGCCCGACGACCAACTGCCACGGCAGGCCCGCCAGATCCATATCGGCAAACTTGCCCCCGGCGCCCATATCCCGGTCATCATACAAGACCTCTACCCCCGCATTACGCAGGCTGAGGTATATATCATCACAGGTGGCCGTACAGGCRGCATCCCCGACCCGCAAATTGAGCAGGCCGACCTTATAAGGGGCCACGGCTTCGGGCCAGATAATGCCRTTGTCATCATGATTTGCCTCAATCAAYGCGCCCACAAGGCGGGATACSCCGATGCCATATGAYCCCATYTCYACCGGAATGAGTTTGCCATCCGGCCCGGCSACCTTGGCGTTCATGCTTTCCGAATATTTGGTGCCAAAGAAGAAAATATGGCCAACCTCAATGCCCTTTGCCRTGCGCAGRTCAGCRKCRTCCACCGGGCAATTRTCCGGGTCGTGCTTTTCTTCCTCCATGGCRTARAGGCYTTGCAGTTTYTCGATGGTTTCCGGCGCRATRTCCCCGGTCAGGCTGGCCAGTTCAAAATCCTCAATAGCCTTGTCATAATARAGCGTRCTTTCRCCGGTATCGGCCARAATCTGAAATTCATGGCTCAGGTCGCCGCCAATGGCCCCGGTATCGGCCCGCACCGGTATCGCCACCAGCCCCAGCCGGGCAAAGGTCCGCAGGTACGCCACATACATCTTGTCATAGGACACACGCCCCGCATCCGCATCAATGTCAAAGCTGTAATTATCCTTCATAAGGAATTCGCGGCCCCGCATGATRCCAAAGCGCGGGCGAACCTCATCSCGGAATTTCCACTGGATATGATAGAGRTTTAACGGCAGGTCTTTATAGGATTTTACATCCCCTCGGAACAGGTCGGTGACCATTTCCTCATTGGTGGGGCCGTACAGCATATCGCGTCCATGGCGGTCGGTGATGCGCAGCATTTCCTTGCCATAAGCCTCATAACGGCCACTTTCCTGCCACAGGTCGGCGGACTGTATGGTGGGCATCAGAATTTCCTGCGCCCCGGCCCGGTCCTGTTCCTCGCGCACGATCTGCTCAATCTTGTGCAGCACCCTTAGCCCCAGCGGCAACCAGATATAAATCCCGGCACTGGTTTGCCGGATCAGCCCGGCGCGCAACATTAAACGATGGGACGTGACCTGCGCCTCGGCAGGATTTTCTTTAAGGGTCGGCATGAAGGCAGACGATAGACGCATAGTAATAACCTTGATAAATCTAATAATTTAGTTTTTATAAACGCCTGTTCGGATTAATGCCAGAACAGTTTTCTATCTGTAACGCACACTTCACAGAAAAAGGCGACCCCGGAGGATCGCCTGTATGTTTCAAACTATGGGAAATATATTATCTGCGACGTTTTCGCATTATTCCAAAACCAACCAGCCCCAACCCCAACAAGGCTATAGGAGCAGGTTCGGGGACAGGATTAATGTCCCGATACATCCAGGCCCCTGCTATCGTAGCTTGAGAAAATTTAAATCCAGAAAACCCTGCTCTCACAGAACTATACTGAAAACCCCAATTCCTATTTCGATCATTAACTTCCACCCACCCCGGGCCAGTAGAAATATCTCCGGCGATATTTGTAACACTGAATACGTCACGGGTAAGGCCAGCTAATACTTTGGTAACTCTACAGGAAGGTAGATAACAATTGTAGGGCATTCTACTAGTATATCTGAAATCATTCAATACTAATAGCACTGCGGCATTGATATTAAATGAACCGGGTAATGACTGGACACTTGCAAAACTGCAGCCATCACAAAGTGTCAGGTTTTCCAAACCATTACCGTATGAATTTATCAATTCGATTACATCAACAGTAGAAGCCCAAGTATATCCCTCAAATCCCCTCAATCCACCAGGTTTAAATACTGTTGGGTCCAACAATTTTCCTGTAGATACATCAAAGAAAGAAGCTAAGTTATTATAGCTTAACCCTGATGACAGAAAAACCTGTCGCCATTCACGGTTACCATTGACAACCGGAGCGGCAAGTGAGGTGGTATATGCTGACAAATAAACATTCAATAGGACACAGCCAATAAGCATTATTATAATCTTTTTCATTATCCTGCCACTAATTTTTCTTCTTAAAATAGTTTCTTTATATGTTTCCTGCTTCATCATATTTCTCCAGTATTTCTTAAATTTATAGTTATGTTATGCTCGCCTTTTCCGCGAAATACCCAGACCCATCAGGCCAAGCCCCAGTAACGCAAGTGGCGCGGGTTCAGGGACTGACGTGGTGATCCCGGCGAGGGTTTTCGTGCTGATAGCCACATTATCAATGGCAAAATATTCACCATTTATCCTTTGCCAGTCCAATGAACGAAAGGTGAGAAATTCTGTCATACTTCCTGCCGTAAAGGACAGCATCGGATTACCGGCCCCATGGCCAAAATAATAGATTGGAAAGCCCCTAACGACGTCCACACCTGATCTGGCTACTTGCTCTCCACCGTCTCCCAATGGCGTAGCATCTGAATATGTCTGGGTTTTTCCCGATTGCCCCATCGGAAAATCATTAACAAATGTCGCATGCACCAACATTCCAGCAGAACTGGATTCCAACCAGAAATAATCAGGCCCAAAAGACCCTGACCCATCCCAGCTTCCCCCCAGATAAAGATCAAAGGCAATATCATACACATTACCCACAGTAAGGCCATTCAGCGTCAGTATTACCCCCCTGTTGGAAAAAGACGTGTCCCCACCTAACCAAATGGAATTACCGCCCGTATTATTGGTTGGCAATATACCCGTGGCGTTATCGCTAAAGCCGTTGGTATTTGTTTCAAAGTCATTGCTGTAAATAATCCCGGCATGTGCCGGAACGATACTGATCATCGTCGCAGCTGCAAATAGTCCTGATAGATACTTAAAAATAGTYYYKWTWKRWACTTNWAWAYRKYWTYWYWTYKMWCYWTWYAYRWCWWWRCRKYKMTMCRYWMAKWWMTRWGCGATGATACGCATATAAGAGAATGTTAAGATATAGCCCCAATGGGAGATTCAAGCTTATTCAAAGTAATTCAAGCTTATTCAAACAAAATTAACCATAAATGCTATTCTTTGTTCATAATTCATTTTTTACGGAAGATGGATTATGAGACGTGGCAAACCGGTTGTTTTGATTGAATTGAGTGAGGGGCACGATGCTGCAGGACGGCTTTTTGAAGGCGCGGGTATTGTTAAAGGCTGATATAACTGGCGGCGGCGGGCGGCTGGACGGGCGCATTACAGAGCGACGGTACAGCGTCTACGCCGGCGTCTTGTCGAGGGCGGTCTTGAAGCAGCCCTCAGCCACAAGAAGCGTGACAGGCCGCCGATTACGCCGGTTTTTGATGGTTAAACGGCGTCCATGTATGTCATCGACGGCGACACGGTGGTGGTTAACGGCGAACATATCCGGCTGCTTGCCATTGACGCGCCGGAACTGCACGGCAAATGCCGGTCTGAAAAAACCAGTGCTTATCAGGCCAAGGGCTTTGTTCAGGGGGTTCTGGCAACCAACAGGTTCTGGATTGTCCGTAAAGGCACGGGTAAATATAGCTGCACCCTCACCAATTTATGGACTGGCAACAAGACACTATCAGAGTTTTTGTTGAACACCGATCTTGCCCGGAAGTATGCTGGTGACCGCAAGCCGTGGGGCCGATAGGGAGGATATGATGCAAATATTGACCGGATATAACGTGGACAAGGGTAGTTCGATGAAAATATTGATCACATTTATTCTGCTGTCGCTGATAAACCCCGCGAAGTTCAGGTTGACCTGGGCTACCGGGGTCACGGCATCAAAGATGATGCTACGGCGATCATACTGGCACGAAGGAAGCGCGGGATCACCCCGGCAATAAAAAAACGCATGAAGCGGCGCAACGCCATTGAACCTGTCATCGGCCACTGCAAGAATGACCGTAAAGTCGGCTCGAGAAACTGGCTAAAAGGCAGRATTGGCGACAAAATCAACGCCATATCCATGGCCATCGGCTTCAATCTACAAAAATATCAAGGGCAGAATAACCTTTTTTAGAACCGACTATGTAGTAGTTTTTTGACCTATCTTGTATGAGGGCAAGAATTCCAAAGTCACGAGCAAAAATGCGGGCGGCAATTTGTTTTGGCTTATCATCAGTTTGCCTGACTTTGCACGTAAGTTTTTTATTGGAAATTAAGTCGGTTAGGATATCTAAAATTCTGAAAATATTTTGTGAGGAAGGGTCAAGTGTGTTTTCAATAGTCTGTGGATTCGGTTCAAAGAATTTTCTAATGAGTATGAACTGAGTAAAAAGATTTATTTCAACTCGCACTTACATTTCACTTACGAGGGRAAACATGATTAGAACAATTCTAAAGAATAGCTTAAGTTATTGAAAAGAATGGTGGAGCTAAACGGGTTCGAACCGTTGACCTCTTCGCTGCCAGCGAAGCGCTCTCCCAACTGAGCTATAGCCCCTTATCCACWCTTCAACATGCCCGACTCTCTGAGCTGATCGGCCCGCAATATTTATTATCCCCGAACCGTTTAATCAAGCGGAAAGATAAAAAATTATTCGTCAGGATTTTTCGGAGACGGTTTTATAACCGCATCCGCAACATTGCTGTCGTCATCATCACTCAGAACAACGGTATTGTCATCGGCTTCGATTTCAATATCATCGTTAGCAACTTCTTTCAGCAGTTCTTCTTCCGTATCCTCGGTTTTTTCTGCCGGCATCAGTTCAAGCGGTGCCATTTTGCTTTTTAGAATGACCTCGGGTTTGAACTTATGTTCACAATCAATACAGACAATCGGTTCAAAATTGCCCAAGTCATAAAACCGCGTGCCGCATTTCGGGCACTGACGCTTGGTTCCCCATTCAGGATTAGCCAACGTAATTCTCCTTAAACCATATTCACAAGTTCATTCACGAAAGGCAATCACTTGCCACGGAAAAAGCCGACTGTCAAAGACTATTCGCAGATCAGGTTTTTTTTATCCCYAAAATGYATATATTCGCTGGTCACTCTGACTAAAATTATGCTATCTGAGGCCCATGACAGACCTATTTTCCAGAAAAGCCCGCAAACTCACCGGCACCGTCAGGGTTCCCGGTGATAAATCCATCTCCCACCGTGCCCTGATCATGGCCACCATGGCCATCGGACAGAGCCGCATATCCGGCCTGTTGGAGGGTGAGGATGTGCTCAATACCGCCCATGCCATGAGCGCCATGGGAGCGGATATTACCCGTGAAAAGGATGGGGACTGGCTGGTCCACGGCGTCGGCATTGGCGGCTTGATCCAACCTGAAAAGCCGCTGGACATGGGCAACAGCGGCACCGGCGCGCGGCTGATCATGGGGCTGGTGTCCAGCTATCCTTTTCAGACCGTCTTTACCGGTGATGCCTCCCTGTCCGGGCGACCTATGAAGCGGGTCACAGACCCCCTGTCGAAATTTGGCGCAGGCTTTGCGGGGGCTGAGGGCATGACTCTGCCGCTCACCGTGACGGGCATTATGGACCCGATGCCCATCGAATATGAGCTTCCCGTGGCCTCAGCGCAAGTGAAGTCGGCCATCCTGCTGGCGGCCCTCAATACACCCGGCAAGACCACGGTCATTGAACCAACCCCRACCCGCGATCATACGGAACGCATGTTCGCCCATTTCGGGGTGCCGATTGAAAGTGATGGCAAGACCATCACCGTTACCGGACAGCCGGACCTGACCGCCCGGGAAATGCGGGTGCCGGCGGACCCTTCCTCGGCGGCCTTTCCAACTGTAGCGGCGCTGATTACCCCCGGTTCAGGCATCATCATTGAAAATGTCGGCATGAATCCCTCCCGCACCGGTATATATGTAACCCTGCGGGAGATGGGTGCGGATATAAGATTCGTCAACGAAMGGCTGGAGTGCGGCGAATCAGTGGCCGATATTCATGTGCGCCATAGCAAACTCACCGGCATTACCGTGCCCATGGGCCGCGCCCCGTCCATGATTGATGAATATCCCGTCCTGTGCATTGCCGCAAGCTTTGCCGAGGGTGATACGGTCATGCACGGCCTGTCCGAACTCAGGGTCAAGGAAAGYGACCGGATCGCGGTTATGGTRGCRGGATTAAAGGCCTGCGGCGTTACGGTTGCCGAACATGAGGACGGCATGACCRTCACCGGATCAAACACYATAACAGGCGGCGCACAGGTMACGACTCATCTGGACCACCGCATCGCCATGTCTTTCCTGACCCTCGGCATGGGAACGGACAGGCCGGTTTCKGTGGATGACGGCACCGTCATTGAAACCAGCTTTCCGGGTTTTACCGYCCTTATGAATGGTCTTGGCGCCCAAATCGAAGGAGAGGCTCCATGACGGTTATCGCCATTGACGGTCCGGCGGCATCGGGCAAGGGCACATTGGCCCGGCGGCTGGCACAGCATTTTGATTATGCTTATCTGGACACGGGCAGCCTGTATMGGGCCGTGGCGCTGGAGGCCCATCGTACGGACGGCAATGCTATCAAGGCCGCACAGAATGTGGGCAAACTGGATCTCACCGACCCGGAGATCAAAAGCGAATCGACTGGCAGCATGGCCTCGAAAATATCCGCTGTGSCSGARGTWCGGGCCGCTTTACTGGATTTTCAGCGGGATTTTGCCGCCCATCCGCCGGAGGGCAAGGCCGGGGCCGTTCTGGATGGCCGGGACATCGGCACCGTTGTCTGCCCCGATGCGGATGTCAAGATTTTCATCACTGCACGTGCTGAAACCCGTGCAAAACGGCGGTTTTTAGAGGAATTTGGCCCAGAAGGCACTGACGCCGACTATCAGGCCATTCTGGCGGAGCTGATCCAGCGGGACGAACGGGACATGACCCGCCCGAATTCGCCGCTGAAAGCCGCCGCAAACGCACACTTGCTTGATACAACGAATTCAGATATAGAAGCCGTGTTCGAACAGGCGTTAAAGCTGGTTTCGGATGAAATGACAACCACCTGACTCACCTTAGCAAGAGGGGAGCCAAGGTGTTTGTGCATTTATATGAACCCGTTTTGTTTAACCGCAAGACCGCCGGAAACAACCGGCTGGCCCGATAAACGATATGAAAACGAAGAGAGAAAATATTACATGACTGCTGAACAAATGGCACCAAGTACCGAAGATTTCGCCGCAATGCTCGACGAAGTCTTTGGCGCAGATGAAAAATTCGACGGTAAAGTCGTTACCGGAACCATCATCGCAATTGATAAAGAAGCCGCAACCATTGACATTGGCCTCAAAGCTGAAGGCCGTGTCCCCTTAAAAGAATTCGCAGGCCCGGGGCAAGATACCGAGCTTGCCGTTGGCGACAAAGTAGACATCTTTGTCGAGCGCATTGAAAATGCCACCGGCGAAGCGATCCTGTCCCGTGAAAAAGCCCGCCGRGAAGAATCCTGGACCGTATTGGAAAAATCCTACGAAGCCGAAGAACGTGTTGACGGCGTTATCTTTGGCCGCGTGAAAGGCGGATTTACTGTTGACCTGAACGGCGCGGTGGCCTTTCTGCCCGGATCACAGGTTGATGTACGGCCCATCCGGGACGTAACCCCGCTGATGAATATCACACAGCCCTTCCAGATTTTGAAAATGGACCGCAAGCGCGGCAACATCGTTGTTTCCCGCCGGGCCATATTGGAAGAAACCCGCGCCGAACAGCGGGCCGAGCTGATCACCACATTGGCTGATGGTCAGGTGGTCGAGGGTATCGTCAAGAATATCACTGATTACGGTGCCTTTGTTGACTTGGGCGGCATTGACGGCCTGCTTCATGTGACTGATATTTCATGGAAACGGATCAACCATCCCACTGAAGTTCTTAACATCGGTGATACCATCAATGTACAGATCATTCGCCTGAATCAGGAAACACAGCGTATCTCCCTTGGCATGAAACAGCTGCTTGAAGACCCATGGTCCACTGTGGAAGCCAAATTCCCGCTGGGCACCAAGCTCAAGGGCCGGATCACAAATATCACCGATTATGGTGCTTTTGTTGAGCTGGAAGAGGGTATTGAAGGTCTGGTTCATGTGTCTGAAATGAGCTGGATCAAGAAAAATGTTCATCCCGGCAAGATCGTTTCCACCAGCCAGGAAGTCGAAGTTATGGTTCTGGAAATTGATCCGGAAAAACGTCGCATCTCCCTTGGCCTGAAACAATGTCTGGACAATCCGTGGGATGCCTTTGCCGATAAATATCCGGTGGGCACTGAAATCGAAGGCGAGATCAAGAATATCACCGAATTTGGTATGTTCATCGGCCTGTCRGACGGCGAAGTGGACGGCATGGTTCATCTRTCCGATCTGGACTGGAAYAAATCCGGCGAGRTTGCCCTTGCTGAATATAAAAAGGGTGACAGGACCAAAGCNGGWYATNWMWSKATWTNTGATATTGCSAAAGAACGTATCTCTCTTGGCATCAAACAGCTGACCTCCGATCCGATCGGCACTGTCAAGGGCCTGAAAAAAGGTGGCACGGTAACCTGTATGATTACCAAAGTGACCGAAAATGGCCTTGAGGTTACTCTTGGCGAAGATGATACGCCCATGGAAGCCTTCATCCGCCGCGCTGACCTGAGCCGGGATCGTTCCGAACAACGGCCAGAGCGTTTCTCTGCCGGGGACAAAGTGGACGCCATGGTTACCTCTTTCGACAAGAAAAACCGCAAAGTCGGCCTGAGCATCAAGGCGCTGGAAATCACGGAAGAAAAAGAAGCTGTCAAACAGTATGGTTCTTCCGACAGCGGTGCGAGCCTCGGCGATATTCTGGGGGCCGCTTTGGCCGCCAGCAAAGACAAGAAATAATCTGAATCACTGAGGACATTTTCCCTCAAACAGATATTTCTCCTGTATATTTTCAGACCCGTCCGGTTATCCGGGCGGGTTTTTTACCGCAAAATTTAGATTATTTATCATTATACGGCCTAATACCCCTAAAAATGCCTTTTTTTTAGGGACTTAACCTTGACGGGGCAAAAAGTCTCTGGCACCCTGCAAGGAATAAAAATCAGGAAGATTCAATTTTAAGGGAATTAGTGATGATAAAGTCAGAGTTGATTATGCGTCTGGTTGAGGCCAACCCCCATCTTTATCAACGTGACGTGGAGCGGATCGTCAATACTATTTTTGAGGAAATTACCGACGCCCTGGCCAAGGGCAACCGGGTGGAGCTTCGGGGTTTCGGGGCCTTTTCTGTCAAGCATCGGCCAAAACGTATCGGGCGTAACCCGCGCACCGGTGAAACGGTGAATGTGCCGGAAAAATATGTGCCCTATTTTAAAACCGGTAAAGACCTGCGGGAACGGCTTAACAAGAAGTAACCACCTCCCGTAACGCCTATTTTAAAGGCAGGATATATCCATGCGTATTTTGGCCTTTGCGGCTTTTGTTATCTTCACGGCCTTTTGCATCATTGCCGCGGTTTCAAACAGAACAGACGTATTCTTCAGCCTGCACCCCCTGCCCTTTGGCTGGGATGTGCCGCTTTATGTGGTATTGTTTGCTGGTATTTTTATCGGCCTTGGGGCCGGGGCCCTGGTCATGACCATAAAATCCATCAAACAAGCCCACCATAATCGGCGGCAAGCCAAAAAAATTCGTGATCTGGAAAAACAGCTTAAAGAAGTTACCACGCCTGACCCGAATGAGACGATCAAATGAAATACATGCTCCCCTCACAACGTATATTATGTGCGCTGGACACCACGGACCCCCACGGGGCTTTCGGGCTGGCGGCCAAATTGCGGAAATATATCGGCGGGGTCAAGCTGGGGCTGGAATTTTTCGGCGCCAATGGGCCGGCGGGCTTTTCCCATGTGGCCAAATCCGGCATGCCTATCTTCCTTGACCTGAAGCTCCATGATATTCCAAACACAGTTGCCAAGGCCGTCCATGCGCTCATGCCCTTAAACCCCATGATTATGACCATCCATACGGGCGGGGGAGCCGCCATGATGACCGCTGCCGCCAATGCCGCCGCGCAAGCCGCCGCAAATACGGGCGGCAAACGGCCCCTTATGGTCGGGGTCACAATTCTGACCAGTCTGGATGACGATGACCTTGCCGACGTTGGGATGTCCACTCCGGTTAAGGATCAGGTGGTGCGCATGGCAAAGCTCGCGCAAAGCAGCGGCCTTGACGGTGTGGTCTGTTCGCCCTTTGAGATTACTGCCATTCGCAAAGCCTGTGGTCCCGATTTCATACTGGTGGTGCCCGGTATTCGCCCCGCAGGCAGTGACGCGGGAGATCAGAAACGGATCATGACCCCGGCGGAGGCCATTTCCCTTGGTGCGGATTATCTGGTCATTGGCCGCCCGATTACCCAGGCCGATAATCCGGCGCAGGCCGCCGAAATGATCGCCCAACAGCTGAACGACACCCCATGACCATCCGCGCCAAGATATGCGGCCTGACCACCCGCGAAACCGTAAAGGCCGCCGTGGATGCCGAGGCCAGCCATCTGGGGTTTGTCTTTTTTGCCAAATCACCGCGCAACATCAGCCCCGAACAAGTAGCGGAATTATGCAAAGATATTCCGTCATCCGTGGTCAAAACCGGGGTCTTTGTCAACCCAAAGGACAGCCAACTTGACCGAATATTGGCCGTGGCCCCTCTTGACCTGTTGCAGTTGCATGGATCAGAAAGCCCCGCCCGTGTACAAGAGATCAAAGCCCGTTTCAAGCGGCCCGTGATGAAAGCTATCGCGCTATCCGGCCCCGATGATATGGCCGTGGCCCGCGCCTATGAAAGCTGCGCAGATATGCTGCTTTTTGATGCCAAGGCCCCCACGGACCTGACGGGTGCCCTGCCCGGCGGCAATGGCCGCGCCTTTGACTGGAACATCATTCAGGCGGCAGAAATAAACCTGCCGTGGATGTTGTCCGGCGGCCTGAATATGGATAATATAGCCGAAGCCATCGCCATCAGCGGCGCGCAAATGATTGATGTCTCCAGCGGCGTTGAAAGCCGCCCCGGCCTGAAAGAYAKYGCCAAAATAAAAGCCTTTATGAGCAGAGTGAAYAGTMTATGAYGAAAAAYACATATCGGTCCGGYCCGGATAATGAYGGGCGATTCGGCATTTTCGGCGGGCGTTTTGTCGCCGAAACCCTGATGCCGMTCATATTGRAGCTGGAGAACGCCTATAAAACAGCCARRAATGATCCGGCTTTCAAGGYGGAATTTGACGGTTTGCTCTCGGATTTTGTCGGACGGCCCAGCCCGCTCTATYACGCCGAACGTTTCACCGAACATCTGGGCGGGGCCAAGATMTATTTCAAGCGYGARGAGCTTAAYCATACCGGCGCCCATAAGATMAAYAAYTGCGTTGGTCAGATTTTATTGGCCCGGCGCATGGGCAARACSCGCATCATCGCCGAAACCGGGGCCGGWCARCATGGGGTCGCCACCGCMACCGTCTGCGCCCGCTTTGGCATGAAATGCGTGGTCTATATGGGGGAAAAGGAYATTGARCGGCAAAAGCCCAATGTGTTCCGSATGAAATTACTGGGGGCCGAGGTCATCCCCGTCACCTGTGGCTCCCAAAGCCTGAAAGAYGCCATGAATGAGGCCATGCGCGACTGGGTGGCCCACGTTGACGAYACCTTCTAYATCATCGGCACCGCCGCCGGGCCGCACCCYTACCCGGAACTGGTGCGCGATTTTCAAAGCATCATYGGYACGGAAACCCGKGAACAGATTTTACTGAAAGAAGGCCGCCTGCCYGACAGTCTGGTCGCCTGCGTTGGCGGTGGGTCCAACGCCATCGGCCTGTTCCATGAATTTCTGGAYGARGAYATTGAYATATACGGGGTTGARGCCGCCGGACTTGGCCTTGACACGAACAAGCATGCCGCCTCGCTCTCCGGGGGCAAGCCGGGGGTATTGCACGGCAACCGCACCTATCTGCTCATGRATGAGGACGGCCAGATTGAAGAAGCCCATTCCATTTCCGCCGGACTGGATTATCCGGGCATCGGACCGGAGCATAGCTGGCTCCATGAGACAGGCCGGGTGAAATATGTGCCCATCACCGACCGGGAAGCCCTGAAGGCCTTTCAACTCTGTACGGAGCTTGAGGGCATTATTCCGGCACTGGAAAGCGCCCATGCCATCGCCTGGGTGATRAAGCTGGCCCCRRCCCTGCCCAARGAYCATATCATGGTCATGAACCTCAGTGGCCGGGGGGACAAGGATATTTTCACCGTGGCCAAAGCTCTGGGRGCRRARATTTAAYATGGGACTGGAACGCATAGAAAAAAGATTTGCCSACCTGAAAGYCCAAGGGCGSTCAGCGTTAATCACCTTCACCACGGCRGGGGACCCGGATTATGATRCCGCCCTCACTATTTTGCGCGGCCTGCCCGCCGCCGGAGCGGATATTATCGARCTGGGCATGCCYTTTTCCGACCCCATGGCCGATGGCCCCGCCATACAGGCCGCCGGCATTCGGGCACTTGCGGGTGGTATGACGGTACGGAAAACCCTGCAAATGGTCCGTGAATTCCGAACGCAGGACGATRTAACCCCYATYATCCTKATGGGCTATTATAATCCGATCTATATATACGGGGTGGAKGCCTTCCTCRCYGAYGCSCTKGMYGCCGGGGTGGAYGGGCTGATCATTGTTGACCTRCCSCCGGAAGAAGATAATGAACTTGCCMTYCCGGCCAAAGCGGCKGGYATGGGCTGTATCCATCTGGCGACCCCCACCACGGACCCCGCGCGGCTTGACCATATTTTGCGGAATGGATCGGGCTTTCTTTATTATGTTTCCATTGCGGGAATCACTGGCACGGCGGTTCCGGATCTGGGCCCGGTGAAGGCGGCGGTGGACATGATCCGTCAACAGACCGATCTGCCCGTTGCGGTGGGCTTTGGCATTAAAACCCCTGAAAATGCGCAGAATTTCGCCAAATTTGCCGATGCGGTGGTGGTCGGTTCGGCAATTGTTAACATTATTCAGTCTAATATTGATCAAGAAGGGCTTGCAAATCCTGAACTTACCAGTAGAGTCCTTGACTTTGTTAAAAGCCTTAGCCGGAGTGTGGGTGCAGAATGAACTGGATAACCAATTTCGTCCGTCCGAAAATTCAGGCGGTTCTTGAAAAGAAAAAAGAAACACCGGATAACCTGTGGCATAAATGCAAGGGCTGCGGTCAACTGCTGTATCTGAAAGACTATCTGGAAATTCAGTCTGTCTGTCAGAGCTGTGGCTTTCACGGGCGYATCGGRCCCAAAACCCGGTTCAAGCATTTGTTCAATGACGGRAAATACGCCCTCATCGACCTGCCCAAACCCAACAGCGACCCCCTRAAATTCAGGGATCARAAGAAATATACCGATCGCTTGAAAGCCGCGCGCGCCAATTGCGACTTTGATGACGCCATCGCGGTAGCTTACGGTCAGATGGGCAATATAAACGCAGTTATCGCGGTTCAGAATTTCATGTTCATGGGCGGCTCCATGGGCATGGGYGTGGGCAATGGTATCATTGCRGCGGCGCAGCACGCGATCTCGAAAAAAGTGCCGCTGGTGCTGTTCACCGCCGCTGGYGGGGCGCGGATGCAGGAAGGTATCCTGTCCCTGATGCAAATGCCCCGGACCACGGTGGCCGTTGAAATGGTCAAGGATGCRGGGCTACCTTACATTGTTGTCTTGACCGATCCAACCACGGGCGGGGTTACGGCCTCCTACGCCATGTTGGGGGATGTGCAGATTGCCGAGCCAAATGCGCTGATCTGTTTTGCCGGGCCGCGGGTGATCAAGGACACCATCCGCGAAGAACTGCCCGAGGGCTTTCAGAAATCCGAATATCTGTTTGAGCATGGCATGGTTGACATGATCACSCACCGCCATGAAATTCGGGGCAAGCTGATCCAGCTTCTGGGCCTGTTGTGCAAGCAAGCCAAAGCGGCCTGAATGACCACCATATCTGACAGGGTACTGGCGCGGCTACAGCGGCTCCATCCCAAGAAGATCGACCTGAGTCTGGGGCGCATGGAACGGTTGCTGGAAAGGCTGGGCCATCCCGAAGATAAATTACCGCCGGTCATCCATGTGGCGGGCACCAATGGCAAAGGCTCCACGGTTGCTTACCTGCGCGCCATATTGGAGGCMGCMAASYTGCGGGTTCATGTCTATAGCTCGCCCCATCTGGTCCGGTTCGCCGAACGYATMCGGCTCGCGGGCAAAATCATTGATGAGGACCGCCTGCTGGACAATCTCATCGCCTGTGAGAAGATCAACGGGGATACACCGATCACCTATTTTGAAATCACCACCGCCGTCGCCCTGATGGCCTTTACCCAAAACCCTGCGGATATTCTGCTCATGGAAGTGGGCCTTGGCGGRCGGCTGGATGCCACCAATGTGGTAGGCAAGCCCCTCAGCACCGTAATMACCCCGGTCTCCATTGACCATGAACAGTTTCTCGGCACCGAATTGGCTGGTATCGCCCATGAAAAGGCCGGGATAGCCAAAAGCGGCGTTCCCCTTGTTCTGGCCCCTCAGACCCCCGCCGCAAAAAAGGCCATCATGGATCAYGSCCGGGAAGTAGGGGCAACAGTCATTGACGACTGGTCGGTGCATAAAACAGCAGATGGGTTTACCTATCAGGATAGCAGGGGAAGCCTCAGCCTGCCCCACCCAAATTTGCACGGCACCCATCAAATCACCAATGCGGGACTGGCCATTGCCTGCCTGCGCCATCAGGATAARRTCRMWRTCACWGCGGRTGAGYTCGCCGAAGGAATCACATCCGCCCACTGGCCCGCGCGCCTGCAGGATATAACGGACAGCGCTTTCGGCCATATGTTACCCTTGGGCAGTGCGCTGTGGCTGGACGGCGGCCATAATCCGGCGGCGGGTCAAATTCTGGCGGACTTTTTTGCCGCGCCGGACGAGCGGCCCCTCCATGTGATTTGCGGCATGATGGCCAACAAGGATGYGGCCGGTTTCCTGACCCCCCTTAAAGGCAATATAGTGAAATTTTACGGCGTTAAAGTTACRGGTGAAGACAGCCATGATGCAGATGCCATCGCAGAACTGGCCCGTAGCATAGGGCTGAACGCACAAAGCRYCCCGTCSGTRACAGAGGCACTTCGATCAATTGATGTCCCAGAACCCGTACGGGTTCTTATCTGCGGATCATTATATCTTGCGGGYCAGATTCTGGCTGATAATGCAATTCTGCCRGAATAGACTATAGCCCTATGGCTGAAATCCCTGCCAATCCCATGTTTCAGCAACCTCAAGGCCGATATTATACAAACATTTCATCTAGACAGGGYCGCCTGCCCTTCAGCARCAAAATTAWAAAAAGAAATACCACACGTTACAAAGGGTATCTGGCTGTGGTTATYGGCCTTTATGCGCGTTGTGTTGTTGGTCATGCGANCAGTTACSGTCAAAAGAAGGGCTTAAGCAAGCAAGGCAACACCGAGATAGCCCTGCACGGCGAGTTGTATCCGCAGTTGCACTTCATGGCAAGCTCAGAAACGGCAGAAAAAANGAGGTTTCAGAGCAGGTCAATGGGGTCGGAGTTACTTTGTGAACCAATGGTGAATCAATATGACCCAATTGATAAATTAACTCTGACCCTGAGGTATCCCCACGAAATTGATTATTTTCTGCGACCAAATGGAAACATCTGAGGCACCCGCTTMATATAGTCTATGTAACTATTTCCAAAAGTATCTATCATATCTTTTTCTTCGTACCCAATACCAATGAACACATATGCGGTCCATATACTGGCGAAAAGAAGGTGGCCTGTGGTCATTAYAGGTGTTGCCCAAAAAACGATAATGATACCCAGATAAAGCGGGTGGCGTGAGAATTTATAAAGTGCAGGCTCTTTGAATTCMARTYTTGRGGCTTCGTGCCGGCGGAAATTTCGCCAKGCCTGGGCCAACCCAAAAAGCTCCCARTGATTGATCATGAAMGTTGCCCAAAGGACGAGGATAGCACCCAGCAAAAAAAGTGCGGATAATAATATTTTGCCAATACCTTCAACATGCCATACGGAGCCTGTCRCAGGTTGCCAGGCTAWGTAAGTCCARCAAAGRACAAGTGATGTYGCCARTACAAATACACTACGTTCAGCGGCTTCTGGCACAATTCTGGTCAAGGCCTTTTTGAAGGCTTTACGGGCCATGATACTATGCTGRAGGCCAAAGGAYAGCAATATTACAAGGTTACTGGCTATGGCTGTCAGGCCGGGAACGGTAAAACTCGATTGGCCTGAATCTATGGTTTTTAAAGGTGTCAGGAACGAGAACCATTCWGTGAATATTCCCCCGCTGACAAAAAGAACCAGATAAACGAATGTGCCGAGAAAGAGGCTGTAGGAMRCCAGACTGAAGAGCAATATGAACAGGGGCATTTGATTTTCCTTTTGATAAAATTCACATGAGGSGGTMTTGRYGGRTYAYTGGRTTTTAYAGYYCCACTCTATAASWGGCCCTTGTTTGATTGTCTGAAGGACAACACAGCTTTCCTCCGCAGCCTTCAGAATAGCCTTGATGGCCGCCTAACCTGTTAGGACTGGACATCACARCCTCCTTTTGYTTTAATGTTTTCTATTRTTATGAAACGATAAAGGGTRGCCAAACCTTTTGATACTATCGGACAAATAGAAATCGGCTATTGAATGCGTAGTAATGAACTACGGATTTAGTAGCTGTTCATACGGGAGTGACTTTTGCACAAATCCGGCAGTCTTTGCCCCGCAGTGAAAGCGGCAGGTATCATTGGGGATAAATGRGTTTTGCTCATCTTGCGTGAGCTATTCATGGGCGGYACAAGGTATAATGATTTTGAACGGGCAATAGTGCGCATCTCACCTTCGGTACTCAGCGCACGCTTAAAAAACATGATTGAGCAGGGTCTCATCATCAAAAAAACAATTCCYGGYCAAAAAGGCACCGAATACCGCCTGACCCATAGTGGYAAAGAACTTGCGCCCATCATTGATCATCTCGCAAGGTGGGGACTGCGTTGGGCGCGAAGACGACTGGAAGACGAAGACATAGATGTAGCTTGTTTTATGTGGGATTTCCACCGAACACTCAAGGTTGATGAACTGCCCGAAGGCGATACAGTTTTTTGYATTCAATTCCCGGAACAGGATAGTTATCAAAAATGGTGGYTGATTGCCAATGGCGATACGGTTGACCTATGYRCAGATGACCCCGGCAGAGATGTTGATATATATTTAAGCGGTAGCCTAATCACACTGGCATCAATTTGGATGGGGGATGTTTCGGTGAAAGCGGCTCTTAGCGCCGGGCAGCTTGAATTGATTGGCGAAGCCTATCTGGTTAATTCAGTTGCACGGTGGTTCCCCATGTCCAGCTATGCCCATATCAGGTCAAAAGCCACCATTTAGATTCTRAAATGCGATGGTTCCAACGTGGTTCGAACACAAGGCCTTATATAGTAGACTCGATTCACAATAGCAGATAATTAAGCGGACACATTTATTTCTACGGCCWGATTTTAAACTGTTTTCAAATTGATGTTTGCCAAGGCCCCTACATTCTTCGCGATCATGTTTTGCAGGCCGCCCTTCCGATGAATATCGGCAAAKATCCTGAACTTTTTCATGCGGCCAATCGCGTGCTCCACACCAACGCGAAGCCCGGAATGCCAACRATTATACCTTTTGTCCTCTTTTGAAAGCRCCCTCTTTTNCGGCTTTTTAATCGGAATTTCAAAACCCGTCCCCAGATACCCTAAATCTCCTAAAACCATCATATCMGGCGGCTTTAYGACMCGGCTTTCATCGAAAATCCTCTTGTCATGACGGGAGCCTTTTTGGGCCGGACCAACGGACAGAATCCGCTTTTTATT
>NVVY01000024.1 GCA_002749135.1 Alphaproteobacteria bacterium | reverse complement strand
CTTCAGAAATTTCAGCCGCGCCGGGGTGGCATAGAATAAATCCCTGATGTCTACCTTGGTGCCTTCATTCATGGCCGCCGGTTGCAGAGGCATCTTGCGCCCCCCGTTCACCTCAACCTTCCAGACCTCATCGCTACCCTGCGCGCGGCTGGTCAGGGACAGGCGGCTGACAGAGGCAATTGACGGCAGAGCCTCACCGCGAAAGCCCATGGTGGTTATATCCGTTAGGTCTTCTTCCTTAAGCTTGGAGGTGGCATGACGTTCCACGCACAGCTTTAATTCTTCGCCGTTCATGCCCCGGCCATCATCACTGACCGAGATCAAGGCCCGCCCGCCGTCTGTCATCACCACCTGAATGTTATGGGCCCCCGCATCAATGGCGTTTTCCACCAGTTCCTTCACCGCGCTGGCCGGGCGTTCAATGACCTCGCCGGCGGCAATCTGATTGATGGTATTTTCTGATAAGATACGTATTTTCAAGGCCGGTCCCTATGCTGACACATTAATGCCACGAGAATACCTTATTTCTTTCACGCTGTGAACATATTCCCCCTCTAATAATTCATGTGAAATAAAGGAGAGAGGGACATATCATGAAATTATTTAAAGGCGTGACTTTTGGTGCAGGCATGGGATTGATCACCGCCGGCGCAAGCGGCATTGCAAATGGGTACAGCATAAGCCTTATAACCATCGGTGTTATATTGGTTTTGGCTGAGGCAGGCCGCGCGGCCTATAAACGGAAAATGCTTTAGAGCAATATCAGACCTATTTGACTCAATTTGATGTCTCTGCATAGCTTTACGGGCAGACGCGTTATGCGTGCGATGCGGCGCATCGGACAAATGGCGCAACGCATCCGTAAAGCTATGCAGAGACACCGAAGGCCGGGTTCTTTTGATTTATGGCTACGCTCAGGCTTTCATCCGATGCCCCGCATCGCATTTCAATCCTCCGCTCGCCATAAGTCAAAATTATCCCGGTCAAATGGGTCAAATAGGTCTGATATTGCTCTAGCCTTTATTACCGAACAGGGCGCGTTTGGCGATTTCCTGTGGTGTGAAGGCCCCCTTGACGGAACTTGCATCCCCTGGCGGACGCAGGTGATAATCCGGCGGCACCACCAATGGCGGGTTTTTCAATACGCTGAATTCATCAGGGCCGGCAAGTTTTGTACAGGCCGGGAGCAACCCGACAACGGCCAAGATCATACCCATTGATAACAATTTATGTCGCACGCATTTTTCCTTCTTTACCTGATCCCGTCAGGATTGATCCTGATCCGAGGGAGCCTGTTCAGGCTTTGGCCCGAAAAAGCTGTCCCAAACTAATAACGCGGCCCCGACCGAAATGCAACTGTCCGCCACATTAAAAATCGCGAATGACCAATTTCCCACATAAAACTGGAAAAAATCAGCCACATAACCCAAAGTCGCCCGGTCATAAATATTGCCCAGCGCCCCGCCGATCACCAGCCCAAGGGCAATGGCCAATAGTCTGGTTTGCACCGATTTAAGCCAGACACCAAGCCCAATGACGATCAGGGCGGTCACAACCACCAGACCCCAGCGGCCAATATCGCCATCCGCCGGGAACATGCCGAAACTGATGCCTCTGTTCTCCGCCCATTGTAAGTTAAAGAAAGGCAGAATTTTGACCATCTGAATCTTTGGCAGCGCCAGAATATCCATGATCCACCATTTGCTCACCCGGTCCAGAAACAGGGCGATCACAATGACCAGCAGACCGTTATGGGATTCTTTGGCCAACATGCCTATTCTGCCGCCCCTGCCACATCGGCGCAGCGCGAACATATATCCTCATGGCCTGCAATGCTGCCCACTGTCGGCAAGACCTGCCAGCAGCGTTCGCATTTACCGCCCCCGGCCAGACGGCTGACCACCGCCACATCGGCCACATCTTCGTGGGTGAATGCCCCGTCCGGAGCCTTCCCGACCACAAGTTCCGCATGGGACGTTATGCTCAGTTCCGCCAGATCGATATTTTCCATGGTCGCCTCATAGGACGGGTCGGCCACATAGACCGTCACCTGTGCTTGCAAAGAGGAGCCAATACGCTTCTCGCGCCGTTCCACTTCCAGCGCGCCAGTCATGACCTTGCGCAGGCTGCGGACCTTTTCCCATTTGGCGGCCAGTGCATCATCCCGCCAGTCCGCCGGAATATCATGGAAGGTCTGCAAATGGATGCTATCCGCATCGTCCGGGAATCTGGATTGCCAGATTTCCTCAGCGGTAAAGACCAATATGGGGGCCATCATCTTGGTCAGCACGTAAAACAGCTGATCAAGAACCGTGCGGGCCGCCCGGCGGCGGATGCTRSMMRCCCCGTCACAATAGAGACAGTCCTTGCGAATATCAAAATAAAAGGCGCTCAGGTCCACCGTAAAGAAATGATACAAGGCCGTATAAATCCGGTTGAAATTAAAATCGGCAATGGCCTGKTTATTCACCTGATCCAATTCATACAAGCGATGCAGTATCACCCGGTCCAGTTCGGGCATTTCGGAAAGTGGTAAAATCTCTGATGTGTCAAAATCATTGAGGTTACCCAGCAGGAACCGCATGGTATTGCGAATTTTACGGTAGGCCTCCACCTGCCCCTGTATGATGTTGCCGCCAATCCGGTGATCATTCATATAATCCGTTGATGTTACCCACAGGCGCAGAATATCCGCACCGAACTGATCAATGATCTTTTGCGGGGCAATCCCATTACCCAAAGCTTTTGACATTTTCCGGCCCTTGTCATCCAGCGTAAAGCCGTGAGTCAGGACGTTCTTATAGGGTGCGCGATCACGGGTACCACAGGATTCCAGCAGAGATGACTGGAACCAGCCCCGATGCTGGTCGGTGCCCTCCACATAGAGGTCCGCCGGGGAGCGCAGATCATCGCGCTGTTCCAGAACAAAGGCATGGGTTGAGCCGCTGTCAAACCAGACATCCAGAATATCCTCGACCTTTTCATAGTCATCGGCCTCATAGGCATCCCCGAGGAAACTTGCCGCATCACGGGCGTACCAGGCATCGGCGCCCTCGGCCTCCACCGCCTTGGCGATACGTTCATTTACCGCTTCGTCTCGCAACAGCTCACCGGTTTCTTTATGGACAAACACCGTAATTGGCACGCCCCAGGCCCGCTGGCGCGACAGCAACCAGTCAGGCCGGTCGGCGACCATGGCCATCATGCGGTTTTTGGCATTTTCCGGCACCCAGCGCACGTTATCGACCTCGGCAATGGCCTTGTCCCGCAGACCGTTGGTGGTCATGGATACGAACCATTGAGGGGTATTGCGATAGATAAGCGGTGCCTTTGACCGCCAGCTATGGGGATAGCTGTGGACGATGGTGTCACGGGCAAATAACGCCCCGACATTTTCCAGTTCTTCGCAGACATGGTCATGGACCTTGTACACATGCTCACCGGCAAACATGGGGACGCTGTCATAATAGAGGCCGCCGTCATCAACGGTGAAGGGGACAGGAAGCCCGACCTCCTTGCCGACCTCGAAATCCTCAATCCCGTGACTTGGGGCAATATGGACATAGCCCGTTCCGGCGTCCGTGGTCACATGGAAGCCCTCAATCACCGGAACATCAAAATCATAGCCCGTATCATGCCACGGATGATGGCAGATGGTCCCCGCCATATCCGCGCCCTTGAAATGGTCCAGTTCGGAAATTTCCGTAATACCAGCMCGKWYMAGGAAAGCRTCTTTCARRACWKCRCAGGTGGAAATYYKKGYSCCRACMGYGRYCCGGCTGYCCTYAGCRACCGCMGTSACYTCAAACASCAGATAATCMATRTCCTTRCCGWAMGCGAKGCCCCGGTTRCCKGGKATRGTCCAGGGKGTKGTGGTCCAGATRACAAYYTTYGCMYCMWYSARSYYRGCSAYMGGSGASSWWAYCACSYYRAAGCCCACATCGATCATATGSGAGGTATGGTCYTKATATTCRATYTCRGCTTCGGCMAGRGCGGTTTTTTCAATCACCGACCACATGATCGGYTTTGAMCCBCGRTASAGRCYGCCGTTCATMAGRAATTTTTGCARTTCCCGRACGATCTGGGCYTCGCTRTCRAAATTCATGGTCAGATAGGGCTTGTCCCAATCTCCGAATATACCGAGCCGCTTRAATTCTTCYCGCTGAACRTCAACCCATTTGGCGGCAAAMGTCCGRCATTCCCGGCGRAATTCRATGGGRTCAATATCGTCTTTCTTGATTTTCTTTTTCTGATACTGCTTTTCGATCATCCATTCAATGGGCAGGCCATGACAATCCCAGCCCGGCACATAAGGCGCATCCTTGCCGGACATYTGTTGTGAGCGCACAATGATGTCCTTGAGCGTCTTGTTCATGGCATGGCCGATATGGATATTGCCATTGGCATAGGGYGGCCCGTCATGGAGGATGAACTTGTCCGGATTATCCTGTCCCCGCGTGCGGAGCATGCCGTAAATATCCATCTTTTCCCATTTGGCGCACCATTCCGGTTCCCGCTTTGGCAGGCTGGCTTTCATCGGGAAATCTGTCTTGGGCAGAAATATGGTAGATCGGTAATCTTTGGTCATTTTATGTGAGCTTCTTGGCTAGCCGAAAATTGATAACTTGTACCAATTTCACGCCAGCATTGTCGAGTGTTTTATGACGAAAGATGGTCTTCCAGACGTGGGCCGGGAATTGAGGACTGTTGATTGGMCGGSTCCGCCAGAATTTTATGGGCCACTTGACTGTCTTTTTCAATTTGGGCCTTTAAGGATTCCAGACCGTCAAATTTTTGTTCTGGCCGGATGAAACCAACAAATTCCACCCGGATTGACTGCTCATAAATGTCAAAATCAAAATCAAAGATATGGGCTTCCAGCACAAGGTCATCCTTGTCAAAGGTTGGCCGCTTGCCCACATTGGCGACCCCGTTCCATATGCCTTTTGCCGGGCCGCTATCGACCATAACCCGCACCGCATAAACGCCAAGCCTCGGCTTTATATAGCCTTCCATGGACAGATTAGCGGTGGGGAAATTAATGGTCCTGCCCCGCTGGTCCCCGCGCAGGACATGACCCTCCACATGCCACCAGTGACCAAGATGGTCTGCACAAAGCCTGACCTCCCCGGCCCGCAGGYTRYCGCGAATATTTGACGAGGAATAGACATGATCGCCGTCCATGATTTTTTCGACAATAGTCACGCCGAACTGTTCCATRSASCCCATTTGCGTAAGCATCCCGGCACTGCCGCCGCGCCCCGCGCCGAAACGATAATCATAACCGACAAAAACATGAAGAACYCCAAGCTTGTCCAGCAGAATATCCGTAACGAAATCCTGCGCCGGCATCTTGGATAATTTCTTATCAAACGGCAGGACAAACAGGGTATCAACCCCGAATTTTTCCAGCARRTGGGYCTTGGTGCGAAATGACGTCAGACGGAAATCTTCCTKACCRGGGTTAAARTAACTACGTGGATGCGGTTCCAGCACCAGTACCGAAAGATTAACCTTCATATGACGGGCCAGCCTTCCGGCCCGGCCCATCACGGCCTGATGCCCCTTGTGAAAGCCATCAAAATTCCCCAAAACAATCACACTGCCTTTTACATCGTCCGGTAGATTGTCAAAATGCCTGAAAATTTTCATGCTTGTATTTRTCATTCTTTAAACTGTGCCTTAAGCCGGGACCATTAGCTGKGCTTCGCCGGTCARGACCAYGACCTCCCCAACCCGGCATTCACAACTCAGGRTCACACGKTTACGCTTTTGATTGATATCAGTAATTGTCACYGTCGTGTTAACGGTGTCRCCAATTTTAACCGGCGCCCTGAATTTCAAGCTCTGSGATAGATARATACTGCCAGGGCCRGGRAATTTYGTGCCAAAAATTGCAGAAATATAGCCTGCTGAAATCATACCGTGCGCAATCCGCGYGCCAAAGATAGAWTTTTTGGCATAGTYATYATCCAGATGGATAGGGTTCACATCCCCGGTTACTTCTGAAAATTTCACCACGTCGGCATCACTCACCACATTAACTGTGCTATAGGATTGGTCCACATCCAAYGCCGCCAGGCTGGCTTCTTTCACGACTGACATATATCTGTTTTTTTCCAATAATTYTATTCTGTATTCTATTCTGTATTCTGTCCCTAATACGCCGAACGGAATAAAGCAAATAAAAAAAACATATTGTGGCTTTGCYATTAACCTTTTTTTTAAAGGATTGGRGTAATTTGTAATTGTCGCACGCAAGAAGTGATTAAAAACAACTTGCACAAACAGATATTATTAATTCAGGTAAGTAAAATATTATGGCCGTAGATAAAGCAATGTCGATCCTTATTGTGGATGATTATAAAACCATGTTACGGATTATTCGCAATCTGTTAAAACAATTGGGCTTTAATAATGTTGATGAAGCCAGTGACGGGTCAGAAGCCCTGAACAAAATGCGCAGCAAAAGTTACAAGCTGATTATTTCCGACTGGAATATGGARCCCATGACCGGTTATGAGCTGCTCAAAGAGGTGCGCTCTGATGATATGCTCAAGAAAACACCTTTCATTATGGTCACGGCGGAGTCCAAAACCGACAACGTTATCGCCGCCAAGAAAGCCGGGGTGAATAACTATATTGTCAAGCCGTTCAATGCGGCAACCCTAAAACAGAAGCTGTCTGCTGTCCTCGGAGATTTTTAATGGCCCCGGGTCTCTTGCCAGAACATATCGGTCCSTTGGTGGACCGGCTTCGCTCAGGTGAYCATAAAACGGTTTCCCTGCCAGAGGTCGCTGCCCTGACCGAAGTCCTGATGCGGTCCCTTGAAAGTTATTTCAAGTCCATTGACATGASCATTTACCGGGAATGCAAAGAGCTTGCGGATTTTATCGATGACGCCCGRCAGGAGATATCCTCCCTGTCCCCGGACCATAGCGACGAAGTTGGTATCCCCCGCGCCGGGCTTGAGCTGGAAGCCATTGTTCAGCAGACTGAACAGGCAACCAATACCATTATGGAATCCGCCGAACAGATCATGGAAGCCGATTCAAGTGATTTAGAAGCCTATACAGGCACCGTCAATGACGCGGTCATGCAGATTTTTGAAGCCTGTTCATTTCAGGATATTACCGGRCAGCGCATAAGCAAGGTCGTCAGTACGCTGGAGCATGTGGAAGACCGGGTGTCACGACTGGTTAATATACTTGGCGTTATGGAAGGCGCRGAGCCGGAAAATACTAAGCCCAAAGAGGAAATMGAYGAAAATGCCGCCCTGCTCAACGGGCCAGCCCTGGAAGGGGAAGGCATGGAGCAGTCAGAAATTGATGATCTGCTCAACGGCACAGTWGATGATGAAGCTGAAATATTAATTGATGATGACATGGCCCCCGAAATTGAGGCCATAGAGCAGGCTGAACCAGTTGCTGAAATATCCGAAGAAGCCAGCACAGAAGACATTGACTTTATGTTCGCGGGCAACAATGAAGAAGGCGGGCCGGAAGAGGTGGCAGAAGCTGTCCCTGCCGGGGAACCCAACCTGATTGAACAGGCCAAACAACAAAAAGCAAAGGCACAGGCCAAGAAAAAAGAACAGCCTGCACCGCCAAAGCCCGTTGTTTATGAAGAAGACGGCCATGCCGGTCTTGACCCGAAAGCCACAGAACATACAACACAGTCAGACATTGATGCTTTATTTTCCTGATCAGATGCGCGGCTTATATATCCAAACGGGTATCGCTGCTGAGTAGCGGTTCCCCGAACAGATACCCCTGACCAAAATCCATACCAAAATCCAGAATTTCTACKATGGTCTGATCATTTTCAATTTTYTCAACGATCAGGTCCAGGTCATAGCGGCTAAAGGCCTCTTTCAGGTCATCGGGATGAATGTCTATTTCCTGATCAAGGATCATATCAGCAGACACCTTGAYATAGCGAAAATAGCGCGAGGACAAGTCGCCCAAATCCATATTCAAATCAATRATATGGTCCATGGAAAAACGGAAACCCCGCCGCCCCAATGTGGCCAGACTACGGCCCACWAGYGCSGAATGRCGCAAGACATCCTTTTGCGAGAATTCAAAGATCAGCCGATCTGACAAATCATGATTTTCCATCATAAAGTCGATGAACTGCGGAAAAAATTCCTTATCATTTAAGGAAACCGAGGAGATATTACAGAAGAACCGCAGGTCAGGCCGCCGGGGGCCCAGCTTTCGAATGACCTGAATACAACGGAACAGCAACAGATTGTCCAATGTGCCAACCAGTCCGCTGTCTTCGGCAAGTTTCAAATATTGCGAGGGGAAAATCACATTATCTTCYTCATCCCGAACGCGGCTRAAGGATTCATAATGCACAATTCGCCGGGACGGCAAGGAYACAATGGGCTGMAGATAGAGATCAACCCTGTTGCCCTCCAAAGCGTGGTGCATGATATTCAGAACCTCGCCATCACTGCGCTCTATCTTTGCCTGTTGCTGCCGGATTATTTTRTCAGATTTAACGTCGCTGTCAGCCCTCTTACTTTCCAATGACTTGCCGGATTTTTCAATCACTTGATTAAGCAGGGTTTGCAGGACATGCATTTCGGAGATTATTTCCGTATTCTGCCGATGATCAATTTTRTTAATCTTCTCGTAYAATTCATCCAGCTGTGCCTTGTTTTCATCAAGCCGGTCAAGACTGACCTGATAATCCTGATGCAGTGCCAGAAGCCGGGTGACCGTGTCTTCCTTGCCGAATTTCCAGTAATATAATGTATGTAGCTGTAAGCCGATCAGAAACAGMACTGCGCCTGCAATCAAGGCTGTTACCTCCCCGAAACCATAAAAGACACCCGGCAGGAAAAAAGCAACGAAAGCCGAGACCAGCGCATAGGTCGCAATAATCAAGATATGGGCAAGTAATGTCATAAACCATCCCGATTTATTCAATTGTAAATTCTCAAAAACAGGGCTTCGTACCTGAATAATAAACTACGATAGAGCAGTATAAAAAGACACACAAGTCCAGAAAAGCTGTAAATACATAATTTTACCAATAAAAAAACAGGATGATAACACTATCACCCTGTTTTATATTAAATATTAGCTTCGCAAAACTAGCTCAGATATTCCTTGATCTGAGCCAGGCGTTTCTTTTCCTTCGTCAGATAGGAAATCCACTTGCGGGCCTGYTTACGGCTTCTCTTGTCTTTGACAGCTAACTCAAAAGATTTCTTGGCCTTGGTTAACTGTCCAAGATTGAAATAAGACATGCCTTGATAAATWGCTACAGAATCCGGTCTCTTCAAACCGCCCTTTTTCAGGGCCAGGCCGAGATATTTCGCGGCATTTTTATAGTCATCAAGCTGCATATAAACCTGACCAAGCTTCTTGTAGACGTCACCATTTTTGGCTTTTTCAGCGGCAAGCCGTAAAGGTTCCAGAGACTGCCGCATATCCTGTGCATTGATCCGGGCCTGAGCAAGACTTTCGTAGTTCTTCTTGTTCTTTTCAATAATCCCGGCTTTCATGCCCTTTTCAAGAACCACAGAAGCCCAGTAAGGTGCCTCGTGATACATGTAAAGCTGTGACATGTTGACAAGCTCACTGCTCTTGGCGAGAAACCCCTGACGATAGGCGGTCTCATAAGTGGCCAGTTGCTTTTTCTCCAGCAGTTCTCTTTCTCTTTCTGTCTTGGCATCAGTACTCATTTCACCATACATACCGGCAAGCTGCAGCCAATATTCTTTTTTGGGCCATTTGTGGAGCAGAAGTTCCAGAATATCGATAACCTTCTGATTTTCCTTCATCTCAAAATACATGACCCGAAGCAGAAGATACCAGTTTTCCTTTGGTTCCTTGCCAGCATCCTCATAAAGTTTGATGGCTTGCAGAATATAGGGAACAGCCTGATTAAAATATTTAGCCGCCTGGGCCGGCTTAATATCGTCTGCCGAACCAAGGGAATAATAGGCCTGTCCCAATAGMACYAAAGGYTGCGCCGTAGGTGYYGGTTGATATTTGAGCCAGCGCACCATCATCCTGATGGAATTTTGATAGTCCTCCTTGATGAAATAGAGCTGAGCCATGGTATAAACCGTGGTATCCTCCATGGCAGCAGGCAGATTTTCCTGACGCAACACATTTTCATATGCCCCCAGAGCCTCTTCRTATTTTTCCTGACTATAAAACAGGAAGCCTCTGAAATTAAAATATTGCGCCCTCTCATAGCTGTTCAGCTTTTCAAGTTTACGGCCAAGCCCGTCTTCAAGGACYTGCATCGCACAGACATAATCATCCAGGTCCGCACATTCCTGCGCTTTACCAAGGACCTTATAGACCTTTTCTTTCAGGGCCGGTGTCCGACGTGTCTTGCGATTATCATATTTCAGCTTGTCTTTGTCCGTTTTCGCGGCAACAGCCTGCCCTGACAAACCAACAGGTGCCAGAACAGCAACCGCAATCGCCAACACGCCACAAAGGGCCGTTACGGAAACGAGGGACTTGGCAATTTTCTTAAATTTATTCATAGCTTAAGCTCCTCTATTTATCTTCCATTTCAAAAGTAATTTTGTGCAAGACACCCGCCACATCAATCGGTTGACCGTCAACGACCTTTGGCTTGTATTTAAATTTCAGGGCGGCCTTGAGGGCGGCAYGATTAAATACAGAGTTGGTGCTTTCGATAACCTTGGCATCAACAACAGTACCAAACTTTGTCACGGTGAATTCYACAATCACATAGCCGGAAAGGCCACGCTCCTGTGCCCGGCGCGGATAGATGGGGGCCACCTTGACAATGGGCAGATAGTCGCCGTCACTGGCGGCAAAACCGCCCGTGCCACCAACGCTGACCACTGCCGCTATGGGAGCCATACCAATTTCGATACCCGTGCTAACATTATCCACATTGGTATCCATATCAAGATCTGGCGTMTCCGGGGGCGTGTCAGCGTCCTCGGGCTTATCGGGTTTACGGATCGTCTGCTCAACATCCTGAGCTTCCCGTACTTCGCCAATTTCGACCCTGCGGCCCTCAATTTTACCCTCCAGCGGATTGTTCCCGGTTGCAATAAGATATTGCATACCCCAGAACAGGGTAAAAGTGATCAGAATGGCGAATATAATTGAAAGTGCGTAACGTACTATCATTGTTCTTTGGTCGCTACGATATAGTCTTTAACATTTGCCTTGCGAACCGCATCGACAACTTCCATTACGACACCTGATTTAGAATCAACGTCGGCCTGAATAACCACGGAACCTTCGGGGTTTTCCGCCCGAAGACGTTCCACATTGGCCCGAACAGCCCGAATATCAACCCGGCGTTTTTCCATCCAGACTTCGTTTTTGGCGGTCACTGCTATCATGATATTTGCCTTGTCCGCCTTCACCGAGGTGGAGGCATCCGGGCGGTTAATTTCAATCCCCGCTTCCTTCAGGAAGGAGGATGTAACGATGAAGAAAATGAGCATGATAAACACGATGTCAAGCATCGGCGTCATATCAATTTCTGCATCATCATTCTCTTTTGAGGCGTGTCTACGCATATTTATTCTCTCAATGATCTTTTGTTAAGTGGTCTTCAAGCAATTCGGCTTCCTTGTTCATCCGACCTTCAAGGTAGGAAGCAGCAAACACACCGGATAGTGCGCCTACCATTCCCGCCATTGTCGGGATCGTGGCCCTGGAAACGCCGGCCGCCATGGCCTTAACGTTACTACTGCCCAGGATTGCCATCACATCGAAAACCTCAATCATACCCCACACGGTTCCAAGAAGCCCCATCAGCGGCGCAATGGCCACTAATGTTTTTATCAAAGATAAA
The DNA here is from genome assembly GCA_002749135.1 of Alphaproteobacteria bacterium. Taxonomy (GTDB): domain Bacteria; phylum Pseudomonadota; class Alphaproteobacteria; order Sphingomonadales; family Emcibacteraceae; genus Paremcibacter. Next base: position 33,475 of record NVVY01000024.1, on the reverse strand, counting down.
TTGCTTCTCAGGTCCATCGTTACCTGACTGATCATGGCTCCGCGAATTTGTTGGGCGTACCAGGAGGTGCGCTCTGMACGCGCCTCCCAGGTAGCCATAACTTCATTCACTTGTTTACGGTGTCCGGTTTTGAAATAAATCACCCGTTCAAACACCAAAGCCCAGAGCAGAAAGATTATGAAGAAAATCGCCGTGAGGATAGGGCCCCCCTTTTCCATGAAATCACGGACATTTTCCAGCATATTTATCAGCTCATAATACATGATCAGGCTCCTTTGTGACCCTGCTCTGCATGAACAGCGATAATACCGGCAGACTGTTCTTCAAGCGTATGRACGATGTCTTTGCTGAAGCCTGCAACAATAGAGTGCAGGAACAACGTCGGCAGGGCAACAACAATACCCAGAACYGTCGTTACAAGTGCCTGTGAAATACCACCAGCCATCAACTTSGGATCCCCTGTCCCGAACAATGTCATGGACTGGAAGGTGTTGATCATACCGGTAACAGTTCCGAGCAGACCCATGAGCGGCGAAATAGCGGCGATCACTTTGATCATGGTCAGGAAACGTTCCAGAGACGGTGTTTCTTTCAAAATAGCCTCATCAAGTTTCAGCTCAAGGGTTTCAACATCAACATCCCTGTTGTTGTCATAGACCATGAGAACACGACCTAATGGGTTGTTGTCGCTGGCCACATCACTGCGGATCTGCGCTTTTACCTTGGTGCGAGTGACGAATAGTTTTATACCGGACGCCAGGATCAGCAACAGACTGAGTGGGCCAAGACCGTAAATGATGATGTAACCAATGATACCACCCTGATCGATACGCTCAATGAGGCTTGGATCCTGAATCAACAGACCAAGGATAGCCCCTCTGGATACGTCAAGGGCAAAAGCCTCATAACCGGATGTGGCATTTTGCAGGCCAACAGCCGTTTTCAGGAAACGGGGTTTTGGCTGACGGGGTAATTCAGAAATATTCTGATATTTYGTCCGCCATTCCAGATATTTTCCGTCRGARATCAGGTTGAACGTCCCAATACGGATAACTTCCCGCTGGGTAATCTCACCATTTGGATATTGAACATCGGTCATGAATTTCACAACCTTGCCAGACTCCGTCATTTCCCGTTGAACTTCATACCACAGACGAGCAATCTCTTCGATGGTAGGTAGTTCGGAACTGGACGCCTTGGCAATCAATTCATCCAGATAAACCTCCCGGCCCGGGAACTGGGCAGAGATAATGGAATCATGGAATACAGCCTTGGTATCACCGGATACCTGTTGCAGAACACCGAACAGTTCCTTCAAGGCCCCCAATTCATGGGAAAGGTCTTCTTCCAGCTTGGCGATCTTTTCGTCATTGGCTTTAAATTCTGCTTCAAGACGGTCAGAGCGACGCTCTTCCTTCTTTTGGGTATTGCGGGCCGAAGCCAACAGAGCTTTCTGCCGGGCTTTCTGCTGCWGGAACTCACGTTCACGACGCTTATTCTCCTGACTTTCCCGATAAGCTCCTTGCTTAACCTGTTCCAGCAACACATCAAGGCTCTTGGCCTCTGGTKCTGACTGGGCGAATGCTGTTCCGGTTCCAAAACCCATTACGGCAACAGCAACTATAACATTAACTAATTTTCTCATTTTGCTGTCTCCATTTTACCGGGGATCGGTGCAGGTATAGGTAACCTCAGAAGGGTATCAGCAGCGGCTTTTTTCTGTGCCACGGCCAACGCCAGTTTAATGGGTTTGCGATAAGACTCGTCAAGGGGAACCCATGATTGAGTGGCCTGATCCCACATGCCGGACTGTTCGCCGTCACGGGTTTGATAAACCAATGCGATACGACCAATGTGAAGCATATCAACTTCCAGCTCATTGCCGCCAATGGTTACTTTATCCGTATAGGCCTGAACCGCACGACCATATTCACTTTCGATCTGATACAGTTCAAATACRCTCCGGAATTTTTCAGAGGCATCYACATTCGGGTTGAGCATCAATTCATTCAGGCGCTCAATGCCCGCTTTACGTTCTTCCCGTTTGATGGGCAGATCGTTATCAATGAATTCACCAAGAGTTTTTACCATATTCATCATCAGAGGTGTGATTTGACGCTTGACGTAAGTCACACCCTTAATGGATTTATTCAGCTTGCCCATTTCAACCACTTGCAGGTCGATCTGACGTTGAAGCTGTGCGTTATATACCCGCARCCCCTCAATGGTTCTCAAGACCCCCTTGTAATCACCAATAATTTTATCGGTCTGATCAACGGTCTTGTCAATTTTCTTTTGTGATTGTTGTGCAACCTGATTTACTTTTATTCCGACTTCCAGAACGTCTTTTAAATCAGTYGCACCCGCGCTGGCCGCGCCCCATAGCAGGGATGTGGCCGCAACGGCGGAAAGAACCACAGTTCTAACTCGATGCTTGTTCATTCTTCTTCCTACAGCTTTTTTAAGTTGTTAAATTGTATGCCAATAAATATGGCGTATGACGAACGAAGGTGCATTTTATGTATGCTATGAAAAATATGATGTACAGATACAAARAAACAATTTCTTATATTCAAACTCATATTCATCATCAGRCTCTTCCCCTTGCACACATTAATACTTTAATTTCATCTGAGGCCTAAATGTATTCCCCGTTATTCAGAGGTTATTATCACTACATTTATACGTTCAGACACCCTATTCGTCTTAATCCTAATCCAAAATAGAATCTGGATAACTAGATTGCCTGAACACTATCCCAATTGCCGTGTGCTTTACAAGACCTGCTTACAACCAAAATGAAAAAAAGTTTCTTTCAACAGATTTTGACTATTMGCCCCCCCTTGGGCCAACTCTTTATTAACCATAAAAAAYACATATTTTATAAATGCTTAAGCATTATATGTTACTSGCAAGTTGTAAAAATAAATACCGCCCTGAACACAAWTTTTTTTACAGGATTTTGCTTAATTGAACAATATTCACTGAATTTTCTTCAATGACTCACATTATATCTTATATAAATGGTGAAATTTTGTTCCAATATAAGTGGAATCTTCTGACCGGGAATAACAGGTAAAAANCGCAACGGTAACCATATTATATGTTCAAGTCACATAAACATGGTTATCGTTGCGNAAAACAGAAAATCAATGAAGGGATTTTAGTGACCCTAATGCACGCGGACTGAATCCACGGCTTTGAGRACTTCRTCCCATTTATTCTGAATACAGGTYTGSCGSGCGGCRGTCATGCCGAACCGTTTTACCAGCTGAAAGGCCAGTTCCTTTTTATATTCAAAATTATTGGATGCCTGAGAAGCGCTTTTTACATCGTCTGAATGTGCCATTGTAATATCTCCTTGCGGTAACCCTGCTATCCTTGAATGGCTATTCCCAAGGACCAGAGGCTTTGCGTCCCGCCGTTACCAGCAGTTTGCTATTGTCACAGAATAATATTCAATTACTCCATATGAACGACTATACGGCTAATTTATAAAAGAGCCGTAAAGAATTGCATAAAAATTTATTCTAATTATTGAAAACTCATTCAGCGCGAAGTTCAGCAGCCACCCGGTCAACCTCTGCCCAGACACGTAATAGATTCCCGCCCCATATTTTGGCAATATCCTGTTCTGAATAACCGCGCCTCACCAGCTCACGGGTGATGTTCAAACTTTCCGAAGCATCATTCCAGCCTGTTATCCCGCCGCCGCCATCAAAATCCGAACTGATCCCCACATGATCAATACCCGCAATCTTTACGGCATAATCCACCTGATCAATAAAATCTTTCACATTCGCCAGTGGGAATTYGGCATTTATGTCCGCCATCCCCTGTGTCCATTCCGGTGTCTTTGAAATATTTTCAAAATCACTTTTTGACAGYCCRTGACGATCAGCAATTTCGGCCATAAGGTCTTCAAAAGCCGCACTGCGCACCAGATCAACTTTAATAAATCCCGTATAGGCGACCAATTGTATCACACCGCCCTTTTTCGCCAGTAGCCGCAACTGGTCATCTGTCAGGTTGCGCGGATGGTCCGCCAGTGCCCGAACCCCGGAATGAGAGGCGATAGCCGGGGCCTTTGACATATTCACCGCCTGTATCATGCAATCCGCAGAGACATGGGAAATATCCACCATCATCCCGACCCGGTTCATCTCGCCGATAACCTGCCGGCCAAAATCACTGACCCCACCATGTTCAGTCGGCCCGTCCCCCAGTTCTTTTTTGGGCTGGGCACTGTCACAAATATCATTATGGCCATTGTGCGCCAGCGTCATATAACGCGCGCCCCGGTTATAATAATCCTCAACCAGAGAAATATCCTTGCCAATCACATAGCCATTTTCAATGCCAATAATCGCGACCTTGCGYCCGCCTTTATATATACGCCTTACATCATCTGGCCCATAGGCCAAAGAAATCTGATCGGGATAGAGCGTGTCAGCCATGCGGTGTATAGCGGTAAATTTACGTAAGGCGTCCTGTTTCGCCGCCGCATAATTTTCCTCTGTYCGCGCCGTCTGGCCCACATAGACAATAAAAAAGGCCCCGTCCAGACCACCGGCCYKCATCTTGGGCAAATCGACTTTCATATCTGTCATTTTKCCCGGATCAAATTCCGGCAGAAARGTATAATCCGGYGATATGTCCACRTGRCTGTCAAGGGTCAGAACCCGGTCATGGATAGCCGCARAATCAGGCGCATCCCCCTGATCATTGCCACAAGCCGCAATCGCAAAAATCCCGCCAGACAAAATGATTAATTTACAAATTTTATTAATTGTTTYATTTGTCACTTTTNATATTATTCCCGTTAAATATATAATAAGCGTTGTTACCAAAATAATTGTGCCATTCTCTTACGTARACGTTATTATATCGGYACATAGCAGGGATGCAAATYTTACATGGCTTTTATGTTGTTTTTTGTTGACCTAAATCRATGTTTTKAGGATAAGGRTATACTAACACCCATGCTTAACATATCAAATAARTATGGGCAGGCAGAATAAATAATCGTTAAAAAAATATTTAATATTTAAAATTCGGGTTGAAAAAAATGACAAACCTAAGCTCCCCACCAACCGTCAGTGGTCTGGCAAAAGGACTAACGTCTGCGTTTCTGGGTCTTGGTGTATTGATGGCAATTTTTATTGTCGCCAAAACCACCTCGGCCCCTTTTGCMTTTCATGGTTACATCATGATTCTTGCCTTCACCCTCGGCATTRTCGCGGTATTGAATATGGGYTTTGGCAAGAATGGCCGCATAGARGCCGAGGCCTCGCCCGCCGGAGTTTATTATAATGACGGTGTGATCAAGGCTGGGGTGATTGCCGCCGCCTTCTGGGGGATTGCGGGTTTTATGGTTGGTGACATCATTGCCTGGCAACTGGTTTTTCCCTCATTAAATTTTGATACCGCCTGGACAAATTTCGGACGCCTGCGGCCCTTGCATACCTCGGCGGTGATATTTGCCTTTGGCGGTAACGTGCTGATTTCAAGCTCCTTTTACGTGGTTCAACGTACAGGCCGAACGCGCCTTGCCGGCGAAATCGCCCCATGGTTTGTTTTCTGGGGTTATCAGCTGTTCATCGTACTGGCCGCRACCGGTTATATTCTGGGCATTACCCAAAGCAAGGAATATGCMGAGCCGGAATGGTATGTTGACATCTGGCTGACCATCGTCTGGGTCACTTACCTTCTGATTTATCTYGGAACGTTATGGAAAAGGCGGGAATCCCATATTTATGTGGCCAACTGGTTCTATCTGGCCTTTATCGTCACCGTTGCCATGTTGCATGTAGTCAATAATCTGGCCATGCCGATTTCCTTTGTTGAGCCAAAGAGTTATTCCCTGTTTTCCGGGGTTCAGGACGCCCTGACCCAATGGTGGTACGGCCATAATGCGGTTGGCTTTTTCCTGACCGCTGGCTTTCTGGGTATCATGTATTATTTTGTCCCCAAACGGGCGGAACGTCCGGTYTATTCCTACCGGCTATCCATTGTCCATTTCTGGTCGCTGATCTTTCTTTATATATGGGCCGGACCCCATCATCTTCATTATACGGCTTTGCCTGACTGGACACAGACTTTGGGCATGACGTTCTCCATCATTTTATGGATGCCGTCCTGGGGGGGCATGGTCAACGGATTGATGACCTTATCCGGCGCATGGGATAAATTACGCACCGACCCGGTTCTGAAAATGATGGTGGTATCCCTTGCCTTTTATGGCATGAGCACCTTTGAAGGTCCACTGATGGCCATCAAGGCAGTAAACGGGCTGAGYCATTATACGGACTGGACCATTGGTCATGTGCATTCCGGYGCCCTTGGCTGGGTGGCTTATGTGAGCTTTGGYGCATTATACTGCATGTACCCATGGCTGTGGAAGCGCAAAGCCCTCTATTCCCTTAAGCTGGTGAATATGCATTTCTGGATTTCGACCATCGGCATTGTTCTTTATATCACATCCATGTGGGTATCCGGCATCATGCAGGGGCTGATGTGGCGGGCTTATGATAGTCTGGGCTTTCTGGAATATTCCTTCGTGGAAACGGTGGAAGCCATGCATCCCTATTATTTCATTCGGGCAACAGGTGGGGGATTATTCCTCATCGGYGCCCTGATTATGGTCTATAACCTGTGGAGAACGGTGCGCGGCGACGGGGATGCTGTTCCTCTGGCCCAAGCTGTTCCAGCAGAATAAAAGGGATATAAAAAATGTCATTCAAACATGAAATCTTCGAGAAAAACCCCCTCTTGCTTCTGGTTGGTATCCTGATTGTGGTTTCCATTGGCGGATTGGTGGAAATCGCCCCGTTATTCTATCTGGAAAATACCATTGAAAARGTCAAGGGCATGCGCCCCTATACCCCGCTGGAACTTGCAGGCCGCAATGTCTATGTGCGGGAAGGCTGTTACCTCTGTCATTCCCAGATGATCCGGTCCATCCGTGATGARGTGGAACGTTACGGCCATTATTCACTGGCGGCGGAAAGCATGTATGACCATCCTTTCCAATGGGGGTCTAAACGGACAGGTCCCGACCTTGCCCGTGTCGGCAATAAATATTCCGACGAATGGCACCGGGAGCATATGCATGACCCGCGCGCCGTAGTGCCGGAATCTGTCATRCCCGGCTATCCMTTCCTGGCCAARAACGACCTGAAATTTGATCTTATTTCATCTGACCTTAAAGCAAATCAGATGGTTGGGGTGCCTTACACGGATGAGCAGATCAAATTTGCCAAAGCAGACCTGATGGCCCAACTGGATGAAGATTCTGATGGATATGATGCCTTTCAGGAACGCTATCCCACGGCCAAGGTACGTGATTTTGACGGYAACCCGAAGAAAATCAGCGAACTGGATGCTCTGGTCGCCTATTTGCAAATGCTGGGCACGCTGGTTGATTTCTCCCTCTATAACGAAAAAGAAAACAACCGCTAGGAGCCGGAAGAATGACCCATCTAGACGTTGCCAATTTCGCCGAAAGCTGGGGGCTTTTACTGCTCTTCAGTATGTTTGTCATCGCTATTGCCTATGCTTTCTGGCCCACCAACAAGAAAAAATTCACCAAGGCGGCCTCCCGTCCGCTTGAGGAGGAATGATCATGTCAACAGAACCCGAATATGACGAAATYACCAAAACCTATACCACAGGCCATGAGTGGGACGGCATTAAAGAATTGAATACACCCTTGCCGCGCTGGTGGCTTTGGGTACTTTATGCCACGATCATCTGGTCCATTGGTTATTGGATTTTAATGCCCGCATGGCCAATGCTCAGCGGACATACCAAGGGCTATCTGGGCTATTCCCAGCGGGATACGGTAAATGCCGAGCTACAGGCGGCACAGAACGACCGCAAGATTTTTTCCGAAAAGYTRCTGARTGCYGAYCTSAAAACSATYRARAAYACKCMRGACCTTMTGGARTTTGCCATGGCSGGMGGCAARGCMGCCTWCGGTGATAATTGYGCKGGCTGTCATGGKTCCGGSGCCKCMGGGGCCAARGGCTAYCCCAACCTSAATGACGATGACTGGCTGTGGGGSGGTACGCTTGATGAAATCCACCATACCATCACCGTTGGCATCCGGGGCACCCATGACGATACCCGCCTTAGCGATATGCCAGCCTTTCTAAGCGATGAAATTCTGGACAAGGATCAGATCAGGGATATGGCGACCTATGTGCGTTCCCTGTCGGACAAGACAATTGCCGCACCCGCCGGAACAGCGGAACTATTTCAGGAAAATTGTGCGGCCTGTCACGGCGAGAATGCAAAGGGCAGCCGGGATTTCGGCGCGCCGAACCTCACGGATGGTATCTGGCTTTATGGCTCTGACCCGGAAACGCTGATCACGACGATCTCTTAYAGCCGTAAAGGTGTTATGCCCACTTGGGCAGGCCGCCTTGATCCGGCAACGATCAGGAGTCTGGCGGTTTTCGTTCATACCTTGGGCGGAGGCGAATAGGNCATGACCTCTCGACCTGACACCGGGTCTTCCAAGACAGAACCAACGCCTGTGATTCCTCATGAGAAGGTTGAACGGGCCTCGGTGGAGGCCGTTAACAAAGCAGAGAACCGTTCTCTGTATGCGGCCCAGAAAAAAATTCACCCCAAACGGGCGAGCGGCACMTTCCGGACCATTAAATGGTGGGTGATGATTGTCACCCTCGGTATTTACTATTTTTCCCCCTGGATCAGGTGGGAGAGGGCACCGGGCATACCCGATCAGGCCATTCTGGTGGATATTACGGGCAGCCGGTTTTATTTTTTCGCCATCGAAATCTGGCCGCAGGAAGTCTATTACATTACCGGTCTGCTCATATTGGCTGCTATTGGCCTGTTTCTGGTGACCAGCACATTAGGGCGGATCTGGTGCGGATATACCTGCCCGCAAACGGTATGGATTGACCTGTTTCTGGTGGTGGAACGCTTTTTCGAAGGTGACAGAAATGCCAGGCTCAAGCTGGACAAAGCCCCCTTGAGCCTGTCCAAGCTTTCCAAGCGGACGGCCAAGCATGYSACATGGCTGTTRATTTCGGTKCTTACYGGCGGGGCGTGGGTCTTCTATATGAACGATGCGCCYACWTTGATGCATCAATTGCTGGCCTTTGATGCRCCGTTGACCACTTATTTCTGGATTATGATCCTGACCTCGACCACYTAYCTTCTGGGCGGGTTTGCCCGGGAGCAGGTCTGTATCTATATGTGCCCCTGGCCCCGTATCCAAGGCGTTATGATGGATGAGGATACCCTGTCGGTGATGTATCGCCATGACCGGGGTGAGCCACGTTCGCCCCATAAAAAAGGCGACACATGGCAGGGACGCKGCGATTGTATTGACTGCCATCAATGCATTGTGGTCTGCCCTATGGGGATAGATATTCGCGACGGGATGCAGCTGGAATGTATCCAATGCTCACTCTGCATCGATGCCTGTGACGAGGTGATGGAAAAGGTTGGCCGGCCCAAGGGCCTGATCGCCTATGACAGTCTGGCAAACTTTGAGCGGCGCGCCGAGGGTAAACCGGAAAAGATACAGATCGTTCGCCCCCGTAGCCTGTTCTATACCATGATCATGATCATTGTCGGCGGGGCTATTTTATGGGGCCTGATGCACCGTGATAAYCTTGAGGTGAATATCCTGCGCGACCGMAAYCCRTTATTTGTCCAGCTGTCATCGGGCGATATCCGCAATGGCTATACGGTGAARATTCTCAATAAAACCCATCAGATCAGGAAATTTACCCTCAGCGTATCTGGCCTTAAACATTACAGAATGCAGGTTGAGGGTATTCAGGAAAAAACCCCGGACGGCCTGCCCATCATCAAGGTAAAYCGGGACCGGATACGGTCTGTTAAAGTMTATMTWTCYGTTCCCCGGTCGGAAYTRACCAGCCACAGCATGGATATTATCTTCACGGCAAAAGACCTTGAYGGCACCAGCGTYAGTGAYAATGAAACAACYTTTAAAGGGCCTGCRAAATGACCTCMGTYCCSCCTGCAAAWGAATTTACCGGTAAAAAAGCCATGATATGGATCGTCGGTTTTTTTCTGGTGATYTTTACRGTCAATGCYATCATGGCCACYGTTGCCGTTGGTACGTGGGGCGGACTTGAAACCGATGATGCCTACCGCAAGGGAATATTTTATAACRATGAGATTGCCGCCGCAGAGGATCAACGCAAATCCGGCTGGATCATAGCCCTGAGCCATCGGCCCACGGCCATGGAAAATGACAGGATTGGCGTGAAAATMACYTGGCCGGAGAATGATCTKCCGCCGGTGCAGGTCTCCGTYCTGATTACCCGCGCRGTGACCAATGCCTATGATCAGGAGATAATTCTGACCAGTGCGGGCGACAATATATATACYGCCGCCGTAAAAYTTCCCRAACCCGGACAGTGGGATGTGGACGTCATTGTAAAGCGTTCGGAAGGCCCCGTATTTCAGCTGACAGATAAAATTTTTGTGCCRARAAGATAACKCATGACAGCCATARAATCACAACAGATATTGGGGAGCRAAGASGCCCCGCTGGARCATTTTCTTGTGGAAGGCCTGCATTGCCCGTCCTGCATCCGGGAAATCGAAGGGGCGTTGCAGGAAATTCCCACCATAAAGAATGCCCGCCTTAACCTGACCACAGGACGGCTGGCCGTGGAATGGGCGKCAAAAGACATCAACCGGGACGCGGCCAATGATCAGGTCATTGACACCATTAAGAGYCTTGGTTTTAAAGGCTATATGTTCAAGGACAGCCCCACCGCCGCCGCCGGAGATAAAGAAGGCCGCTGGTTGCTGATCTGTRTGGCCRTTGCCGGGTTCGCCWTGATGAATATCATGCTGCTGTCCATTTCCGACTGGGCCGGAAGCGACATGGGGGACCAGACCCGTGTCTTCTTYCACTGGCTGTCAGCYTTAATCGCCCTGCCYRCCGCCGCCGTGGCGGGCAGGCCYTTTTAYAAATCAGCCTGGGGGGCRTTGAAAGCCCGGCGGCTGAATATGGATGTGCCRATYTCMCTCGCGGTGATACTGGCYCTTGGYATGAGCGTCCTGCAAACCATTTCCCATGCGCAGGATACCTATTATGACGCGGCGATCATGCTGTTGTTTTTCCTGCTYATTGGCCGTTTTCTGGACCGGAAGATGCGCAATCAYGCGCGCGCCACCGCCCATAACCTGATGAGCTATCGGCCCAAYAARGCCACCATTGTCACARGTARCGGTGAGACRGAAAGCTGTATCATTGAGATGCTCAAGACCGATATGATCGTSCGGGTCGCGCCGGGSGAGCGCATCCCCGTGGACGGCGTGATCATTCGCGGSATATCGGAAGTGGACACCAGCCTTGTGACCGGGGAAACCCTGCCCGTCAAGGCACAGGTTGAAGACAAGGTTTTCACCGGCACCATGAATATCAGCGGGGCGATAGATATTCGCGTCACGGCGCTGAGCGGYAAGACCCTGCTGGATGAGATMATCGGTCTGATGGAAACGGCGGAACAGGGCCGGGCGAAATATGTCCGCCTCGCCGAYAAGGCGGCACARATTTAYGCCCCYGCCGTRCATCTTCTMGCCCTCCTGACCTTTGTSGGCTGGATGGTTTTYAGTAGCGCCGGATGGCAACCGGCCCTGATCACGGCCATTGCGGTTCTGATCATCACCTGCCCCTGCGCCCTTGGCCTTGCGGTGCCGGTGGTGCAGRTYGTCGCCTCCAGCCGTCTGTTYAAAAACGGCATWYTGGTCAAGGCMSCKGACGGGCTTGAAAGACTGGCGGAAATTGACACCATYGYCTTTGACAARACCGGYACCCTGACCCTGGGCCAGCCGGGCATYGCCAATGGYRATGRCCTTGACCCRCAGGATATGGAGCTGGCGGCAAGYCTTGCCAAAACCTCAACCCAYCCCCTGTGCCGGGCCTTGATTGTCGCYTGTCGTGAGCGGGATATCCMGACCATYGCCRCCGTCAGCCCSCTKCATGAGGAACCGGGCATGGGCCTGARAGCCACMMTTGACGGCACGGAGGTGCGKCTCGGYAATCGGGATTGGTGTCATGTGCCGAAAGACATGCAGGAAAATACCCGTTTTAGCGAGCTATGGTTAAAAGTCGGCGACCGCGCCCCGGTCTTTTTTGCTTTTGAGGACCGCCTGCGTAAAGATGCGGTTCAGGTGGTTAACTGGTTTCAGAAAAAGGRCTTTGACATTCTGCTCCTGTCCGGCGACCGSCCYGATGTGGTGGCGGAWGTGGCCGGRACRTTGGGCATTACCGATTTTMTGGGGGCCGCAACRCCACAGGACAAGATCGACCGTCTGGAAGARCTGAAGGCAAAGGGCCGAAAGATATTGATGGTCGGGGACGGGCTGAATGATGCCCCGGCTCTGGCCGCCGCCTATGTSTCCATCTCCCCCTCYTCTGCCGCCGATGTGAGCCAGAATGCCGCCGATTTTATTTTCCAGTCCCAAACRCTGGATTCCATTGTCCGGGCCTACCAAATTTCAAAATYCAGCCGCAGGCTGGTCTTCACCAATTTTGCRCTGGCGGCCATTTATAACATGATCGCGGTSCCGTTCGCCGCCGCCGGRWTKYTAACSCCGCTGATYGCYGCCATTGCCATGTCATCCTCATCCATYGTGGTGACCYTGAACGCCTTGCGCCTTAATCTGATAAAATTATTCRYCAGCGTGCCTGTGGTYRCGATGGAAGACACCAAAGCCAAGGAAAGCAAGGAACCGGAAAAATCATGTTGCAAGGGATAAMSWSATGAAAATGCTCATTTTCCTGATWCCWATYGCSYTGTTYCTCGGCYTGCTGGGGCTTGGRGCYTTTCTATGGTCCATGCGGTCCGGGCAGTATGACGACCTTGACGGGGCYTCCTACCGKGCRYTGTTYGAAGAAGACGAGATGAAAAAGAACGACGAATAGGRCCATTGGCATAATATTACCCTATGTCCTTTTCATGWGCRTCCTGATTGTGTARKGTCAGAATCATTATGGAGAAAAAGATGCCAGAAAAACAYACTAAAATMGGCATTGTCGGGTGCGGYGGGCGCATGGGACAAACCCTGATCGGSGCSGTACTGGATCAGAAGGGCGCACGCCTGTCCGGCGGAACCGAACGCCATGACAGCCCCCTGATCGGTCAGGCCATCCGCCATCCGGCGACCGGGGTTGAAACGGACCTGACCATCACCGGCGATGCAGAGGCCCTGTTCACAGCATCCGATGTGGTYATWGATTTCACCTGCCCGACGGCAACGGTTCTGCACAGCGGTTTTGCGGCCAGGCATGATACGGTCCATATTACCGGCACCACCGGCATGACAGTGGCCGATGAAGAGGCTTTGCGGGGTGCGGCACAGTCCGTGCCCGTGGTCTATGCCTCCAACTTTTCGCTAGGGGTTAACCTGCTGTTTTATCTGACCCGGAAAGCGGCATCTCTGCTGGATGAAGATTTTGATATTGAAATTCTGGAAATGCACCACCGCCATAAGGTAGACGCCCCGTCCGGTACAGCTCTTAGCCTAGGGGAACAGGCCGCCCGGGGACGCGGGGTTGACCTGAAAGAGGTCGCCGACCGGGGCCGGGACGGCATCACAGGCGCCCGCAAGCGAGGCGACATCGGCYTTGCAGTYTTGCGCGGCGGCAATGTGGCCGGGGAACATACGGTCAGCTTTAACGCCGACGATGAACGTATCGAACTGACCCATAAAGCAGGTAACCGGGCCATTTTCGCCCGGGGCGCGGTCAAGGCCGCCCTCTGGGCCACGGGCCGGAAGGCCGGGCTATATGACATGTTCGATGTGCTGGGGCTGCCCAAGGAATGAAGAAGGCCGACATAGCTGAATTTTTCCGCCGCCTGCACGACCGCGACCCGGARCCYAAGGGCGAGCTGAATTACACCAATCCCTATACCCTTTTGGTGGCCGTGGCCCTGTCGGCGCAAGCCACAGACATAGGCGTCAACAAGGCGACCAAGGCCCTGTTTCAAGTCGTCAGCACACCGAAGCAAATGCTGGAGCTTGGTGAGGAAAAACTGAAAGGCTATATCAAGACCATCGGGCTGTATAACACCAAGGCCAAAAATATCATCAAGGCGGCACAGATGCTGGTGGATGATTTTGAGGGCCGGGTGCCGGAGAACCGCACCGACCTTGAAAAGCTGGCCGGGGTTGGCCGGAAAACCGCCAATGTGGTGCTGAATATCGCCTTTGGTCAGCCGACCATTGCCGTGGATACCCATCTGTTCCGGGTCGGCAACCGGACCGGAATGGCCAAGGGCAAGACACCACTGGCGGTTGAGTTAAAGCTGGAAAAAGTCATCCCGAAAGAATATGCCCGCCATGCCCATCACTGGCTGATCCTGCATGGGCGTTATATCTGCAAGGCCCGGCGGCCTAGTTGCCCGACCTGTCCGGTTGAGGATCTGTGCTCCTATCCAGAGAAGACGGTTCTGGACCCTCTATAGGACCTTCCGGCACCACATGACTGTCAAGGCAGCCATTGGGCGACACAGTGGGATTTTCCGCCGTGGGGTCTGTCGCCTCCGTCGCCACATAATCCAGCCTGAAATCACCATTGTCATCGGGATAAAAATAGAGATTCATCACACATTCCGCATTGGTATAGAGCCAGACCTGAACGCCCTTCTCTTTACGCTCCAACGATGGATTACCCAGAATATTCCGCAATGTATCCGGGGCCAGATTCATAATATTCTCAAGGACAAAACGTGGCTTCGGAGCCACCTCAACCATCGGCTCCACCATAACCGCCTTTTCCTCCATCACTATGGACTGGGTCAGGGGCGGTGCCTCAACAACTGGCGGCTGTTGCGTAGCGCAGCCGCTTAAAAATATTACCGCAAGGAAGGAAAGTAACCGCATTAGCCCTCACCCTCAAGGGGGGCAAGCGACAAATGAAACAGATGGGCCAGAATGGCCGCGCCCAAAATGGGGGCCGTCAGGTTAATCACCGGAAAGGAATACAGCAGGGTTATGATAAAGCCGCCGCCCAAAACCTGCCCCCGGATGGATTTTCGGTGCTGGCCCGCTTCCTTGATACCCAGATGACGCACCGCCACCATCTCATAATAGCCCCAGCCCAGCAAATAACTGTTCAGGGTATAGAAGATTATCAGCGGCACAAAAGGCACCCAGAAAAAGAAGACATACAGCGGAATGACAATGATATTGAGGAATATAATCATAAAGGCCAGCCGCACCGCCAGATAGGCCAGATGCCCAACCCCAAGCCGCTTGCCCGCCTTGCGATCCGGATAATATTTATCCTCAACCGCATCAACCACATCATCCAGATAGAGCGACATGAACACGGTTGCGATGGGCGGGAAGAAAATCCCCATCAGAAAGAAAAATATGATGTTGAAAATCCAGTCCACATCCAGCAACCACTGGAAAGCCTCATTGACCCATTGCCAGTCAAACTGGGTCAGAATGATCTGACTTTTAAGATAATTAGCCAGAAACCATGTGGCTATGATGGCCACAATGGTGGTCAGAATGCCCCAAATAAAAACCTTTAAAAAAGCTGGGTCCAGAATCTGGGATAATGTGCGCTCCATGGCACTTATTATATTTTTCATATCTTTATCCTTCCCCATACTAGGGTCCGTGGACAATTAAGGTCAGGGTGTTGGTTTGTCCAAAATCGCCCAATTTTAAGCACGCGGACGCCGGACATACAAGTATATTCAAGGACAAGTGCTGCGAAAGTGGGCGATTTTGGACAATTCCCTGCGGGACGGGGCATATTTTTCCACTGGCTTCGTTGCAAAATGCTTGAAGTGAATGACACTACGGCGCATCTTGCGCCTCGCCAGTGGAAAAATCTGACCCGCCAACGCCCTGACCTTAATTGTCCACGGACCCTAACCTTACAGGAAAATATGGTGTTCTTGAGACAAAAGGCAAGAAACTTTTCATCTTTCTGCGTTATCTCTTGCAAGACACCGGGGCAGACCTATACTCCTCGCAAAAATTCCAAGGATGAATATGACGCATAAATTTGATGTTCTGGGCATTGGTAATGCCATCGTTGATATATTGGTTAATGTGGAGGATGATTTTCTCGCCGCCCATGAAATCCCGCGCGGCAGTATGCAGTTGGTGGATGAAGCAACTTCCGACAGACTCTATAGCCAACTGGGTACCGCCATTGAATGTTCCGGCGGCTCGGCGGCCAATACCATTGCCGGATTGGCCTCTCTGGGCAGCAATGCGGCCTATATTGGAAAAATCAGGGATGACCAGCTGGGCCATGTTTTTGCCCATGATATAGCCTCGCTCGGCATCGCCTTCACCACGGAAAAGGACAATAGCGGTGTCTCCACSGCCCGCTGYCTGGTCATGGTCAGCCCCGATGCGGAACGGACCATGTGTACYTACCTCGGGGCCTGYGYYAATCTGACCGAAGATGATATTGACCCSGATATGGTCGCGGCYTCTGCGGTGACYTATATGGAGGGYTATCTGTGGGACCCGGAAAATGCCAARGCCGCCTTTCGCAAGGCSATGACGCTGGCCCATAAYGCCGGRCGCAAGACATCGCTCACCCTGTCGGACTCMTTTTGCGTTGACCGTCACAAACAGGAATTCCGCCATCTGGCCGAACATGAGATCGACATCCTGTTTGCCAATGAGGAAGAATTGCTCATGCTYTATGACACCCGCGATATTTCSGTGGCCCTGAAAGCWGTCCAGCAACATTGCGAGGTGGCCGCCGTCACCCGCAGCGCCAAGGGATGCACCATCGTCAGTGCCGATGAGATCATCGACATCAATGGCTATCCGGTCTCTGATCTGGTGGATACCACCGGGGCCGGGGACCTGTTTGCCGCCGGCTTCCTGCATGGTTATAGCCGGGGCGAAGACCTCAAARATTGTGGCCGCATGGGTAATCTGGYGGCCAGCGAGATCATCACCCATATGGGGGCGCGGCCAAATGTGGATTTAAAACAATATCTGGCCGATAATTTATAACTTGACCCGAAAAGCTTTCTCGGCGAARATCGGCAAAATTTATTTGAGTGAGGATAAGATGTCTTTRATACGTGTATTTATAACCTTTGTTTTTGTTTCACTGGCCCTTGGCGGCGCTGCCAATGCGGCCACCGGATGCCGTCCCCCGTTGGCTCCGGCTATCCCCAATGGAARAACCGCGCCCAAGGCTGAAATCCTCGCGGCCCTGAAAACCATTAAAAATGATTTTCAGCCYGCCATCAAAAANTTTCNAGAATTGYATMGCGACGGAGAAAACYGCYGTRGGRGAYGTGGCRWCGGAACAACAGATCRTGGAATGGGATCAGCTTTTTGATGCSGCCTATGCCCTTGAGACACAGGTYGCCGACCAGATGAATWTRRCCATCCGGGCCTATAARGCRCGCAYRGCTAAAAAGGCGGAATAATAAGTCCGCTATTTATCCATGCCGTAGAATTGATCAAT
The DNA here is from genome assembly GCA_002749135.1 of Alphaproteobacteria bacterium. Lineage (GTDB taxonomy): Bacteria > Pseudomonadota > Alphaproteobacteria > Sphingomonadales > Emcibacteraceae > Paremcibacter. The sequence goes on along the minus strand of NVVY01000024.1, from coordinate 15,990 downwards.
GCCGTACATGAYCATATTTACRTTRCCCGCCTCATCACCGAGCGGTAAGCCAAGGACATTGTATTTTTGAAAGCCCCGGTTCAACCAATCAAGTTGTGAGGTCACATAATAGGTGGTTTTATGCTGGATAAGCCATGACAGGCGGYCGTGCATGGCCGAATTGGATGACAGTTCATCCAGATATTTTCCGGTCGCATCCTGCCCCATGGCAGTGACCACATCCGTACCAACGAGYCTGAACCGAAAACGTAGCGGCTCATACTCCACGTCGATCAGGATAATTTTGGGCAGAAGGTCAACGATCTCTGTGGGACATATATCAGGTCGGGACGGCATCTTGCGATCACCCTTCTTCCCATTCCAATATTTGTATAAATCCCGCAAAAGAGGAACGGGAATATCATCCGGCTGATCCACAGCGGTAAGCTGCGATTGAACCGCATAGGCAGAAGTCGACATCTTCTTTTTNCCTTGTCAAAAAAAGAGGGCGACTCCCCGCACCCGCTTTACCATATTAACCATAAGTTGGCTGTAATATGGTAAGAGGAAGAGTAGAGTCAAGGGAAAATACACCTAATATTACTTTTTTCTGATTTRCAGTTGTATTTATCCGGTCAGCATGGGCCCAAGCCGCTTGCCGCCAAAGATATGGATATGCAGATGGGGCACTTCCTGATGGGCATCCGCGCCTGCATTGGCCAAAATKCGGTAGCCTGCATCCTCAAGCCCCGCATCCCGCGCCACCTGTCCYACTGCCCGGAAAAATCCGGCGATCATATCCGCCGGAGCCGTGGCGGTAAAATCAGCCATGCTCACATAATCGCCCTTGGGGATCACAAGGATATGTATCGGGGCTTGCGGATTGATGTCATGAAAAGCYAGCGCATACTCATTCTCATAAACTTTATCACAGGGAATTTCCCCGCGCAGTATTTTTGCAAAAATATTCTGTGGATCATAGGTCATATTTTNAGTCCTGTTCCTTACTGTAAGATTAGCYCCTAATATGACATGGTGAATTTAATAGGCAAGGGCGACAGTAGGTGCGCTTATATATTAAACCAAGCCGAGGCTGGTACGTSAGCGTCGGAAYCTTACCGTGAATAGGTATGAGTAATGCCTCATCCTATAAATGGCTCTGGACATATAACAATGAACGGCCCAATATGGTTTTCGAAATTCCTGTGGCGGAATAACGCCAATACAGAAATTAGCCMAAGGTGCAGATAYGTTACYCAAGGCCGCTTAAATGGTTCTACTTYTGACGTCCCGTCAAACAGGGTTAGGGATATTATAGAATGACGGTGACATCAGACTTTTATGATTGGAATGAAGGTATTACGGCGTTGTTTGAAGCGTCCGGTAATCGTGCGGTTTYGGAAAATCTGTTCAATGTTATATCTTTGCTGGTCCCCATAGAAAGCTTCATCGTTTTTCAGTATCACAAGGCGGGGATTCCGGAAATATTATATGAGAAWCTGAATAATATGGATCACCGGAATAACCTGAAAAGCTATCTGGACGGGGCTTATCTTCTGGACCCTTTCTATCAGCATTTCGCCGAGGGTGATATTCAGGGGCCGTTGAGGTTGCGGGACATTGCCCCGGACCATTTTCTGAAAAGTGATTATTAYCGSAGCTATTATAAATTCTCCGGCCTGCGGGATGAGGTTAATATCTATATTCCTCTGTCCGACCAATCTGCACTTGCGCTGGCTTTGGGGCGCAAGGCGGGCAGGCGGGGTTTTGGCAAGAAAGAACTCGCYATSTTGCAGGATATGATGCCGGTTTTGARTTCYGTWTGTCGGCGGCAATGGCAAAATACTRCGGCYAAAGCRGCGCAGGGCAATATTCGCTTCATTCAGGCACTGGAAAATTTTGGCACATCATGCCTGTCCGTCAAGGAAAGTGAAGTTCTGCATCTGTTATTGATGGGCCATTCGGCAAAATCYACGGCGGCCCGCATGGGCATTTCGCCGGGTACGGTCAAAGTTCACCGTAATAATATCTATGCCAAACTTGATATTGGCTCACAGACCGAGCTGTTCTCTCTGTTTATAGGTGCATTGGCCCATATGACCGGGGACGGCTCAGAGGACCCCCTGATYGCCTATCACCAATAATCYCTATAACTTTGGATATATGGMTAGAGGGGCCGGGSCGGTGTAAAATAAYCCAATCTAATATTCYGGAGTTTGAAATGATGAAACTGAACGATCAATCCTTATTGCATGATMAGGCCTTCACRGGCGGTGAATGGCGGGCKGCAAAAGACGGCAAGACTTTTGAGGTCACCAACCCGGCCACMGGKGCGCTTYTGGCGTCCGTGTCTGATATGGGCTCAGAAGAAACGGCGGCGGCCATTGYGGCGGCGGACAAGGCCATGGGSCCTTGGGCGGCAAAGAGTGCCAAGGAACGGGCSGCYATYCTTCGCAAATGGCATGACCTGATYTTGGCYAACAAACARGACCTTGCCRTYTTGATGAGCGAGGAACARGGYAAGCCMTTGGCGGAATCYYTGGGCGAGATTGCCTACGGGGCCTCCTATATCGAATGGTATGCGGAGGRAGCCAAGCGCATCTACGGCGATATTATCCCGGCCCCGGCCTCTGACAAGCGGGTTTTGGTTTTGAAACAGCCGGTGGGCGTCGTGGCGGCGATCACGCCGTGGAATTTCCCCAACGCCATGATCACCCGTAAAGTGGCCCCGGCYTTGGCGGCGGGCTGYACRGTKATTGTCAAACCCAGCGAGGAAACACCGCTWTCYGCGCTGGCWCTGGCGGAACTTGGGGCGGTTGCGGGTTTTCYGGCGGGCATATTCAATGTGATCACGACCACAGATGCGGCGGCSGTTGGCGGGGTGCTGACGGCAAGCCCGGTGGTGCGGAAACTGTCKTTYACMGGYTCRACCAATGTGGGCAAGATGYTGATTAGGCAATGTGCRGATACGGTCAAGAAAGTGTCTATGGAGCTGGGCGGTAATGCGCCGTTCATTGTCTTTGATGATGCGGATATTGATCAGGCCGTGGCCGGCGTCATGKCGTCAAAATACCGTAACAGCGGCCAGACCTGTGTCTGCGCCAATCGTATCTTTGTGCAGGACGGTATCTATGATGCCTTTGCCSMGCGATTGAAACAGGCYGTATCGGGYCTGAARGTGGGGGCCTATGAYGAGGATGGTGTGACCAATGGGCCATTGATCAACRGCGCGGCCATGGCMAAGGTTGARCGGCTGGTTCAGGAGGCKACCTCAAAGGGCGCGAAAATTCTGATCGGCGGSGCGGTGCATGAGARGGGCGCGCAATATTATCAGCCGACWATCCTGACCGARGTRCGCCGGGAYATGGMRATYTTCGRGGCGGAAATCTTTGGYCCCGTRGCSCCGCTCTATCGTTTTGAGACAGAGGCGGAGGCTGTGGAMATGGCCAATGATACCATTTATGGCCTTGCGTCCTATTTCTATAGYAGCAACCTTGGCCGTATWTGGCGGGTATCKGAGGCYCTGGACTATGGCATGGTCGGGGTGAATGAGGGGATAATYTCCAACGAAGCGGCCCCGTTCGGCGGCGTCAAGCAATCCGGYRTTGGSCGCGAGGGCTCTAAATATGGGCTCGATGATTATCTTGAAATTAAATATATCTGCCTTGGCGGRCTAACGTGAGKTGACATGATGTTGAAGAATACAGAGYTACAGRCCCGGCGGGAGCAGGCGGTTCCGGCTGGSGTWGCRACAATGCTGCCCATATTTGCGGCCAAGGCCAAGAATGCGGAAATATGGGATGTGGAGGGYARGCGTTAYATWGACTTTGCCGGGGGCATAGCCGTGGTCAATACGGGCCATAATCATCCTAAAATTACGGACGCCGTGARGGCGCAGCTTGATAATTTCAGCCATACCTGTTTTCAGATCACGCCCTATGCCAGTTATATTGAACTGGCGGAAAAGCTGAATGATCTGGTGCCGGGGAATAGTCCCAAACAGACTATTTTCCTGACCACGGGMGCGGAAGCGGTGGAGAATGCCATCAAGATTGCCCGCGCCCATACCGGGCGACCCGGTATCATWGCATTTTCGGGCGGCTTTCATGGCCGGACCATGATGGGTATGGCGCTGACTGGTAAGGTGGTGCCCTATAAAGTGGGGTTCGGCCCATTCCCGCCTGATGTCTTTCATGCCCCGTTCCCTAATGAGTATCTGGGTTATGGCGAGGATCAGGCTCTGGCGGCCTTGGATGGTATCTTTGCCAGCGATATTGACCCGGCGCGGGTGGCGGYCATGATTATCGAGCCTGTGCAGGGCGAGGGCGGTTTTAATATCGCGTCGCCGCGCTTCATTCAGGCCCTGCGGCAGAAATGTGATCAGCATGGCATTTTGCTGATCATGGATGAAATTCAAACYGGATTCGCCAGAACCGGCAGRATGTTTGCCACCGAATATGCCGGAATTGAACCGGACATGATAACKCTGGCCAAAAGTCTTGCCGGGGGCTTCCCCTTATCGGCAGTGACAGGCCGGAGGGAGGTTATGCAATCGGCCAARCCGGGCGGYTTGGGCGGYACCTATGCGGGGTCACCGATTGCCATTGCGGCGGCGCTGGCGGTCTTGGACGTCATTGAGCAGGAAAAACTGATTGAGCGATCACAYGTTCTGGGGGAGATGATTGCCGGGCATTTGAAACAGATGTCTGATCTGAGCTGTATGGGTGAAATACGCCAATTAGGGGCCATGGTGGCACTGGAACTGATTAAGGATAATGATCCCAAGCAGGCCGATGCGGATYTGGCCAAGGCCTTGGTTCAGGCGGCGGCCAAGGCCGGGCTKATYCTGCTATCTTGCGGAACCCGGGGCAATGTAATTCGCTTCCTTGCCCCGCTGACCATCAGTGATGACCTTCTTGCCGAGGGTATGGCAATATTATCAGGTTGCCTGATGCAAATATTGGATGATCGTTAGTTTCTAGAAAAAACATTTTTTTATTCCCAAAGCTGTTATAAATATATATAGAGCTATAAAGTTATAGTTTAGTATAAATTTAGAATAWGTGGCCAACTAGGCCGCGCAAGGGAATGAAATGGCGAGTTTACGAGAAAAACAAAAGGCACAGCGGCGTAACCTRATAGAGGGCGCGGCGGGTGARTTATTTGTCGAAAAAGGCTTTGATGATACCACGATAGAGGCCATAGCCGGGCGCGCTCTGGTATCCCCGGCAACGGTCTATAATTATTATGGCTCCAAGGGCGAACTGTTGCTGGCCCTYGTSGCGCGGGGGGAAGTGGGCATTAAGGAAAAGCTGGATGGCTTTATCGCCTTGGCGGATACGGCAAAGCCTGCCGACCTGTTAACAGATGTGATCATGTCCAATGTGGATGATACCCTGTCCGCATTGTCGCGGGAATTGTGGGGGCATGTGGTGGCCTTTATCGCCACAACGTCTGACCCGACCGTGGCCCCGAAATATCTTGATACCATTGTGGATGGTCTTGCCAAGGCCATTGAGAAGGTATTGGCACATTTTGTGAGAGAAGGCGTTTTAAAGTCTGATACGGATTGCCATTATGTGGCTTATCTGTTTACGCGCATCGAACGCATACATTTCCTGACCTATATTTATCTGGATAATTTTACCCGTGATGAATTGCGGGCCGTCATAGAAAAAGATGTGGTTTTTATATTGGACGGGATAAAGGTGCAATAATATTTTAGATACAAATAAAAACTATAGTAAAAGCAAAAGATATAGTTGACTATAAAATAAAAGTATGACATATTTTTAAGGTAGCTTAAAATATATGGAGGAAACAAATATGTCAGCTATCGGAAAAAAAACTTTCTACGCCCTGCTTTCGACGACAGCCCTTTCAATGATCAGCCCCGCCCTTGCCGCAGAAGATGATGCGGCCAAGGATGATGCTATTATTATTGACGAAATTATGGTGACGGCAACCCGTCGTTCTACAACCATACAGGATGTCCCCTATAATATCTCAGCCGTATCCGGGCTTCAGATTGAAAATTCAAAAATGYTGGATGCGGCGGAATTGCTCCGCTCCATTCCGGGTGTGGCCATTACGGACCGGGGGCCGCGTAATGCTGGCGTGATCAATAATATCCGTATTCGCGGATTGAATGTGGATAGCTCCCTGAACGGTGATGTGGCGGTATTATCCGCGCCGACTGTGGCGACTTATATCAATGAAACGCCGATTTTTGCCAATGTGATGCTGAAAGATCTGGAACGGGTTGAGGTTCTGCGCGGGCCGCAGGGGACGCTCTATGGTTCAGGTGCATTGGGCGGTGCGGTGCGTTATATTACCGCCAAACCGAAACTGGATGAATTCAGCGTGTGGGTACAGGGGTCCGCCAGTAACACGGAGGGTTCTGATGGTGTCAGCCTTCTGGGGGATATTACRGTTAATATTCCTATTTCCGAGAATATTGCTTTTCGGGCGGTGGGTAGCCGGGCCGATTATGCGGGCCTGACGGATTATGTCTCCCTTTACAAGTTGGATAACACGGGAACGCCAGTTGCCCCCAACGGCATCTTGTCACCAGAYGCCACATTTGAAACCAAGAAAGACGCCGATACCTATAAGTCTTGGTTCTTTCGGGGCACTTTGCTGGCCAATATTGGTGAGGATGCGGACGCGACCATTACCTATACCCGCCAGTCTGACCGTACCGGTGGCCGCCGGGCTTCTGCTGAGGGTTTTCAGGATGGTTTTGGCAATACATATGGAAAATATGAGGCCGGGTCTATTCAGCTTGAGCCATCTCAGGCCGATGTGGAAATGGTGGCATTGGAAGTTAATGTGGATATGGGTTTTGCGACCCTGACATCTTCAACATCCTATTATGACCATCAGGGCAGCAGCACCAGTGAGAATACTGGTTTTTATGCGCAGGTCGGTTGGCTGTCTGCCTTCTATTACAATTATGCCCGGCCTATGGCGGTGGCGAACCGGGGCTATCAGGATAAGGGCTTCGTACAGGAAGTCCGCCTTGCCTCTGACAATGAGGGACCGTTCAATTATGTGGCCGGTATCTATTATCAGGATCAGGACAAGCGGTCCACTCAACAGAGTTTCCTGCGCGGATTTAAAGAATATGTGAATGCTTTGTTTGGCTTTTCCTCCTTCCTAAACCCTACAAATCAGGACTTTGACTATAACGCGCTGACCAATGCCAAGGAATTGGCTTTCTTTGGCGAAATTACCTATGACCTGAGCGATGATGTGCATTTTACGGGCGGTGTCCGGCAGTTTAATTCTGATGTTACCTCGGATGTTCATATGGAATTGCCCCTGTTCATCGGCTTTGCCGCGCCTGTGGATGTGACAGACAAACAGGATGAATCCGGGACATTGTTCAAGGGTAATATCTCCTGGGATTTCTTGGAAGATGACAAGGTTTATGCCACATTCTCCCAAGGCTATCGCCGGGGCGGCACCAATGCGGTGCCTCTGAGTGGTAATTTTGCCGAAGACTCCGGTTGGCTCACCTATGGCTCTGACCGGGTGAATAATTATGAAATTGGCATCAAAGGCAGTCATGAGAATATGCGCTATGTGGCCAGTTTCTTTTATATGGACTGGAAGGATGCCCAGCTCAATACTTCAACCACAAACTTTGGCTTTTTCGCGGTTCAAAATGGCGGGCAGGCCAGGACCAAGGGTTTTGAGCTGGAACTGGATGGTCAATTGTCCGAATCCCTGCATTATAACTTTGGCTATGCCTACGTTGATGCCAAGCTGAATGAGGATTTGTTGGCCCCAACCGCCGCGGCTACCTTGGTTGCGCCAAAGGGCAGTGTCTTGCCTGGTGTGCCGGCACATATGCTCAACCTTAATCTGGATTATACCGCGCAGCTAACGGCGGATATGGATCTGATTTTGCGGGTGAATGGGTATTATCAATCTTCTACCGAGAATTCCATCAATGCCTCATCCGGTTTCTTTGGTCAGACCATTGACGGGTTCAGCATATGGAACACATCGGCAACCGTGATGTTTGATACGGTTAATGTGACTTTTTGGATTAAAAACCTGTTTAATTCAGACGGTATTACGGGGGTTTACAAGGAAGCCTATATGGGAACGCGGCCCTCGGCCAATTATTTTGGCAGCGGGGCGAAAAATGTCATTGCCTTGCCCAGAACCGTTGGGATTTCTGCATCCTATAGTTTCTAGAAACGTGGGGCAGGGGCCGGGGATTTGATTCCYGGCCCTTTTTTGTCGCATACTGCCTCTGTTGCCCATAAGGATTTAAAAGCTTGCCCCCATGAACAGCCTRATCAACCAGATAAACAGCCTGATACAACGCCGCCAGCTTGGCGAGGCGGCGGCTCTGTGCGATCAGTTCATTGCGGCTTACCCGGAAAATAYCACCGGCTGGTTTCGGCTCGGGCAGATCCGTCAGATGAATTGCGACTTTGACGGCATGCTGGATTGTGCGCATCAGGTAATTGCCAAAATGCCGGACTCGTCGGCGGGTTACTTACAGGAAATAGATGCCCTTATCCACGGGGGCCGGGCGGATGAGGCGGTGCTTAAAATAGCCGCMCAGGAAAAAAGATCAAAAGACGATGTGCAGACSTTAAATCAGCTGGCGGATTTCTATACCCACGCGGGACAATTTGAGGCCGCCGGGCGATGTTATCAGCGCACCCGGGACTTATGGCCCACGGAACCCAAAGTATTATATAATTGCGCCGCATCCGCCATTGCCCTTGGMAAGCTGGATGAGGCCGAAGACTTATTTAATCAGGTTCTGGACACRGACCCCCATGATTATGATGCCTATTACAACCGGGCCACCCTGCGCARGCAGACGGCGGATAATAAYCATATTGAAGAATTGCTGTCCTGTATCAAGGGCGGRATCAGAAATCCGGCGGGCGAGGTACAGGTCTATTATGCGTTGGCCAAGGAATATGAAGATATTGGCGMGCATGAAAAATCCTTTGCCAGCCTGACCAAAGGCGCGGAYMGGCGYAAYAGTATGCTGCGCTATGATGTGGCCGAGGATATGGGTGCCATGGCCGCTATTAAGRATAGYATGTCRGGCGAATTCTTTGGGGACGGCGTTACCGTGGATGACAGCGTTAGCGTTGATGATGGGCCGGGTCCGATTTTTATCATGGGCTTGCCCCGAAGCGGCACCACTTTAGTGGACCGGATATTATCCTCTCATAGCGCGGTGGACAGTCTGGGCGAAATCAATGATTTTGCCCTGTCTCTGATGGGCGAAATTGGCCCGTCAAAAGGTAAACTGGATTTGATTGCCAAATCAGTCCATATGGATTTTGAACAGTTGGGCGTGAAATATTTAAGCAGYATMCGGGCCCGYAATGGCARTSCCGCTTATYTGATTGACAARACCCCKGCCAATTTCCTCTATATCGGCCTGATCGCCAAGGCMYTGCCCAATGCTCGAATATTGCATATGCGCCGCAATCCTATGGATAGCTGTTATGCCATGTATAAGACTTTGTTTCGTATGGGCTATCCCTTTTCCTACAGTCTTGACAATCTGGCGCGTTATTATGAGGCCTATGAARGCCTGATGCGTCATTGGCAGGCTATGTTGCCGGGCCGGGTCTATGATATTGACTATGAAKRTCTGGTGCAAAAYCCGGARCAGRTCAGCCGTAATATTGTCGCCCATTGCGGCCTTGAGTGGCAGGCAGACTGTCTTGACTTTCATYTSAAYAAAAGCCCCACCGCAACGGCSAGYGCSGCACAGGTGCGCCRACCCATTAATCGGGATTCMGTGGAAAAATGGCGSRCCTATGCCAATGAATTACAGCCCCTGAAAGAGGCCCTTGAGGCGGCGGGCATAAAAATAAAGAAAGCTTCGGCATGACYMTGATGAGCAAGGTAAAACATGTGGCCCCYAATGGTCTGATGGCGAATATTCTCCTGTCYCTGCTGACCACGGCGGGGCTGTATTTTATCCTGATTACCTCGGCCATGGTGACGGGATTGATCGAAGCCCTCTCGCTCAGCAAGGCAACCGCCGGATATATTGCCGCYGCCAATGGCTACGGCGCATCAATCGGGGCYTTTYTGGTGATTTTTGCCATTAAACGTATTTCGTGGCGTCCGGTTTCGGCCATATTGCTGGTTATGCTCATGGGATGGGATATTCTGTCCATATTTATGACCAGCGGGGACAGTTTGATGATAGTCCGTTTCCTGCATGGTCTGACGGGCGGAATCCTGATCGGGATAGGTTTTTCGGTGATTTCACGGACGGCGGTGCCGGACCGAACCTTTGCCATGCTGTTATTTGTCCAATATGGGCTTGGTGGTATCGGCCTGATGTTTCTGCCCAAGCTGGTGCCTTTGTATGGCATGCCCATTATATTCATGACCCTGGTTGGGTTCAGTTTTGYAACCCTATTGTCACTGCCTTTTCTGCCCGCCTATCCGCCAARGRAAAAAGCYGYTGTTCAAGAGAATACCTCCGGCAAAGCCAAAATATTGYTGGTGCCCCTTGGGGCGGCRCTCTTTTCGGTCTTTTTCTTTCAGTCGGGKAATATGGGCCTCGCCGCYTATATWATCGAGCTTGGCAAGGGGGAGGGGCTRACCACRGATTCCATCAGCACCACATTGGGCATYGCCAACTGGATWGCCATGTYCGGCGCAGCTCTTGTTTATGTGATTGGTCTTAAATATGGCCGCCTGTGGCCGGTAACGGGGGGGCTTGTGGTGACAATATTAGGCATGGCGGCCTTTCATTATTCTGAAAGCGCGAGCGTATTCTTCTGGGCCAATGTGGTGACCGGTATTACYTGGGCCTTTATCATCCCCTATCTTTTGGGGTTATGTTCCGAATTTGATACGCAGGGACAGCTTACGGCGCTGGCGGGGTTTTTCTCGAAAATGGGTCTGGCGTCCGGGCCATTGGTGGCCGCATGGGTCGTGGGGCAGGGGAACTATGGTCTGATTATTAATCTGTCCATCATCGCCATGGTGATATGCCTGTTGGCGGCTTTGGGGCCGGTCCTGATGCTGGACCGCAAAAACAACAATAAAAAAGGGATTGTGTAATGACATATTTTACGGTGGCCGGTYTGCAATTGGTSYTRAGCGGGGATAATAATCTTGATGTGATCCGGCGGGAGGTCAGCGGCCTGAAGCGGCGGATGCCGGCGGTTCAGATGGTAATGCTGGGTGAATTGAGCCTKTTTGGGCCAAGCCCCAAGCATGCGGCGGCCTTGGGCGGTGACGTGGAACAGGCTCTCTGTGATATTGCCCGGGAAAATGAGATATGGTTCATCCCCGGATCGCTTTTTGAGCAGGATGGGGACAAAATATATAATATGGCTCCGGTCATTAATCCGGCGGGTGAAGTGGTTCGGCGTTACCGGAAAATGTTTCCCTTTTGCCCCTATGAGGAGGGGGTCACGCCGGGYACTGAATTTGTCACCTTTGATGTGCCGGATGTGGGCCGTTTCGGCGTGCTTATATGCTATGATATGTRGTTTCCGGAAACAACCCGTAGTCTGGTGAGTGAGGGGGCGGAATTTATCCTGCACCCTACCATGACCAATACCGTTGACCGGGATGCGGAACTTGCCATCACCCGCGCCAATGCGGCCATGAATCAATGTTATTTTATGGATATAAATGTGGCCGGAGATTACGGCGTGGGCCGGTCCATTGTTTGCGGCCCGGGCGGAGAGGTTATCCATGAGGCCGGTTGCGGACGGGAGGTCATCCTGATTGACGTRRAYCTGGACCATGTGCGGCAGGTGCGCGAGCGTGGCTGGCATGGCACAGGTCAGACCCTGAAAAGCTTTCGGGACAGCAATGTGAGCTATCCCATATATCAGGACGGGGGCAACAAAACAGAGTATTTAAAGAGTTTGGGACCATTGAAAAAGCCCGGTAGATGAGGCMCCCATGAGATATTTTTTAAGTGCAGTTACCCTATTTCTTCTGATTTTGTCCCGCCCGGTTATGGCGGATATTATTCTGATGGATGATTTCCAGGATGGTAAATCGGACCGTTGGCAGGCCATGGGCAAGGGTGATGTGCGGCTGACCGAATATAAAAAGAATATATCGCTCTATCTGTCGCACCATGTCATGGTGGTRACSGCATTTTCCACAAAGGGCTATGACAAGGTGGCGGTTGCCCTGTCCTTTGCSGCAAAATCCCTCGAAGAAGGGGAATATTGTATTGCCGAGGTGTCCGGGGACAAGGGGCAGAGCTGGCATGAGATCAATAGAGTGGGTGACGGACAGGATGATGCCATATCCCTTCATACAGGGTCGGTGTCATCGGAAGACCTGAATGACAAGGCTAAAGTCTATATCCGGGTGCGTATTACCGGYAATAAAAACAATGACATCTGCTGGCTGGATAATGTGCGGGTTACGGGCCGGAAAACCCGGGCAGGGGCACCCCATGCTTTTCCGGCTCAGGCTCTGCGCAATGGNNCACCYYMTAWNNCCGYCCGGTGGATATGTCGGCTTTCGCCCCGGTAAACGCGGGTAGGGCATCGCCTTTTGAGGGAAAAATAACCTTTGACGGGGGCCGTATAGAGGGTTTTGAGGCCCTGAAGGATACCTATGGTTATGGCCGGGGGAAGGCCGGGCGTATGCCATCTTTCGCGGTGRATTTTGTYTCCTCYGGSYCTGAYCTTATTCCTGTGCGGCGGGGGCTGAYYCTGAGYCGCGACCCACAGTGGGATRTTATTCTGGAGCCGGGGAAAATATGGCGGGAAACCGGGGAGACGGGGTTCAGCCGGGCGGCCATTCCTTTCGCGCTTCAGGAGAAAAACGCCAATTGCACTCACAATGGTGTCATGACCTTTTTATATGATGRAAAAGGCATCACATCACGAGTTGCGGTTCAAATCAGCAGTGAGACCTGTCTCTATTTTAAGTTTGATCTGTGGGGCTACGGCACGGCCACATATAGCCCCGCGTCTGTTACGAGCAGCGCAGGGGTTATAGAGGCTTATGGCCAAGAGAAAGCCGCCCGTCTGCCCGTCAAACCGATCCATAGTCTGGCACAGGATTATCCGGGGGTTAATCCCGATAATTTTGGCTCGGCGGCAGAGGTTAAYCCSGATGATATGACGGYMTATGGYYTGTTGGTTGATGGCACCCATTATGTGGGGGGCTGTGAGACAAGACACGGCCTCTATCCCTACTGYGATGTGCTRGMCCTGCCGTCCTATTCCACGGCCAAGTCCCTGTTTGCCGGGCTGGCCCTGATGCGGATGGAGAAGCTATATCCGGGCGTTGGTCAGGAAAAGATTGCGGACTATGTTCCGGCCTGCAAGAAATCCGGAAACTGGGCTGATGTCACTTTTCAGGATGCTCTGAATATGACCACGGGCAACTATGCCACCGATAAATATATGGCGGATGAGGGCGGCMAGAARATGATCCGYTTYTTTGATGCGGTCAGCCAYAAGGATAAAATAAAGGCCGCTTGCGGGGCCTTTAAACRGAAATCCMRRCCGGGCARRAARTGGGTCTATCATACGTCGGACACCTATATTCTGGGCACGGCCATGCAGAATTATCTGGCGGRAAAAGGCGATCTYTATGATGATATTCTTAAAAACCCCCTATGGGCTGAATTGGGACTGAGCCCTGYGYTGAATACCACCCGYAGRACMCCRGACAAACGYGCACAGCCCTTTACCGGATACGGYYTGACCTATCACCGGGATGATCTGGTGCGCCTTGCRGCTTTTYTGAATWCGGATAAGGRTYTGGCRGCTGATTTCTTTGACAAGGCWGAATTTGACAAGGCGATGCAACGTAATCGCGCCGCACGGGGCATGGTGGCTTATGGCAAGGCGGTAAAATACCAGAATGGATTCTGGGCCAGTAATTTCCAGAAAACCCTCGGCTGCAAATCCCCCATATGGATACCCTTCATGTCTGGCTACGGCGGTATTACGGTGGCTCTGTTRCCYAATGATATGATCTATTATTATTTCAGTGAYAACGATGATTTTGCCTGGAAAAAGGCAGTTATGGAAGCTGTAAAAATCAAAAATTTTTGCCAATGAAGTTCACGTGCTATCTCAAAGCTGGGTCAGATATAGGACAGATGTAGAAGAAAGAAAAACAATGGGGTGATCATATGACCTTGCCCCTAATTCTGGTGGACAAGGCAAGATAGGGGCGAGAACTGGGTTGAGGTTGTGGAAATTTGACAAGTAAGGAGAAAAAAACTCTCTATCGAATCTAGCCGAAAGTGAAAATAAAACAGTTAATCAATATATGAGAAAATTGACTGGCGCAGTCCCTAACTGAACGACTACCGACGATTGTCGGTAGGTTCATCCGATGTATGGCTTTCAATATAGTTCATGATGGTTTCATTGGTCACATTTCCTGAGGTGGTACAAAAGTATCCCCGCGCCCAAAACCTTTGTCCCCAATATTGCTTCTTCAGTTCTGGAAACTGCTGTTGCACCTTGCGAGACGTACAGCCCTTAACCCGGCGCATGAAATCACTGACTGAGAGCTTCGGTGGTATTTCCACGAACATATGGATATGGTTGCTGGACAAGAACACCCTTTATAATCTTTACACCCAGTTGCTCACATATCTGACGGGTGATCTCACGGATACGCAAACGTATTTCCTCTGTTAAGACCTTATATCTGTACTTTGTAATCCATACCAAATGATAACGATTATGGAAAATTGTATGGCTGGCAGTCGTGTATGTCATTCTATACTCCCAAAAGGTTTCACCCCTGCGGGCCATAAYCTTTTGGGAGTATAGAATGACTATCCGTGATTCTGGACTGAAGTCCAGTTCTACCGACTAAAAGTCGGTGGTTTAGTACCAAAGGCTTGGAAAATTAATATATTATGCTTAGATTTAGTGTAAGTCCCCGGCAAAACTTTTGGTTGTACTTTCAAAAATCAATTTATTTTTAGAGATCAATATTTACATGTCTGAAACCAAGAATGAGCCTGTGAGACGCACAATAGAAATTGAAGAAACTACAAATCTTTACTTATTTGTCCCTCTGTCACACTGGCTGGTCCCCCGCCTTGCCTTTTTAAAAATTACCCCCAATATGGTATCGCTGACAGGCATAGCTTTTGGAATAGCGGCGGCAGTTTCTTATTATAATTATACTGATTATCGTTTTGCACTGCTGGGGTTCCTGCTGATGGGCATCTGTCATGTGCTAGATGGTGCGGATGGGGCATTGGCGCGATATACCAACAACCAATCTGAATTTGGCAAGGTCATTGATGGCATTTGTGACTATATCATTTACATTGCTGTCTATGTGGCATTGACCCTCGCCCTGGTGCCCTTATATGGCCCGGAAATCTGGTATATTTTATAGCAGCCGGCATTAGCCATGCTTATCAGGCAGGCGCATACGAACTACAGCGTCAGGAATATGATTATTGGGGTTACGGTAAAAAATCTGCCGAACTCACCGAACCTGCCAGCCTCAACAGCCAGCCCCCTGATCTGTCTTTATTTGGAAAAACAGCTGTCCTTGTGAGTAATTTCTATGTCCGAATGCAATATCTTTTTTCCGGCCTTGATCTTAATTTCAGGTCAGTCTTAAAAAAATATATTACCGAGAACCCTGATAAAATAGACCACTTCCGGACTGAGTACCGCCGGGAATTTGCACCCATTGTAAAAAGATGGGGCATATTATGTGCCAATTACCGTACCTACGCCATATTTCCCATCTACATATATCTTTTAACACGATATAAAAAAGGGGATAGAGATGAAAGCCGTATTATTGGCAGCTGGTCGGGGATCACGCTTAGGTCATCTGACGGAGAACATACCTAAACCTTTAATGAAGGTGGGTCATCAAACTTGTCTGGATATTGTCCTGGAGGCTCTGAGCGCTGTGGCTGATGAAGTTATTAGACTCACTTCACAATTGGAATAAATAAAGTTTTTGGTGCATAATCTTTGTGCGAGAGGATTATTTCATGAACACACTGAAAGTTTTACGTGCGCG
>NVVY01000056.1 GCA_002749135.1 Alphaproteobacteria bacterium | reverse complement strand
AATTATTCTATTGCAATTCAATTTTATCACCCAAATTATGAGTGTTGCCTCATTGGTGTTGATAATCATCTACCCCTTTATGAAACGCATCACCTATTGGCCACAGATTGTGCTGGGGTTGACCTTTAACTGGGGCGCACTCATGGGCTGGGCGGCAGTCACGGGAAGTCTGGCCTGGCCCGCCMTKCTGYTKTACGSSGGCGGKMTYTTCTGGACMTTGGGYTATGACACCATCTATGCCCATCAGGATAAGGAAGACGACGCGCTGATCGGCGTTAAGTCCACCGCCCTGCGGCTTATGGAAAGCACACCCAAATGGTTGATGGCCTTCTATGGCCTGATGCTGGGCCTGTTTGCCGGGGCGGGCTATCTGGCCGGAATCGGAATCGGCTATTATCTGGGCCTTGGCCTTGTCCTGCTCCATTTTATCTGGCAGATCAGGGCGTTGGATATGAATGACAGCGCAGGGTGCCTGAAATTATTTAAGTCCAACCACCATTTGGGTTTTATAATGTTCCTTGGCATCCTCGCCGGTCAAATATTTTAAAGCTAAAGCAAAAACCACAATCCGCTCTTGATTTCCTGACCATAATTGTGCAGGGTCTTCACACAAAATACGGTGTGTAAAGAATATCCAACCAAAATATAGAGGGAAGTATGACTAATATTTATCTGATGATCGTGGGGAGCGGCGTGTTAGCGCTGATTTATGGCATTTATGCCACRCGTAAAGTTCTGGCCTTTGATACGGGGAATGARCGGATGGAGGAAATAGCCTCTGCCATCCGGGAAGGGGCAGCGGCCTATCTGAACCGTCAATATAAAGCCATTGGCATGGTCGGCGTCGTTGTCGCCATCCTGCTGTTTTTCCTGCTGGGCCTGCATGTGGCCGTGGGCTTTGTCGCCGGGGCAGTGCTGTCGGGKCTGGCCGGTTATGTGGGCATGAATGTATCCGTTCGCGCCAACGTACGGACCACKCAGGCYGCGTCAGAAAGYATCAGCAAGGCCCTTGACGTGTCCTTTACCTCYGGCGCCGTRACCGGYATGCTGGTGGTGGGTTTTGGCATGCTGGGCGTTGCTGGCTATTATATTTATATGGTAAATGCCGGCATGGATGTGCGCACCACGCTGGAAGGTCTGATCGGCCTTGGGTTTGGCGCATCGCTGATTTCYATCTTCGCCCGTCTTGGCGGCGGTATCTTTACCAAAGGTGCTGACGTGGGCGGCGATATGGTGGGCAAGGTTGAGGCCGGCATCCCCGAAGATGACCCCCGCAACCCGGCCACCATCGCCGATAATGTGGGTGATAATGTGGGTGACTGCGCCGGTATGGCCGCAGATTTATTTGAAACATATGCGGTGACCATCGTGGCCACCATGTTGATCGCCTCCAGCGCCTTTGCGGCGGCCTCTGTTGAAAAAATGATGTTACTGCCCCTTATGATTGGTGCCTTGGGCATCGTCGGCTCCATCGGCGGCACCTTTTTCGTCCGCATGAAAAAAGGCTCCGAGAATATCATGGGCGCGTTGTATAAAGGCCTGATCTGGAGCGCGGTTATCTCTGCGGCCCTGATCTATGGCATGCTGACACAGTATAGTTTCTTTTCCGGAATTCAGACCGCCGATGGTGGCGTGCTGACAGAAATGAGCATTTTCTGGTGCGTTCTGACCGGCCTTGGGGTTACCGCCCTTGTGGTCTGGATCACGGAATATTATACCAGCACGGAATATCGTCCGGTGCGCGTGATTGCCAAGGCCTCTGAAACGGGTCACGGCACCAACGTCATTCAGGGTCTGGCCATTTCCATGGAATCAGCCGCCCTGCCGGTGATTGTGATTTGCGTGGGCATCTTTGTCGCCTTTAATCAGGCGGGCCTGTTCGGTATCGCTATTGCGGCAACCGCCATGCTGTCCCTTGCAGGAATGGTTGTGGCGCTGGATGCTTACGGCCCCGTGACAGATAATGCGGGCGGTATCGCCGAAATGGCCAGCCTGCCTGAAGATGTACGGGTAATGACCGATAAGCTGGACGCGGTGGGCAACACCACCAAGGCCGTGACCAAAGGCTATGCCATTGGTTCAGCGGGCCTTGCGGCATTGGTACTTTTCGCGGCCTTTACCGAGGAAATCACCCATTATATGCCAGGCTTGGGTAAAATTGAATTTTCCCTGCAAAATCCCTTCATTGTGATTGGTCTGTTCATTGGTGGCATGTTGCCTTATCTGTTCGCTTCCATGTCCATGATGGCCGTGGGCCGGGCCGCCGCCAGCGTGGTGGTTGAGGTACGCCGCCAGTTCAGGGAAATCAAAGGCATTATGGAAGGTACTGCCAAGCCGGAATACGGCAAGGCCGTTGACCTGCTGACCAAGGCCGCGATCAAGGAAATGATCCTGCCATCCCTGCTGCCTATTCTGGCCCCGGTGGTTCTGTTCTATGTGATCTATTTTGTGACCGGCGATATGGTCTCCGCCTTCCAGACATTGGGCGCCATGCTGATGGGAACCATMATTACCGGAATATTCATCGCTATTTCCATGACCTCCGGCGGCGGCGCGTGGGATAATGCCAAGAAATATATCGAAGACGGCAACCACGGCGGTAAAGGCTCCGATGCCCATAAAGCGGCGGTAACCGGCGATACGGTTGGCGATCCCTATAAGGATACGGCTGGCCCGGCGGTGAACCCGCTGATCAAGATCGTCAATATCGTGGCGATCCTGCTGGTGGCGATTGTGGCTAAAACCATGTAAGTTCAGCTTTAAATTTAAATCTTGAGAAAAGCCCTGCTGATTGCGGGGCTTTTTTTTTGACATCAGCTTTCTTTTGGTTATATTGCACCGCAACAGAACCCATAGCCAAACAGGTGAGACCCTATGCCCCTCGTCAGTAAAATCAGTGCCGGCCTGAACCCGCCGGAAGAAATCAACGTCATCATCGAAGTTCCCGCCGGCGGCGAGCCGGTCAAATATGAAATGCATAAACGCAGTGGGGCGATCCTTGTGGACCGGATTTTACATACGCCCATGCGCTATCCCACCAATTACGGTTATATGCCCCATACATTGTCCGATGATGGTGACCCGTGCGATGTGATGGTTGTGGTCGGCGTATCGCTGGTGCCGGGCTGTGTGATCCGCGCCCGCCCGGTGGGGGTATTGCTTATGGAAGATGAAGCCGGGGGCGATGAAAAAATCCTTGCGGTGCCGGACCTGAAAACTGATCCCACCTACAAAGACATCAAGACCTATACCGACCTGCCAGAAATTCTAATCCAGCAGATTGAGCATTTCTTTAAACATTATAAAGACCTTGAAGAAGGAAAATGGGTCAAGATCACCGGATGGGAAGGCCCGGAAGTGGCTAAACAGAAAATCCTCGAGGGTATTGAACGGGCGTACAATACCCCCGAGGAGGATTAGGCAATATACTGCCTAAATTACATTACGCCGCGCGCACATCTGACAGGAACTGTTCGATATCCTGTTTCAGGTTTTCTGAAATCCGGCCAAGCTCATCGGCAACGGTGAGCACCTGATCCCCGGCGGACCCGGTTTCCTCTGCGCCTGTCGCCACACGTGCGATATTACTGGAAACCTCGCTACTGCCCGTGGCAACCTGYTGAATATTCTGRGAAATCTCATTGGTTGCAGARCTTTGCTGTTCMACAGCCGCTTGAATACTGACCGTAACTTCGTTGGATTTGTTGTTAACATCAACAATCGTCTGAATGCTATTTACCGCCTTCTTAGTCAGATTCTGCATTTCCTTGATCTGGGTGGCAATTTCATCTGTGGCACTGCTGGTCTGACCGGCGAGGGCCTTAACCTCTGTGGCCACAACCGCAAARCCYTTCCCGGCTTCYCCSGCCCGTGCCGATTCGATGGTSGCATTMAGGGCCAAAAGRTTGGTCTGTTCCGCAATRTCRCTGATAATYCCRATAACATCRTTGATYTTYTCCGAAGCATCCGCCARGGCCGATATGGCAACCTCACTTTKCTTGGCTTCYTCAACGGCCTCCATGGAAATATCGCTGGCTTTTGTCACCTGACGGCTGATTTCCTGAACGGAACTGGTTAATTCCTCCGCCGCAGACGCCACCATATTAACATTGCTGGCTGTTTCATCGGACGCGGAAGCAACCACAGACGAGCGTTCCTTGGTATCCGTGGAGGTCGCCACCAATTGCTTGGCCGTCGCACTCATTTCCGTTGATGATGCCGCCATGACTTCCATCATTTCCGTTACTTTTTGCTCAAAAGTCGCAATCAAAGTATCAACCCGGCTGGCCCGCGCTTCCCGTTCGGCAACCTCGGCCTGCTCCCGTTCAACCTCGGCCTTTTCACGGGCGGCTGTCGCTTCGCGTTCGGCTTCAACCCGTTTCAGCTCTGCCTGCTCGGCTTCCTTTGTTTCCCCTTCAAGGCGCAACCGTTCAATGGCATTGACCTTAAAGACATTCACCGATGCCGCCATCTGCCCGATCTCATCCTTACGGTCAAGGCCCGGAACTTCAATAGAGGTATCGCCTTCTGCCAGACTTGCCATGGCATTTGTCATGGCCCCAACCGGTTTGGTGATCGACCCCGCCACCAACAGAACAATACCAACGCCCATAGCCAGTCCAACCACAAGCAAAACCCATAATAATGTTATCAACTCATTGGAGGTGGACAAAGAATATCCCACATCTTCAGACAGCAAATTACGTTGGTTGGCTACCATGCCGCCTTTACCATCCGCACCCACCAGCGTTTCTAGCAAGCTCACAGCCCGGGGGGCCGCTTCTTTCACCAACAGGTAATTGGCCATATTCCATTTTTCAGACCCGCGTACCGCAAACATTTGAGCCGGCAAGGGGTTGAATTCAGCCCGTTGCGCAACAAATTCCTCAAAAGCCGCAGATTGTTTTGGGCCGAGAAGATTTGATGCTTTTTTCAAATCCTGGAAACGACGCTCATTCTTGGCCCATAATTGCTCAAACTTGTCCTTAAAAGCCATATCACCGGTCAACAGAAAGGCGCGGATATTAGCCAGGCCAAGCCCAAGCGTCCCGCGCACATCCGCCATAATACCCAAAAGCCTTTTGCGTTCTGCCGTTGCGGGCATCTGTGCTTCCAGATCAATCAGGGCTGTAATATTCTTAAATAAAACCGCCGCATGGGGCATAGCTTCGTTGACCAGAATGATATTGGCCGGATATTGTTCAGGCGTATTGGCAATAGTCTCAACCGTTGCCTGAGCCGTGCGGAATTCCTGTAGGGTAACCTTGAAATCCGTCCATTTCTTCACATTATCCGGGTTGGTCCAGTTACCCGACAGGACATCCATATTGGTTTTTACCTGCTCAATATCAGCCCAGACAGCCGCACGTTTCTCTTTAAAACCACCATTTCCGGTAAGCATATAACCGCGCAAATGCGCAAGAGAGGCGTAAATATCTTTAACCAGAGAAGAACTTGCCGCAGAGGTTGGCACGCGCAAATCACTGATCCGGGTAATTTGCCCGTCAATATATTTTACCTGATATATGGTAATGCCAATAACAATAGCCAATATCGTGACCATCGCACCAAAGCCCATAAACAGGCGGTTTTTGATGTTAAAATCCCTGATAGTACTTATTATATTTAGTTTTATACCCATGTTAGCCACCTTGTTTTTCTATCTATATTTTTTATTTGGCATCCAGAAACTGAGGTGGTCCCAGAAAACTGAACAGTCTGTTAAGGTGTATCCGATTATAGATTCGGAGACAAATTATGACGAAGAGACGTCGCTTTACATCAGCT
>NVVY01000023.1 GCA_002749135.1 Alphaproteobacteria bacterium | reverse complement strand
TAGGGGCCTTGGCAAACATCAATTTGAAAACAGTTTAAAATCAGGCCGTAGAAATAAATGCGTCCGGTTAATTATTTGCTATTGCGAATCGAGTCTAATGGCTCACCACGATATCTCCGCTAACCGAATTTGTGCCCACATTACCTGTAATAGTTGAGGTAATCGCAATATTCTGATCCTCATTCTCTGGCCCCGAACAAGGCTGTCCCAACCCGCACGGATGTGGCTCCGCAAGCAATGGCGGTCTGGTAATCAGCGCTCATACCCATAGATAATTCTTTAAATCCGTGCCGTTCCGCCATTTTCCTTAACATAATAAAATAGGGTGCCGGATCACAGCCCGATGGCGGAATACACATCAGACCCGCAACAGGTAACATCAACTCGTCCCGGCACAGGGCCACAAAACCATCAAGTGCATCCGGATCAATACCGGATTTTTGCGCTTCCCGGCCTATATTCACCTGAATATAACATATCACAGACTTGTCTTCCTCGCCGCAAATCCGGGCAATGGCGCGCGCCAGCTTGGGCCGGTCCAGCGTTTCAATGACATCAAACAACTGCACTGCCTGACGTACCTTGTTGCTTTGCAGGGGGCCGATAAGATGTAATTCCACGCCGTCATATTCTTGTCTGAGCTCAGGCCATTTGGCGGCGGCCTCCTGTATCTTGTTTTCGCCAAAAATCCGCTGACCCGCGTCCAATATGGGCCGAATGGCACCCGGTGGTTTGGTCTTGGACACCGCAATCAGACTGATGTCTTTGGGAGGGCGGCCCGCATCACAGGCGGCAGATACGATATTTTTCTGAACGGTTTCAAGAGTGCTGGTCAAGGCGGGCGTCCTGTATTATGGTGCTTTTCATGACATTAGCAGACATGGCGAGACGCCTCAATCAGGAATATATGGCCAGCCGCCGCAATCAGAAAAATTTGCCCGCTGCATTTTTTATCACGGACCAGAATTCTGTCCCCGAGCCGGAAAAAATCATTACCCGCCTGCCGGAATATTGCGCCGTGATATTCCGGGATTATGATCATCCCGCGCGCGAAAATATGGGATGGAAATTGTCTCAGACCTGCCAAAAAAAAGGCCTGACGTTTCTGGTGGCCGGAGATATATCTCTTGCGGAAAAGCTCATGGCCGGCGGTATTCACCTGCCGCAAGGCCTGATGCACCTCGCACCACAAATCCGCGCGAAACACTCTCGCTGGATAATAACCGCCGCCTGTCATGATATGGCTTCTGTCCTGCAAGCGAATAAATTGCCGCTGGATGCGGCCTTGCTTGCACCCGTCTTTCCAACCCTCAGCCATCCGGGGGACGTAAGTCTCGGCCTGTCAATGGTAGGAAAGATGACGGCATCAACCACGATGCCCCTATACGCGCTTGGGGGCGTCACATGCGAAAATGCCGCTGACCTTGCGGGTTCCGGCATCGCGGGCCTTGCGGCCATTCGCGGATTTAAAGATTAAAAATTCACGTTGGTGCCCAGGAAGAAA
This sequence comes from Alphaproteobacteria bacterium, assembly GCA_002749135.1. Classification (GTDB taxonomy): domain Bacteria; phylum Pseudomonadota; class Alphaproteobacteria; order Sphingomonadales; family Emcibacteraceae; genus Paremcibacter. Next base: position 48,072 of record NVVY01000023.1, on the reverse strand, counting down.
ACCTGACTGTTTTTCAACTTGTCCAGCTCATTTTCCTGACCATAGGAATAATAGGTAAAGCGGCCCGTAAAGCGGATATTAGAATAAAGCTGATAAGCCGCCCCGATTTCCAGCGCATGAACCGTGTTGTAAAATTCTTCTCGGCTGGCAAACAACAGGTCATGGTCCCGGCGGTAACCGCCAAATTTAACGTCCGCGCCCCATTTGTTGCCAGTATAACCAAGGCCAATATCATACCCCTTCAGGCCCGCATCATTGAGCATCTTTTCCCGGCTGAAAGAAGCCCCCAGCCTGAACCCGGCAAACCCCATGCCCACGGACAGGTTATAGACCTGACGATTATTAATCTGGTCAAATTCGGACCCGTCAAAAAGCGGCGACATGACCGATGATGGCTCAATCAGAAACTGTGAACCGATGGAGATGCCCAAGGCCCGTGGGTCATGTCCATGATCCGCTGACCCATAAGAAAAGGTAACCTGCTGACCGGATGCTATGCCTGCCGGGCTGGCAATGCCTGAATTACCCATATTAAAAATCAACGCGGGGGCGACATCAAAAGATTGTTTGACAAATATTTTCTTGTCCGATTTTGCCGCTGTCAGATTTAAAGGTGTTTCGGACAGGGTAATATATTGATCCGCATTTTCCTTGGCCGGTTTTTCGAGGAGAATAACCTCCGGACCAACATCTTTAATGTCCGGCGTCCCGCCAAAGAATGATAAGACAGACGAGGCTAAACTTTTGCCTGACTTGGCGGCTTCCGCGCCGTCATTTTTTCCAGATTCCGGCGCACCATAGGCCACGGACGTCATGGCAAAAATACCAATGGTGCCCAGTAATGCTATGCTGCCCTTTAGGCTTGTCACGGCGAATCCTCATACTATTTATTAATTTGACAAAAGCCATTTTTGTAGAAATATACCCAAATAGCCTTGATGCTTATTTAGTCCGGTGAACGTAAAGAATCACACAGATGCAAGGAAGTATATAATATCAAACAATAAAGATCAATCTGGATTCAATCAATACCCCTGAAATATTCCTGATGCGTCATACTGTCGTTACAAATCATCCAAAGAAGTTAAAATGCCTCATAAAAGACAATTTTATGCAAGAAATTCTTGTTTGCCGAACAACAAACAGATAAACAGCTATGAGGGTAAAATACCATAGACGATAATATCGCCTGAAAATGGCCGTAAAACAGAATGGAATATGCATGAGCGTGTATCAAAGAATAAGAAATATTACGAGGGTTTCAGCAAAAGCCATGGCTGTGGGGCTTGTACTTACTTTGGGCGGCTGTGGTATTTTTGGCGGCGACAGTTCCGCAAAAAAAATTGAGGCAGCGGAAGAGGTTTATCAAATTGGCGTTAATGCCTATCTGTGGCGGTCCGCATTGGACACCATGTCTTTCATGCCAATGCTCAGTGCCGACCAGAACGGCGGTGTTATATTGACTGACTGGACGAACAACCCCGGCAATGCCAATGAACGGACAAAGGTCGATATTCTCATTGTGGGGCGCAAGCTGACAGCAGATTCCCTGAAGGTTTCAGTCCATCGCCAGTTTAAAATCAAGGACAGTTGGCAGGATACGTCACCACGTCCGGGGGCCTCTGTAAAAATCACCAATGCCATCTTGATGCAGGCCCGCCTGCTCCGGCGGGACAATGCGCCCACAAAATAAATTTCGACCTATAATTTTTGTGAAGATCAGGACATAAGATGACGCGTTATAACGCCGCCCTTACCGAAGAAAAATGGCAAAAAATCTGGGCGGAAAACGAGACCTTTACCGCCGCAGAAGACCCCAACCGACAAAAATATTATGTGTTGGAGATGTTTCCCTACCCCTCCGGCAAAATTCACATGGGCCATGTGCGCAACTATGCCCAGGGGGATGTCATTGCGCGCTACCGGCGGGCAAAGGGCTATAACGTCCTGCATCCCATGGGCTGGGACGCCTTTGGCATGCCGGCGGAGAATGCCGCCATGGAGCATAATGTCCATCCGGCCAAATGGACCTATGAGAATATCGCCCATATGCGCGGTCAGCTTAAACAGATGGGCCTGAGCCTCGACTGGAGCCGTGAATTCGCCACCTGTGATCCGGATTATTATGGTCAGGAACAAAAAATGTTTCTGGATTTTATGGAATCGGATCTGGTGTATCGCAAAGAATCATGGGTCAATTGGGATCCGGTGGATAATACGGTCTTGGCCAACGAACAAGTGGTGGACGGCTGTGGCTGGCGGTCCGGCGTACCCGTGGAACGCCGCCGCCTCAGCCAGTGGTTCCTGAAAATTACTGATTATGCCGAAGAATTAAATGCTGCGCTGGACGACCTGCCGCGCTGGCCGGAAAAAGTCCGGACCATGCAGAAAAACTGGATTGGCCGCTCTGAAGGCTTGCGCCTGTTTTTTGATATAGCGGGCCAAGACCCGCTGGAGGTCTATACCACCCGCCCGGATACTATTTTCGGGGCCTGCGGCATGGCCGTCGCCGCCGATCATCCGCTGGCGGAAAAACTGGCCCAGGATAATCCGGCCTTGCAGGATTTTATCCTTGAATGCCGCAGCGGGGCCACCACCGAAGAAGCCATGGAAAAGATGGAGAAAAAGGGCTTTGATACCGGAATTACCGCCCGCGCCCCGTTTCAGGACCGTGACATGCCCGTCTTTGTCGCCAATTTTGTCCTGATGGAGTATGGCACCGGAGCGATTTTCATGTCCGCCGCCCATGACCAGCGTGATCTGGACTTTGCCCGTAAATACGGCCTTGAGGTGCGCACCGTTATCCGGCCAGACGGCGAAGATGACAATTTCGCGGTAGACAAAGAGGCCTATACCGGCCCCGGAAAACTGTTCAACTCTGACTTTCTAGATGGCATGACCATTGACGAGGCCAAGGCCGAGGTCGCCCGGCGGGCCGAACAGGGCGGTTTTGGCAAAAAGACCATCAATTTCCGCCTGCGCGACTGGGGCATTTCCCGGCAACGCTATTGGGGCTGTCCGATTCCGGTCGTTCATTGTACGGATTGCGGCATCGTACCGGTGGCCAAATCAGACCTGCCCGTGACCCTGCCCGATGATGTGAGCTTCGAGCTACCCGGCAATCCCCTGGAACATCATCCCACATGGAAAAATGTTGATTGCCCCAAATGCGCTAAGCCCGCCCGGCGCGAGACCGACACTTTTGATACCTTCATTAATTCATCCTGGTATTTTGCCCGGTTTTGCTCGCCAAAGTCGGAAAATCCGGTGGATCAAGCCGCCGCCGATTACTGGTTGCCCGTAGATCAATATGTGGGCGGAGTTGAACATGCCATCCTGCATCTGCTCTATTCCCGCTTTTACACAAGGGCCATGAAAAAAATCGGCCTGTCATCGGTAGATGAGCCATTTGACGGCCTGTTCACCCAAGGCATGGTCTGTCATGAAACCTATGCGGACCCGGACGGTAACTGGATATTGCCCAGTGACCTTATCTGGAGCGAAGACCATACGGCCCGGACCAGAGACGGCAAGGATGTCACCATTGGCCGGTCGGTTAAAATGTCAAAATCAAAGAAAAACGTGGTTGACCCCACGGAAATCATTGATCTGTACGGCGCTGATACCGCCCGCTGGTTCATGCTGTCCGACAGCCCGCCCGAACGGGACCTTGAATGGACCGAAGACGGCGTTGAAGGCGCATGGCGGTTCACCCAGAGATTATGGCGCACGGTTACCACAGGGCTTGAGGGGCTTGACCTTTCAACCTCTGAGCCGGATGATTTTACCAGGGCGGCTCAGGATTTGCGGCGCATGACCCATGTGAGCATTGATACCATAGGCCGGGATATTGAGGATTTTCATTTTAACAATGCCGTGGCCCAGATTTACAAATTTTCCAATGCTGTCGGCGCCTTTAAATCCGATGGCTCAGCGGGCGATGTCTTTGCCAAGGCCGAGGCCCTGACCACCTTGATACAGCTTGTGGCCCCCATGATGCCCCATCTGGCCGAAGAAATGTGGCAAAAGATGGGAAATACAGATATAGTCACCGACAGCCCGTGGCCCAAAGCCCGGCCTGAATTGATGCAGGAAAATACGGTCACCATTGCCATACAGATCAAGGGTAAGCTGAAAGATACCATTGAAGTGGCAAAGGATATGGACAAGGGCGCGGTGGAAAAGCTGGCACTGGCGTCTGAAAAAGTCCAGCGCGCCATTGGGGATAATCCCGTTCGCAAGGTGATCGTGGTGCCCAATCGAATTGTCAATATTGTCATATAGGATCGTTGAATGAAGCTTATTCTGGTATTAATAACGACTGTTATGCTCGCCAGTTGCGGCTTCAAACCCATGTATGGCCAGTTTTCCGATGGCAAAGGTGACCTGCGGGATGTGATGGCCAATATCCGGGTCAGCGATATTACCGAACAGGGCAGGCCGTCGCGCATTGGCCAGGTCATCCGCAACAGCCTGCTGGATAAATTGACCCCGTTCGGCGAAACCAAGCAAGCGGAATATATCCTCAAAGTCACCTTCCTGATCGAGGAACATGGGTATGGTATCAGCCAGAGCGACAGTGTGACCCTGCAAAATCTGAAACTTGTAGCCTCTTTCCAGCTTGAGGATGTGAACAGCGCAAAGGTCATTCTGGATTCAGCGGCGCGGGCCTTAGTCACCTATGATCTGGCCCAGTCGGATTATTCCAACATGATCGCCCGCAATGCGGCCCTGAAAAGATTATCGCAGGATGTGGCCAACCAGATGGCAACCCGCATCGGGGCTTATTTCAACAAAACTGCCACCGAAAAACATTCATCGCAATGAAGCTCAACCGGAATGACATCACAGCTCAGATCAAACAACTTAACCCGGCCTACCGGGCGGTTCTGATTTATGGCCGGGATGAGGGGCTGGTGCGTGAGCGAGCCGATAAAATCGCCCGCCAGATTGTCGAAGACCTGCGCGATGCCTTTCAGGTGGCGACCATTGAACCGGACAAGTTGAAATCAGAGCCATATCTTCTGGCCGATGAAGCGGCGGCCATCTCCATGATGGGCGGACGGCGGGTCGTCCGGGTGGACAGGGCCGGGGAAAATGTGACAGAAGCGACAAAAGCCTTTCTCGCCAATCCCCTTGGGGACGGGCTGGTGATCATTACGGCGGGCGGTATTCGGACCACATCGCCGCTGGTCAAGCTATTCAACGCCGCCAAGAATGCCGCTGCCATTGCCTGTTATGAGGACGGCGCAGGCGATCTGCACCAGCTTCTTCGTGAGGTCATGAGCCAGCATGGGCTGGCGCTTGCCCCTGATGCCGCCGCCTATCTTCAGAATAATCTGGGCAGTGACCGGATGATCTCCCGGGGGGAGCTTGAAAAGCTGGCCCTTTATATGGGGGATCAGAAAAAGGTGACCCTTGACGATGCCCGGGCCTGTATCGGGGACAGCGGCGCGCTGACCCTGGACATGATCGCGGCGGCGACCACGGGCGGTGATCTGAAAGTTCTGGATGATACCCTGTTCAAGGCCTTTAACCGGGGCGAGAATGCCATTCCCATCCTGCGTAATCTGGCCAGACGTCTGCAAAAACTGCATCTGGTACGCGGCAGTATGGATAAAGGCATACCCCCGGATCAAGCCGTCCGAACGGTTGTCTATAACCCCTATTCGCCGGAGAAAAAGGATCTTTTGTCCCAGATTGGAAAATGGTCCACGGGGAAGCTCTCAAATGCCCTTGATATTGTTATGGAGGCCGAGGCCGACTGCAAGGTCACTGGTCTGCCCGCAGAGGCCATCTGCGCCCGGGCCTGCCTGCGCATCGCCAATGCGGCCCGCGTTTCTTAATAATCCGGTTTGCGTTTATTGAGGAAGGCATCCACCCCTTTCCGATGATCCGGGCCGTCAAAGGCATCCATAAAGACCCTTTCCGATGCCTCATCGTCATCGCGGCTTCCGTCCTCAATACGGCGGATGATTTTCTTTATTTCCCGCAAGCTGTGGGGGCTGTTGCCCAGCAGRATATCMACRTAAGCCCGCACCTCTGCCGTCAATTCCTCTACCGGATAAATCTCATTAATCAGCCCCATATGCARAGCCTTTTCAGCCGTGACAAGGCGGGCAGAAAATAAAATGTCACGGGCCGCCGCCGCACCCACCTGATCCATCAACCGCCGGGTATCGGACAGGCCGTAAACCAGCCCGAGCTTTGCCGGRGTRATGCCATAGCGGGATTTTACATCGCCGAACCGCAAATCACAGCAGAGYGCCAATATGCACCCGCCGCCAACACARGCYCCGCCRATCATGGCGATGGYCGGTTTGGTGAAATTCTCAAGCGCRYYACAGGCCGCCCGRATGGCCYKRCGRTTTTCATCTCTGGCTTGCCTGTCCCGGATCAGCAGGTCAAATTCGCTGATGTCKGCCCCGGCGCAAAATATATTTGGCGTTGATGACCGCAGGATCAGGATTCTGATCTCCGGGTCRTYTTCTGCCGCCRCCACCAATGCGGGGATAGCCTGCCACATGGCGCAGTTCAGRGCRTTYTTSCGATCCGGACGGTTAAGGGTCARCCAGCCAATATGCCGRTCTTTCTCCAAAWATATAAGSTYTTKTRTCATGGCRGMGATCATAGCCGATCATGGGSRGAAATACAGCGGTAATTATTTTTCYTGACTTGRGTATTACRCTTAATTRYCCACAGACCCTAAGGTAATATCAATCAACTTAAAGAGGGCTTCCTGCTCCGGCCTTTGCGCCGTGATGATCCCGTGCCAGTCAAGGGAGCTTATCACATTTGATACGGCAGAACTCAGACAAAGGGCGGTGATGCCGGATAAAAAATTCTGTAGAGCGGCCCGCTCGATTATCTCGRCAAAGCATTTTGCCGTGCGCGGGGAATAGAAAACCACATGGGTGATCTGACCCGATGTGATTAAATCCTGCGCCGTTGGTGACAGYTGTTTGGCCTTGATTGCGGTATAGAGTTTCTTGCGGCTRACMGTGAATCCGGCTTTCTCAAGATGGCCCGACAAGTCTCCCGCCACATCGCGGCCAGAAATATGGAGCAACGGCCCCTGCTCAGGCTTGAGGTCAGCCATAACGAGAGCCGCAAGATTTTCCACATCACCGCCTGCTGTAATAACAGACAGGAATCCGATGGCSCGGGCCTCTGCGGCAGTGGCGGGGCCGACCGCATAGCAAAGGGTCTGTCGATCATCTGTGTTATGAGCAAAGGCCCGCACCCCGTTGGCGCTGGTGAATAGTGCGGCCTGAAATAGGTTCAGGTCAATTTTAGGAGCGGGTATGTTTTCGATGGTCAGCAGGGGCGCGCAACAGGCCGAATGACCAAGGCTTTCCAGCTGTTTGGCCARCCTGCGCGAATCTTCCTCTGGTCTGGTGAGCAGGAAATACATCTATAGGGCGGCATCCAGTTTTTTGAAAAATTCGGCCCCGGCCATATCCCGGATACGGCTGCCCACATGGGTGCCAAGTTCCTCTGGATTTTGGCCGCTGGCGGTGATGGCATGGCTTTCACTACCGTCGGGCAGATAAATACGGCCTTCCAGCGTGATCTSMCCMYCCTTTATGGTGGCATGCCCGGCGATGGGGGTGCGGCAGGAACCRTCAAGAATTTTCAGCATGGCCCGTTCGGCCYGCACGCAAACTTCTGTATCCSGGTGGTTGAGGGGCCGCATATAATTCCGGGCMRCCTCGTTATGGCTGGCGATTTCAATRCAGATAGCCCCCTGCGCCACGGCGGGCAGGAAATGGGTGATGTCCATGGGATGTATCCGGCTGTCGGTCAGGCCAAGGCGGTTCAGCCCGGCCATGGCCAGAWAGGTGGCGTCCACAACATCCTGATCCAGCTTTTTCAGGCGTGACTGMACGTTCCCGCGAAAGGTCTCCACTTTGACGTCAGGACGCAGGGCCAATGTCTGGGCCTGCCTGCGCAAAGACGCGCTGCCGATCAGGGATCCGGCGGGCAGCTCCATCAGGCTACCTGACTTTGCGGAGATAAAGGCATCTCTGGCATCTTCCCGCTCAAGATAACAGCATAGCTCAAGGCCATCCGGCAGGCTGGTGGGCATGTCTTTCAGGGAATGAACGGCGATGTCGATCTGACCGCCTAACAAGGCCGCTTCGATTTCCTCGGTAAAAAGTCCCTTGCCGCCAATTTCGGACAGGGGCCGGTCCAAAATGCGATCGCCGCGCGTRGACATGACGATAATTTCAATAGTATCCGGGGTCAAARCGCCATGGGCGGCACACAGGCGGTCCCGCACTTCATGGGCCTGCACCAGCGCCAGTTGGCTGCCCCTTGTACCGATCCGGATTTTAATTTCATTTTTTTTGGTGTCTTGCACGGGCAATGGCCTTATGTATATTCTATGAGAGATGAATCTTTGTAGAATAAATTTAACAGCGATGCCATAAATAATGCAGGACACGCTTAAAAATATACGGCTTTTGGGTCTTGAGAGCAGTTGCGACGAAACGGCGGCGGCAGTGGTCACCGGCGCGGGCGACATATTGTCCAACGTGGTTCTGTCCCAGATTGAGGAGCATAGGCCCTACGGCGGGGTAGTGCCGGAAATTGCCGCCCGGTCCCATATCACCCATATGGAYCGCCTGATCCGGCAGGCCTTGGATGAGGCCAAATGCGATTTTAGTGATCTGACGGCGGTGGCGGCAACCTCTGGCCCCGGTCTTATCGGCGGCGTTATGGTCGGCATGATGACCGGCAAAGCCATCGCGGCGGCACGGGATATTCCCTTCATGGGGGTTAACCATCTGGAGGGCCATGCCCTGACCGCCAGAATGACCGATCAAGTTGAATTYCCCTATCTGTTRCTGCTGGTRTCCGGCGGCCATTGTCAGATTCTGGTGGTCAGGGGSGTTGGGGATTATCAGCGYCTTGGCACCACCATTGATGATGCGGCGGGGGAGGCCTTTGACAAGACAGCAAAGATTTTGGGCCTTGGCTATCCCGGTGGTCCGGCGGTGGAGGCGGCGGCCAAAGCCGGCGATGAAACCCGCTTTGACCTGCCCCGGCCCCTGAAAGGCCGCGCGGGGTGTGATTTTTCCTTTTCCGGCCTGAAAACGGCGGTGCGCCGCGCAGTGGAAAAAATCGGGGGCAAGATAACACAGCAGGATATGTATGACCTTGCGGCCAGTTTCCAGCGGGCCTTATGCGACAGYATCCTTGACCGTATGGGCCGGGCCATGGMKMTATATCTTGAACAGCAGTCCTCCGGCCCCCATATGCTTGTGGTGGCGKGCGGCGTGGCGGCCAATGGCTTTCTGAAAAGTCATYTGRAACAACTTTGYGCCCGTAAGRATTTTAACCTGATCGTGCCGCCGCCCGGCCTATGTACCGATAACGGGGCCATGATCGCGTGGGCCGGGGTGGAACGGTTGCGGTTGGGTCTGGTTGATGGTTTAGATATAGCGGCACGGGCGCGCTGGCCACTGGACCCGAAAGCCCCGCCCGCCATTGGCGCCGGGGTCAAGGCGTGAGAGAATTAAAAGACAGCAAAGGGTTTTTATGACCATATATAATAAAATCAGTGTGATTGGCGGCGGGGCCTGGGGTACGGCTCTGGCGGCAATGGCCGCGCGGGCGGGCCGGGATGTTTTGCTGTGGGCGCGGGAAGACGGCGTCGTGACGTCAATCAATGAAGCCCATGAAAATAAAGACTTTTTRCCGGATGTTACCYTGCCMAAGTCCCTGAAAGCCACCGGMAATCTGGCYGATGTRRCCRCSGCAGARGTTATTCTGATGGTGGTTCCSGCCCAATTTGTGCGGGCCGTTACTCAGGATATGAAAGTCTTTCTGAAAGAAARCACGCCGATCATCCTCTGCGCCAARGGGATTGAACAATCCACCGGCAAGATGATGAATGAGGTGGTGACAGAGGTTCTGCCCAAAAGCCCGTTAGTYGTCTTRTCCGGGCCAACTTTTGCCCGTGAGGTGGCGGCGRAYATGCCCTCTGCGGTAACCATAGCCTCCAAATATCAGCAAATCGCCCAGAATGTGGCYGATACGYTRGGYCAGCCAACTTTCCGCCCTTACCTGTCCCGGGATGTGGTCGGGGCCGAGGTCGGCGGCGCGGTCAAGAATGTGCTGGCGGTGGCTTGCGGTATTGTGGCGGGGCTGGAGCTTGGGGATAACGCCCGGGCAGCCCTGATCACACGCGGCCTTGCGGAAATGGTCCGCTTTGGCGAGGTCTTCGGGGCCAAGCGTGAAACCATGATGGGCCTGTGYGGTCTGGGGGATCTGATCCTGACCTGYTCCTCTGTTCAGTCGCGYAATATGTCCCTTGGCATGGCGCTGGGGCARGGCAAATCGGTYKCAGAGATCATGTCAGGCCGTATCAGTGTGGCCGAGGGCTATCATACGGCGGGTATATTGGCGGAAATTGCCGAACGGGAAAATATCGACATGCYGATCGCGGCGGCGGTTAATGAAATTCTCCACAAGGGCGGCGATGTGAAAGAGATCGTTCARCAGTTGATGAACCGCCCCTATGTGAGCGAACTTTAAGGGAAWCAGATGCATTTTATTATTTTGGCYGAAGACAAACCAGGCAGCCTGACCATACGTATGGATAATCGTCCGGCTCATCTGGACTATGCGGTAGCGCAAGGCTGTGTCARRYTGGCGGGGCCGCTCTTRACCGAGGGYGGTGATCCAAAACCCCGGGGCAGYATGCTGRTCATWGAGGTTGCCGACCGGGCGGCGGCGGAAAGYTTTGCCGMAAATGACCCTTATGCCCGCGCCGGTTTGTTCGCAACGGTAAGCATCAGTTCATGGATRCCCGCCCTTGGRGACTGGACGCCTSAATGAAGCTCAGCRATATTTCAGGAGGYCCGAAGGCCGGTGAGATACTCTGCGCGTTACGTGATATAGAGGACGGCAAAGCCAAGGAATTTTCCTTTCAGGCCGGAGATGACCTGCGGGAGATATTTGTCCACCGTATGGGGGATGAGGTTTTTGCTTATGAGAATAGCTGCCCYCATGCCTATCTGCCGCTTAATATGAAAGCGGGGGTGTTCACCGARAAGTCGGGCAAATATTTCATGTGCCAGAATCACGGCGCTTTGTTTGATATTAAAAGCGGCGATTGTCTTGGCGGGCCGTGCAACGGGCAGGGGCTGACCCCCATAGAGATTGACCTCACARACGGCAATATCATTGCCCGCTAAAGGATGAATTATGACAACGATAGAGACAGACCGGCTTATATTACGCCCCTTCACGGCGCAGGATATTGATTTTCTGGATGTTTTGCACAGTGATCCACTGGTCATGCATTATATTCTGGGCCGGACCCGAAGCCATGAAGAGAATATAATTTATCTGAACCGGCTCATAGAATGGCAGGCAGACCACGGCATCGGCCAACGTCTCGTGATCCGAAAGGAAGATAATCACCCCGTGGGCCGTTGCGGCATGAGCTTCTTTTACGGGACGCAGGTGRAYGGTATCCTGTCCTATCAACTGGACCCCAAGGGTTTTGACGAGGGAGCCGAAGTTAGAAGAGTGATCGAACTTGGCTATACTTTCCAGAGGTCCGAATGGGGCAAGGGCTATGCCAGCGAGGCGGCCACCGCCATGCGCGGCTATGGTTTGGAAATTCAGAAATTCCCGGAACTYCATTCGATCATTATCAAGGAAAATAAGGGATCGGTGGCGGTTGCTGAAAAAATTGGCGCAAAACGTCTGGCCGAATGTCTGTGTATGGGCAGCCCCGCATGGGATTATCTGTCCCGCCTGTGACGGGATCACTTTTTTGTGAGCTTATTGATTAACGCGCGCGGCGGTGCAACCCTRTAAGGTCTGAACAAAAGGATTTAGCATGATTGATTTATATACGGCGGCAACGCCCAACGGGTTTAAAGTGTCTRTCGCWCTGGAAGAAATGGGGCTTGATTATACGCTCCATGCCCTTGAYYTGGGYAGYGGGGAGCAGAAACAGCCGGATTTTCTGGCCYTGAACCCCAACGGGCGCATMCCSGCYATYGTGGACCGGGAKTATGAKGATCTGGCCATTTTTGAATCCGGSGCSATCCTCATCTATCTGGCKGAAAAAACCGGYATGTTGATGCCMTCGGACRYCMRRGGRCGCATGGATGTGATGCAATGGCTSATGTTTCAGATGRGCGGCSTWGGCCCCATGCAGGGACAGGCCCATGTTTTTTACCGYTAYTTYCCGGAAAAAATWCARCCSGCCATTGACCGCTATCAGAATGAAACCAAACGGCTCTATACGGTTCTGGATATGCAGCTCCGGGAGAAAGACTATCTGGCCGGGCCGGGGCGCGGGGACTATTCCATCGCTGATATTGCCAATTGGGCGTGGGTCCGTTCTTATGAATGGGCCGGSATTACCATTGATGACCTRCCRGATTTGCAGGCCTGGCTGGACCGGATMGCGGCSCGYCCYGCCGCTGAAAARGGTGTGAATGTACCGCCGCCTGCAGGCGGTAAAAAAACRGCTGAGGCCGGAAAGAAGATGATCGTAAAATGACCAAATATAGCATTTATCAGGTTGATGCCTTTACAACAGAAATATTCAAAGGTAATCCGGCGGCRGTGGTGCCGCTGATCGACTGGTTGYCGGTGGATGTCATGCAAMAGATYGCTTTTGAAAAYAACCTGTCGGAAACGGCTTTCTTTACCCGCKCAGAGGAMRSWGAWGCGGATTTYCACCTGCGMTGGTTTACCCCGGTWGCYGARGTTGAYCTRTGTGGTCAYGCCACMTTGGCRRCGGCYCATGTYTTGTTYAAYGAGCTTGACTGGTACMGGGATGARATCAGCTTCAGCACCGAGCAGGCCGGAATATTAACGGTCATGCGCACGGCGGACGGGCGGATACAGCTTGACTTTCCGGCGCGGCCCGCCGCTGAAATTGAGATGTTTGACGGTTTTGTCGAAGCTCTGAATGTGACGCCGGACAATTTGCTTCTGGCCCGTGATCATATGGCGGTTTTTGCAACAGAGGCCGAAGTCGCCGCCGTATCGCCGGTTATGGACAAGCTGGCCCGGATCAATGAGGTCGGRATWATCATYACCGCCCCGTCTGATCARCCGGATATAGATTTTGTCTCRCGSTTTTTCGCCCCCTATCACGGTATTCCGGAGGACCCGGTCACGGGGTCAGCCCATTGTACCCTGATCCCCTATTGGGCGGAGCGGCTTGGCAAGAATGACCTGATGGCCCGGCAAATATCTGCCCGAACAGGTGRCCTGAAATGCACCTATTTACCAGCGGAGGGCCGGGTATATATGGCGGGYTACGCGGTRACTTACCTAAGRGGTCATATCTTCCTSTGAGGTCAGRGCYAGAAARTCCCGGGTTTTGCGGATGGCTTCGGCGAGGCCCAGCCGTTCGATAATCACATCTTCCGGAAAGGCACTAAGCAGGCGGGTGGGGGTCGCCCCGTCCAGCATGACGAAAACGCCCTTGTCCGTGCGCCGCCGGATTAGCCGCCCGTAAGCCTGTTTCAGGCGCAGGCGCGTRAKMAGRTCRTCRTAGSTYTKYTTGCCRAATTKTTSCCGCCGRGCCTTRTGMAGRATMGTGGGCCGRGGCCAGGGCACCTTGTCAAAGATACACAGGCGCAATGAYGCCCCCGGYACATCYACCCCGTCCCGYACCGCRTCAGTKCCCARCAGGCAACTRTCCTCCACCGCCCGGAAAATATCAATCAGGGTTGAGACATTGATCGGGTCYACATGTTGWGCATARAGSGGGATATTMTGTKCRTTCAAGGGCTGTGCCAGCCGTTCCTGCACCGCGCGCAGGCGRCTGATGGCGGTGAAAATRCCCAGCGCCCCGCCKKCGGASGCGATCATKARYTCACGGTARGCGGCGGCCARYTGGTCAAGGTCRCGGCGGTTCATRTCATTGACGATAAARATRCGGCTCTGTTCGGCGTARTTRAACGGTGATTTCAGGCTCTGGCGGCGCGGCGGGTTRATCAGATGGGCGGCCCCGGTGCGGATCTCWGCGGCATGCCATTCAATATCCGGATTATCATTATCCGTGATCCGGTCGCGYAGGGTGGCTGAGGTGATSACAACCCCGTCTGCGGGYTTWAGRACYGTTTCCACAAAGGGCAGGCTGGGGTCCAGCCAATGGCGGTAYARCCCCACGTCAATGTCCCGCCCCTGWATRCGRTCCAGCTCGAACCAGTCGACAAAAGCGTCATTCTTGTCCCCCTTCAGGCTGGTCAGCATGGGCATCCAGCCCTCGGCAATGGTTTCGGCGCGCCGGGTCAGGGTCCGGGCCACGGCCTCCAGCCGCCCCCGCGTGCTGCTGTCCAGCTCCGCCGCCTCCSCATCCAGTTTTTTCAGCAAAACAGCCGCCAGYTTCTTTAACGGTTTTGCCAGATCATCCAGCGCCAGATGTAGCTCCTCTGCGGCCTCAAGTAATTCCGGKGCGAYCTGCTCCGCCGGGGTTTCCAGACTGTGAAAGACTTTGGCGCCGTGATTGCGTATCAGCACCTGCGCCCGAACCAGAGACAGGAATTTTTCCGCCGGRCCRAARGGGCTGCCATCGCCGAGCCGCCCATGCCATCCTTCGGCGGGGAGGCAGCGGGCGGCGGTGACCACCTGTTCCAGCATGCGCCGGGCCTCRTCATCGTCATGGATCAGGTCTTCGACCCGGCCTTTCAGGCCCTTGCCCCGGCGGCCCGACTGTTCCGCACCCCTGATCCAGCGGCGTAATTCCTGCCCCTCCTGCCCGGTCAGATGGGCGGCAAAGGCRCTRTCGGCGGCATCAAACAGRTGATGGCCCTCATCAAAGACGTAACGGYYCGGCARGTCGGCCTCGCCCCTRCGGGTCGCRCATTGAACCATGACCAGCGCATGATTGGCRATGACCAGATCGGCRGTTTTGGCRTTGCGCTGGGCCTTTTCAATATAGCATTTGCGGTAATGGGCRCAGGCGGAATARACACATTCCCCGCGCCGGTCGGTGAGCTGTGTCAGGCGGTTCTGGCCGAATATCTCGCCCAGCCAYGCGGGGAAATCRCCGCCGATCATATCGCCGTCCCGGCTGTATCTGGCCCAGCGGGACACAAGGCCCAGCAAGATGCGGCCCTGTTTCTGGGCCGCGCCCTGWGACARYTCCTGCAGGTTCAGCAGGCACAGGTAATTTTCCCGGCCTTTGCGGATGACCACYTTTTGYTGCTTTATTTTAGGGTCGGGATAGAGGCTGTCCAGTTCCTGATCCAGCTGWCGTTGCAGATTTTTGGTATAGGTGGACAGCCAGACCGTRCCGCCGTTTTTCTCCGCCCACAGRCTGGCCGGSGCGATATARCCCAGCGTCTTGCCAATGCCGGTCCCGGCCTCGGCCAGAACCAGTTTYGGCTCGTCCAGATCGTCGGGCGCRTCAAAGGCYCCGGCGGTAAGRAYGGTATAATCCTGCTGGCTTTTCCGGTCYTCGGCATTYGGCCCCAGAAGGTGGCGCAGGCGGGCAAGGCTTTCCGGCCCGCTGACCGGRCTGACGCCGGGCGGCGGCGCGGGCGGGCTGTCYTCCCAYTCRGGCAGATGATTCCAGACATAATAATCCTGTGCATTTTGCCCAACCGCCCCCATAATGAGCGGCCCCCACGGCCATCCAGCCCCGGCCATTCTGTGGGCCGTGGCATCAACGCCGTCGCCATAGATATATGCCGGATCCATAAGATCCTGCATCAGCCGATGGGCCGCTTGCAGGATGATCACGGCCTGATCCTCTGGCGTGTCACTGCTATTGGAGAAAGACAGGGCCTGCGCCAGCCCGAAAGGCAGGGGCAGGCAGAATTCCGCAGGCCTTATAAAAGCAAAAAGCTCCAACACATCAAAGGGGCGGTAAGATATATGCCCGAGGTTTTGCCCGGTGATCCGCTGATTGCAAATAAGAAAGGCCTGACCCCGAACAATTTTTTTCAGCTCATTCAGGTCATACGCCATCACCTCCCCGTCCAGCGTGACAATAGTTCCATAGTCCGTCCCGACCACCAGCGCGGGCAGGCGGGAGAGAACCTCAAAAGGGTCCGGGAAATTTATCAGCGGGTCAGTCATCGGAGTCCAGTGCGTCGAAAAAAACGACTATATTGATCTCTTAAGCGAAAGCCAAGAGTTGACGTGATCGATAAAGGGTTTTATCAAGGCCCCAACATGATAAGGATACAAAACTATGCCCGCATCACCGGAAATGATCAGTTACGCCCTGGACAGCAACGCCTGGCCCTTTAAAGAAGCGCAAAATCTTCTGAAACGGCTGGAAAAATCCGGCAATGACAAAGATTATGTCCTGTTTGAAACCGGCTATGGGCCAAGCGGGCTACCTCATATAGGCACCTTTGGCGAGGTGGTACGTACCACCATGGTCCGCCAAGCCTTTCAGCTGTTCAGTGACCAGCCGACAAAATTAATCGCCTATTCCGATGATATGGATGGCTTTCGCAAGGTGCCGGGCAACCTGCCCAATCAGGAGATGCTGGAACAGCATCTAGGCCTGCCGCTATCGAAAGTGCCGGACCCGTTTGGTACCCATGAAAGCCTTGCCCATCATAATAACGCCCGGTTGCGCGCGTTTCTGGACGAGTTCGGCTTTGATTATGAATTCAAGAGTGCCACGCTCACCTATGAAAGCGGCGAGATGGACGCAACCCTGCTAAAAATGCTCGGGGCCTATGACAAGATCATGAAAGTGATCCTGCCCACCTTGGGGACTGAGCGGCAAGCTACCTACAGCCCGTTCCTGCCCCTGTGCCCGCGTACGGGCAAGGTTTTGCAGGTGCCGATTGTGGAACGGAAACTTGACGCGGGAACCGTGGTCTATATCGACCCTGAAACCGGGCAGCATGTGGAAGTTCCGGTCACGGGCGGTGGCTGTAAAATGCAGTGGAAGGCGGACTGGGCCATGCGCTGGGTCGGGCTGGGCGTTGATTATGAGATGGCGGGCAAGGATTTGATGGAATCGGTCAAGCTGTCCAGTGCCATCACCCGTATTCTGGGCGCGGTGCCGCCGGAAGGTTTCAGCTATGAGCTGTTTCTGGATGAAAAGGGCGAGAAGATTTCCAAGTCAAAGGGCAATGGCCTGACCATGGAAGACTGGCTGAAATACGGTACGCCCGAAAGCCTGTCACTCTATATGTTCCAATCACCGCGCAAGGCGAAAAAACTGTTTTTCGACGTAATCCCCAAAACAGTGGATGAATATATCAACCATCTGGGGAAATATGACGAACAGGACGGCAAGCAGAGGCTGGCCAATCCGGTCTGGCATGTGCATAACGGCAACCCGCCGGCCCAGAAGCTGCCGGTGACTTTCGCGCTCCTGCTTAATCTGGCCAGTGCCAGCAACGCAGAGGATAAGGAAACCCTCTGGGGCTATATCAGCAATTATGCCGAGGGCATGACGCCAGAAAATTCGCCGTTGCTGGATCAACTGGCGGGCTACGCACTGGTCTATTACGAGAATTTCGTCAAGCCCCATAAAAGCTATCGTGCGGCCACGGACCGGGAACGAACGGCGTTGGAAAGTCTGGCCACTAAGCTGGAAAATATGGCGGACGGCCTGCCRGCTTCCGATTATCAGAATGAGGTCTTTGCGGTSGGCAATGAACAGGRTTATGACAACCTGCGCGAATGGTTCGGGGCTTTGTATGAGATACTTCTGGGGCAGAAACAGGGGCCGCGTATGGGGTCCTTCATCGCGCTTTATGGCCGCTCAAAGATCATAGAGCTTATTCGGCGTAAATTAGCAGAAAATTAGGCAATAGTGAGTCATTATTGCAACTGCGAACAAAAACAGCTAGTCCATTAAGACTATTTGGCTTTTTTGCTTGCAAGGGTCTATATAAGATGTTAATTCTGGTTGTAGGGCTTGATAGCTTATCTTCCTGTAACTTGCAGGGTGAGCCGTTATTGTGCTGTGTTTTTTGGGGTCGTATTGAATTGGGTGACCGTCATAATAAATTCTTTTGAAATTAATCCTGCGTTAACCTTAAAGTTATAGAACGTGGATAAAGTTGAATTAAAGACGATGAGGAAGTAAATGCGAGGGATAACATATAAAACTGTCTGGAAAAGACTTCTGGATATTATCGGTTCATTGATATTAATCATTCTATTGTCACCTGTTTTGTTGATTACGGCTATTYTGGTTCGCCTTAAACTGGGCAGTCCGGTAATATTCAAGCAGGAAAGACTGGGCCTGAACGGGCAATCTTTTACCATCTGGAAATTCCGCAGTATGACCAACTGCATTGACGAGAATGGAAATCTTCTGGCCGACGAATACCGTCTGACAAAATTCGGCAAATTGCTGCGCGATATCAGTGTTGATGAGTTGCCGCAATTGTGGAATGTSCTCATTGGTGATATGAGCCTGATTGGTCCCCGGCCTTTCATCGCCGAATATGGCGCACGCTATACATCCGAACAGATGCGCCGCCATGATGTCCGTCCCGGTATCAGCGGATGGGCACAGGTAATGGGCCGTAATTCGATCAGCTGGAATCAGAAATTTATTCTGGATATCTGGTATGTGGACAATTGCAGTCTCATGACCGACATAAAAGTCTTGTTCAAGACAATCCCGATTGTTCTCAGCCGTAACGGCGTGTCCGCTGAAAATCATGTGACCATGCCGGAATGGGYAAATTCAGAAGTGCCCGTTGATGAGAGTGCGTCCGAGTAATATAAATTTTATTTTTATCGGTTAATAAGCCTGATACCAAATGGTGTCAGGCTTTTTTGTTGTTTGCAGGAAATTTTCTGCCGTTAACTAAAACATAAAGGTTTCTTTATATAAAAGATATGTTATATATTGAATCAACTATTTGCGCGCAATCGTCGGAGAAGCACATATGTCCAGAAAGAATTATTTATTCACCAGTGAATCTGTCTCGGAAGGCCATCCGGATAAAGTATCGGATTGTATTTCGGATGCCATCGTTGACCTTTTTCTGGCCGCAGAGCCGGAAGCGCGGGTTGCCGTTGAAACACTGACCACCACAAACCGGGTGGTTCTGGCCGGGGAAGTCCGGGGGCCAAGCACCATTAATACCGACGTGATGGAAGARGCCGCCCGCCGGGTGGTGAAGGAAATCGGCTATGAACAGGATGGTTTTCACTGGCGGGATATGTCTGTGGAGGTTCATGTCCATGAACAATCCGCTGATATTGCCATGGGCGTGGACAGCGGCGATGATAAGGACGAAGGGGCCGGGGATCAGGGGATCATGTTCGGCTATGCCACCGATGAGACCGATGCCTTAATGCCAGCCCCCATACATTATTCTCACAAGATCCTGAAATCTCTGGCGGCGGCCCGTCACGGCGGCGTGACAGAATTGGGCCCGGATTCCAAAAGTCAGGTCACGCTGAAATATGAGGACGGCGTGCCGGTCGGCGCGGCCTCCGTTGTGGTATCCACYCAGCATGGGGCYGATGTGTCGCAGGAACGTGTCCGCGAAATTGTCCKCGAACATATTGAAARCAACCTGCCCGAAGGCTGGATGTGYCCTACGAGCGAGCTTTATATCAATCCCACCGGAAATTTTGTTATTGGCGGCCCGGACGGCGATGCGGGCCTGACCGGGCGCAAGATCATCGTGGATACATATGGCGGCGCGGCCCCCCATGGCGGCGGTGCATTTTCCGGAAAAGATCCCACAAAGGTGGACCGTTCGGCGGCCTATGCCGCGCGCTATCTGGCCAAGAATATAGTGGCGGCGGGTCTGGCCAGCCGGTGCACAATTCAGTTAGCCTATGCCATCGGGGTATCACATCCCCTGTCTCTCTATGTGGATTTTCATAATACGGGTAATGTTGATCCGGCGAAGCTGGAGAAAGTTCTTTATGAGATTATGAACCTGAGCCCGCGCGGCATTCGGGAGCATCTTAAACTTAACCGGCCCATCTATGAGCGCACGGCGGCCTATGGCCATTTTGGCCGTACGCCAGAGGAAGACGGCGGGTTCTCCTGGGAAAAACTGGACCTTGTCGATAGTCTGAGGAGCCACTTCTGACCAAACGGCGACATCTGGAAGATATAAAGGGTAGCCGGATTTATGGCCGCCGTCAGGGGGTGCCGCTTTCGGCAACCCGTCAGGCGCGGTTGGAAAATTGGTTGCCAAAAATCGGAATAACCCTGCCGGCAGCGGCCGTACAGGTGGCCCCTGAAACTTATTTTGACAGCAGCCATAGCGATTTCTGGCTGGAAATCGGTTTTGGCAAGGGCGAACATCTGGCCGCCCAGGCCGCCGCCCATCCTGAAATTGGCATGATCGGCAGTGAACCGTTTCAGAACGGCGTGTCCGGCCTTATTGATCTGGTGGATGAGGGGGGCTTGTCCAATGTGCGCCTGTTTCAGGATGATGCCCGCCTGTTGATGGACAGCCTGCCAAACGCCTCTATTGGCCGGGCCTTTATCCTGTTCCCCGACCCCTGGCCCAAGGCCCGCCATCATAAACGCCGTATCGTCAGTACAGGCAATATTGCCGTGCTGTCCCGTATTCTGAAAGACGGGGCGGAGCTGCGTATTGGCACCGATCATATGGAATATTGCCGCTGGATCATGGCCCATATGCTGGCCAGTTCTGACTTTGTCTGGCAATGTGATACTCCCGCAGATTGGCGCAACCGGCCCGATGACTGGCCGCCCAGCCGCTATGAAATAAAATCACAGCAGGCGGGCCGTGTAAGCAGTTATTTGCGCTTTATCCGCCGTCCACGCAGCCTATAGGTTCATTGTACCTACTATTCGCTTGAAGTTCTTTAACTTTCGACTATATATAGAGCAACCGAATCACTTGAGATGTTTGAAAGTGCGGGCAAGTGTTTCACTGGCCTGCTTTTTTATTTGGTCAAGATAAACTGGAAATTTGCGTGTCGTCACAGATAAGTCTGTTGCATAAAATAGTTGACCCGGTCGCCAAGGCCATGGGCTATGAGATCGTCCGGATCGCGTTGCAGAATTCTGCGCGCGGCGGGCCGATGACCCTACAGATCATGGCGGAGCGTCCTGACGGCACCATGCTGATTGAAGATTGCACAAAGCTGAGCCGGGAAATATCCGTGATACTGGATGTGGAAGATCCCATTTCAGCGGAATATATGCTGGAGGTCAGCACCCCCGGCATTGACCGGCCCCTGACCCGGCGCAAGGATTTTGAGAATTATGCCGGATATGAGGCCAAGATAGAATTGTCCATCCCCGAAGACGGGCGGCGGCGCTACCGGGGTAAATTGCTGGGCATTGCGGATGATACGGTAAAGATAGAGGTTGACGGTGAGGTTTTTGATGTGGATTTCAACAACATCAACCGGTCAAAACTGGTAATGACGGATGACCTGCTGGCGGCGGCATCACAGGGGTGATATGCGGCCAGTAAACAGACGATAAACAAACTTTAAAGGCAAGATGGCTCATAACGGGCTGAACGGAGTTCAAGACATGACAACGGCGGTAAGTGCGAACAGGATTGAATTGCTGCAAATAGCAGATGCGGTTGCGCGGGAAAAAAATATCGACAAGGAGATCGTGCTGGAGGCTTTGGAAGAAGCCATTCAGAAGGCGGCCCGGTCCCGTTACGGCGCCGAAAATGAAATCAAAGCCCATATCGAGCGGAAAACCGGCGATATTAAACTCTACCGGGTGTTGGAAGTTGTGGAACATGTGGAAAATCATGCCACGGAATTGACCCTGAAAGACGCGGAGAAGATGAAAGAAGGGGCCGCCATTGGCGACCTTCTGGCGGACGAACTGCCGCCCATCGATTTTGGCCGGGTGGCCGCCCAGACCGCAAAACAGGTCATCGTGCAAAAAGTCCGCGATGCGGAACGCGAACGTCAGTACAAAGAATATCAGGACCGCATTGGTGAGATCATCAATGGTGTGGTCAAGCGGGTAGAATATGGCAATGTGATCGTGGATGTGGGACAGGCCGAAGCCATCATTCGCCGGGACCAGATGATCCCCCGCGAACATATGCGTAACGGCGACCGTATCCGGGCTTATATCATGGATGTGCGTCAGGAATTGCGCGGTCCGCAAATCTTTCTGTCCCGTTCTCATCCCGACTTTATGGCCAAGCTGTTCACCCAGGAAGTGCCGGAAATTTATGATGGTATTATCGAGGTTATTGGTGTGGCCCGTGATCCGGGCAGCCGGGCAAAAATCGCGGTCAGCAGTGCCGACAGCTCTATTGATCCGGTCGGGGCCTGTGTCGGTATGCGCGGCAGTCGGGTACAGGCGGTGGTAAATGAGCTGGCTGGTGAGAAAATTGACATCATTCAATGGTCTGAAGACCCGGCAACATTCATCATCAGCGCATTGTCCCCCGCCGATGTGGCCAAGGTGGTTCTGGATGAGGACCGTAAACGTATTGACGTTGTGGTGCCGGAGGACCAGCTCAGTCTGGCCATTGGCCGCCGGGGACAGAATGTGCGTCTTGCCTCACAACTAAGTGGCTGGCAGGTGGACATTATGACCGAAGCTGCCGAATCAGAAAAACGTCAGGCCGAATATAAAGCCTGTACCGAGCTGTTTGTTGGTCAGCTGGATGTGGATGAAACATTGGCCCTGTTGCTGGTGGCGGAAGGTTTCCGCACCATGGAAGAAGTGGCCTATGTGGCCCCTGATGAATTTGCCGGTATTGAGGGCTTTGACGAAAGTCTGGTGGAAGAACTGCAAAATCGCGCCCGTGAATCACTGGATCGCTCCTCCGCTGTATCCGAAAAAGCCCGGATTGAGCTTGGGGTATCGGACGAAATCGCTGCTATTGACGGCTTGACCACCGCCATGATGGTGACATTGGGTGAGGCAGGCATTAAGACATTGGATGATCTTGGCGACCTGGCGGCTGATGAATTGATCAGCAAGGAAGACGGTATTCTGCAGGATGCCGGATTGACAGAGGAACAGGCCAACACAATCATCATGGCCGCCCGTGCCCATTGGTTCGAGGATGAGGAAACAGAAACAGACGCTACAGAAACAGACGCTACAGAGGAAGAATCTGTAGAAGCTGAATAATTCAAGTGCGCATGGAATTGCTGTGACAAAGAATATTCGCCAAAAGAAAACCAGAGAAAGAAAATGTCTGGTCAGCGGAAAAACTTTTGCGGCCCATGAGATGATCCGCTTTGTCGTGGACCCGCAAGGCCGGGTGGTCCCGGATGTGGCGGCAAAGTTACCGGGACGCGGTGGCTGGATTTTAGCGGATCGCGCGACGCTGGAAACTGCGGTAAAGAAAAAAACCTTTGTTCGTTTTGGGCATCGGGCGTTAATGTCACCGTCCCGTAAATCCACTGATGTGGAAGACCTGGGCGGCATGGAAAAAGAACAGGTCACTGGCCGCAGGACGCCGATTCTGGTGGATGATGATCTGCTGGACACAGTGGCGCGGTTGCTGGGGCAGAGATGCCTGAACTATCTGGGGCTGGTCAATCGGGCCGGGCTTCTGGTGTCGGGTTTTGAAAAGGTCCGGGCCCTTTTGAGAGCGGATAAATGCCGGGCATTGGTTACGGCAAAAGACGCGGCAGAAGACGGGCGGCGTAAAATATTTTCAGGGACAGGGAATGTTCTTGATAAATTGCGGATGATTGATATGTTCACCCGCGAAGAGTTGGGACAAACATTGGGTTTGTCAAATGCGGTGCATGTGGCATTATTGCCCGGCGGAATGACGGAAAGCTTTTTAAATGAGTTTTCCCGGTATGAAGGCGTTGTTATGCGATAATATACGGGCATAATATTCCTTATTATAATAAGTGGCTGAAGGCGAATATAGAATGAGTGACGATAAAGACACACAAAAGAAATTGTCGATATCAGGCAGAAAAACACTGCAATTGAAGCCATTAGGGGCAACAACGGCGGGATCACGCGCGCCTGGCGGTGTGGTGGTTCAGCGTAAGAAAAAGCTGATGCTGAAACCCGGTGAGGAACCAGCAGCGGCCCCGGCCCCATCAGCCCCAAAGACCCTTGCTCCGAAAAAGAAAGTTCTGTTTTCCGCACCCCCTGCTGGAAAAACGGCGTCAGGCGGTCGGAAGCTGACCGAAAGCGAAATGAAGGCCCGTGCCCATGCTTTGGAACTGGCCAAGGCAGAAACCGAAAAACGCGCCAAAGAGGAAGCAGACGCGGCAAAACGCCGGGCTGTCGAAGAGGCTGCCCGTGCCGTATCAAACAAAGTACAGGCTGATAAAGACGCAAAAACAGCTAAGAAAACTGCTGTGGATGACGCCAAATTCCAGGCCGATATAGAGGTCAAGAAAAAAGTTGAATCCGAGCTAAAAGCCAAGGCAGAACAAGAAGAAAAACTGGCCACCGAAAAAGCCAAGGCGRCWMMGKMKMWSWWWMMASARMCSKYSRSWMMMYCSRSKAMKGWWWWYYKSMYMWRCRYMAARCMKGYSYGWSRCMKSRRRKWKCCKGCCCGGCGCACAGGTCGCCTGACGGTAACACAGGCCCTGTCTGGCGGCGCTCAGGAACGTCAACGCAGCTTTGCCGCCCTGAAACGGGCGCGGGCCAAGGAACGGCGCAAGGGCGGKCAGACCCCCCAACAAAAACTATTCCGTGAGGTAATCATTCCCGACATGATCACGGTGGCCGAACTGGCTAACCGGATGACGGAAAAAACCGTTGATGTGATCCGCGCACTCATGAAAATGGATGTGATGGCCACGGCGGCACAGGAAATTGATCAGGATACRGCGGAATTGATCGTKGAAGAATTTGGCCATAAGGTAAAGCGTATCAGCGCGGCTGATGTGGAAATTGACCTTACGGGTCCGGAAGATAACGAGGCTGATCTGGTCTTGCGTGCGCCGGTTGTGACCGTGATGGGYCATGTTGACCACGGYAAAACATCGGTTCTGGATGCTTTTCGCAAATCAAAGGTCGTGGCCGGAGAGGCCGGGGGCATTACCCAGCATATCGGCGCCTATCAGGTGCGCATGTCCAGCGGCGAAAAGGTTACATTCCTTGATACACCGGGCCATGCCGCTTTCTCTGCCATGCGRTCGCGSGGGGCCAGCGCCACGGATATTGTRATCCTTGTGGTTGCCGCCGATGACAGCATCATGCCYCAAACCATTGARGCCATCAGCCACGCCAAGGCGGCGGAAGTGCCGATCATTGTGGCGATCAATAAAATTGACAAGCCRGGGTCCAATCCGGACAAGGTACGCCAAGACCTGCTGCAGCATGARGTTTTTGTGGAAAGCATGGGCGGCGAGATTCTGGATGTGGAAATATCCGCCCTGAAAGGCACCAATCTGGACAAGCTGGAAGAAGCCATCCAGTTGCAGGCAGAATTGCTTGACCTGAAAGTGAATAAAAACCGGAATGCCAGCGGCGTTGTGGTCGAAGCCCGCCTTGACAAGGGGCAAGGCTCCGTGGCGACAATTTTGGTTCAGCGCGGCACGCTGAAAGTTGGCGATATTTTCGTTTGCGGTAATGAATGGGGCCGGGTACGGGCCATGCTCAATGACCATGGGCGCAATGTGAAAAAAGCTGAGCCTTCTGTTCCTGTGGAAATTCTGGGCCTGAATGGTCTGCCAAGGTCCGGGGACAGCTTTATCGTGGTTGAGTCCGAGGCCAAGGCCCGCGAAGTATCCGAATTCCGTAAAAACCGCGAGAGACTGGAAAAAGAGGCCGCCCCGAARGCGACCTTAGAAGCCATGTTCGAAAAACTGAGTGCCAAGCAGGCAGAGATCGTGCCCTTGGTGATCAARGCCGATGTGCAGGGGTCATCAGAGGCCATCGTCGGCGCACTGGAATCCATGAATACGGACGAGGTGCAGGCGAAAATCCTTCATTCTGCGGTCGGCGGTATYTCAGAATCAGATGTGACATTGGCGTCGGCATCCGGCGCACCTATTCTGGGCTTTAATGTTCGGGCCAGCCGCAAGGCTGCTGACCTTGCCCGTCAGGAAGGCGTTGAAATCCGCTATTATTCCGTGATTTATGATCTGGTGGATGACATTAAGGCGGTTATGTCCGGCAAGCTGGCACCGGAATTGCGCGAAACCATTCTGGGTTCTGCGGAAATCCTCGACATCTTCTCTGCGGGCAAAACCGGCAAGGCGGCGGGTTGTCTGGTGCTGGACGGTGTCATGCGCAAGGGGACCAAAGCGCGTCTCCTGCGGGATGATGTGGTAATCTTTGAAGGTGATCTCGGGTCTCTTCGCCGGTTCAAGGACGACGTGGAAGAGGTTGTGTCAGGTACTGAATGCGGCATGAATTTCGCCAGTTATAACGACCTGAAAAAGGGTGACGTCATTGAATGTTACGAGGTCGAGGAAATCGAACGGTCTCTGGATTAGGRYYWRTTGCACGCCCCGATGTCATGCTGAACTTGTTTCAGCATCCATTTGTTAATTTCAGGACGTGCCGGGCATGGACCCTGAAACAAGTTCAGGGTGACGGCTKSGGTCAGGATGACAAATGTTGAAACTAAAATACAGGATATGATATGTCCAAATCACAGCATGATATGAATGATGAYCGCGGTTCCAGTCAYCGSCTGCTCCGCGTGGGGGAAAATATCCGCCATGCYCTGTCGGAAATYTTTGCGCGYGGGGAAATYCGYSAYCCGKCCCTTGACGGGGTGTCGATCACGGTGACCGAGGTCCGCTGTAGCCCGGACCTGCGCAATGCAACCATTTTTGTCATGCCGCTGGGCGGGGCTCACGAGCGGGATGTGGTTGATGGCCTGAACCGTTGTCACAAATATATTCGCGGCCAATTRTCACAGATGGTGARCATGAAATATCTGCCCAAGCTGAAATTTACCAGTGACAGCAGTTTTGGCGAGGCGGATCATATTGAACAATTACTCCATAGCCCCCATGTGGCCCAAGACCTTGACAAGGACGACTGACCTTGGGCCGAAAGCGTAAAGGGATCAAACTCGATGGCTGGCTGGCCATAGACAAGCCGCTGGCTATGGGGTCMACGCAGGTRGTTGGCAAATGCCGCTGGCTGACCAAGGCMCAGAAGGTGGGCCACGGCGGCACCCTTGATCCGCTGGCCACAGGTATCCTGCCCATTGCTTTTGGCGAGGCGACAAAAACCATTCCCTTTATCATGGATGCCCGGAAAACATATGAATTTACCRTCACTTTTGGTGAGGCGCGGGCCACTGATGATGCCGAGGGCGCGGTCACGGCCACCAGTGATCACCGCCCCAGGCAAGATGATATTCTGGCGGCTTTGCCAGCTTTCATCGGACGGATCACCCAGACACCACCCATATATAGCGCGGTGAAGATAGATGGCCGGCGGGCCTACGACCTTGCCCGCGCGGGCGAAGAGGTCACCATAAAATCCCGCGAAGTGGATGTTTACGGGCTGGAATTGCTGGCCTTTGACGGGGCGCAGGCGAAGCTCAAACTTCATTGCGGCAAGGGCACTTATGTGCGGTCTCTGGCACGGGATTTGGCRGTGAAACTGGGCACTGTGGGYTATGTTTCTGCCCTGCGGCGAACCCGGGTCGGACCTTTTGATTTGGCGATGTCGATTTCGCTGGAAAAGTTAGAGGATATAAGCCATAGTGCGCCGCCTGAGGAGTGGATTCTCCCCGTGGTGACCGTGCTGGACGACATCTTGGCACTGGCCGTTACGGAAGAAGAAGCAAGACTTTTGTCCCATGGACAACGGCTTGCRGTCTCAGGCCCCCTCGCAGCGGGGATTATCAGGGTGATGACAGGCACGCGTCTTGTGGCGTTGTGTGAGGTTGAAATCACCCCGGCAGGATCAATCCTGAAACCGGTGCGGGTGTTTAACATTTAATTTTTAATAAGGAGTATATGATGTCGATTACAGCTGAAAAGAAACAGGAACTGATTAAAGAATTCGCYACTTGTGACGGCGACACCGGTTCCCCYGAAGTGCAGGTCGCTATCCTGACAACAAGAATTGTCAATCTGACCGAACATTTCAAAGATCACAAAAAAGATAATCATTCACGCCGGGGACTGTTGATGCTTGTGAACAAGCGCCGCAGTCTGCTTTCGTATTTGAAATCAAAAGATGAYGGACGCTATCAGAAACTGATCAAGCGTCTTGGCCTGCGCAAATAGAAAACAGCRGGCAACTGTATGGCCATAGGGGTCATGCACAAAAGGTTTTCCAAAAACTCTGGTCCGGGATGGGCCTGGCTCAGGGCAGGAAAGCCGTAGGTTTAAGGTAATATATATATGTTTGAAATACATAGAAAAGAAATTAACTGGGGTGGCCGGACATTGGTTCTGGAAACAGGACGTGTGGCCCGTCAGGCCGCAGGTGCCGTCATGGTAACATATGGCGARACATCCTGCTTAACAGCGGTGACCGCCTCTAAAACACCAAAGGTCGGGATCGACTTTTTCCCGCTCACCGTGAATTATCAGGAACGTGCTTATTCCGCCGGYAAAATCCCCGGCGGTTTTTTCAAGCGCGAAGGCCGTCCCGGTGAAGCCGAGACATTGACCTGTCGTCTGATCGACCGTCCGATCCGTCCTTTGTTCGTCAAGGGCTTTAAAAATGAAACACAGGTTGTTGCGACGGTCATRTCACATGATCTGGAAAATAACCCGGATATTACCGCCCTTGTGGGCACCAGTGCGGCACTGACCATTTCCRGTCTGCCGTTCATGGGGCCAATTGGTGCGGCGCGTGTCGGTTATATCGACGGCGAGTATATCCTGAAYCCAACTTACGAGCAGCTTGAAACWTCCGATCTTGATCTGGTGGTTGCCGGAACGCGGGATGCGGTTCTGATGGTGGAATCAGAGGCCAATGAGCTGTCTGAGGAAATCATGCTGGGCGCTGTCATGTTTGGTCATGARCAGATGCAACCGGTTATTGACGTCATTATCGAGCTGGCGGAACTGGCCGCCAAAGATCCCATTGAGATGCCGGAACCGGAAGATCATTCCGMACTGGCCGCCAAAGTGGCTAAACTCGCCGAGGATGACCTGCGGGCCGCTTACGGCGAAACRGTAAAGCAGGTTCGCAGCACGCAGCTCAGTGCTATCAAGGCCCGCGTCATTTTGGAATTGACCGAAGCCGATGATACGGTGGACGCCGGTGTTGTGGGTGATCTGCTGAAAAATCTGGAAAAGAACATCGTACGCGGTGACATCATCAAAACCAAAAAACGTATTGATGGTCGTGATCTTGATACGGTTCGGGCCATTGCATCCGAAGTGAATATCCTGCCCCGTACCCATGGCTCAGCCCTCTTTACGCGCGGCGAAACACAGGCAACGGTGGTGACTACCTTGGGAACCGGCGATGATGAGCAGTTCATTGACGCCCTGACCGGCACCTATAAAGAACGCTTCATGCTCCATTATAACTTCCCGCCCTATAGCGTGGGCGAAGTTGGCCGCATGATGGGCACAAGCCGCCGGGAAACCGGCCATGGCAAGCTGGCCTGGCGAGCATTGCGCGCGGTTCTGCCGGATCATGACGAGTTTCCTTATACTATCCGGGTGGTTTCTGAAATTACTGAATCCAACGGRTCTTCCTCTATGGCCTCCGTCTGCGGCGGATCWCTTTCCCTGATGGATGCAGGGGTTCCCCTGAAGCGTCCGGTATCCGGTATTGCCATGGGCCTGATCAAGGAAGGCGACGATTACGCGGTTCTGTCCGATATTCTGGGTGATGAAGATCATCTGGGCGATATGGACTTTAAAGTGGCCGGGACCAGCGAAGGCATTACCTCGCTTCAGATGGACATCAAGATCACCGGCATTACCCGGGACATCATGGATGTTGCCCTGAAACAGGCCGCCGTAGGCCGGGCCTATATCCTTGATGAAATGAGYAAGGCCYTGTCTTCCGGACGTGARGAAATGAGCGATCATGCCCCGCGCATTGAAACCATTAAAATCAACCGCGAAAAAATCCGCGAAGTGATCGGAACCGGCGGCAAGGTTATCCGGGAAATCTGTGAAGTGACCGGCGCCAAGGTTGACATTGAAGATGACGGAACCATCAAGGTTTCCTCCTCTGACCTGTCCGCCATTGAAGCCGCTCTGAAATGGATTGAAGGCATCGTTGCCGAGCCGGAAGTCGGCAAGATTTACGAAGGYAAAGTGGTTAAAACCGTTGACTTCGGGGCCTTTGTRAACTTCCTGGGCAGCCGGGATGGYYTGGTTCATATCAGCGAACTGGAAGATCACCGGGTTAAGCAGGTCACGGATGTCATAAGCGAAGGCGAYATCATCAAGGTMAAGGTTCTGGCCGTTGATGACCGKGGCAAGGTTCGCCTTAGCCGCCGCGCYGTTGATCAGGAAACYGGTGAAGAYCTTCAAAACAAGCAAAGTGAAGAGGAATAACATCCTTTTTTAGAACCTAATTTAAGGCCGGGTGGCCGTTGTTTCTTGCAAAGGGTAATCTAAATACCCACATAAGAAAGGCACATCCGGTCTGATTTCAGCAGAATCCCAGAGGGGGATTTGGCGATTTTAAAGGGTATAAGGGGTGTTATGAGTTTACTTGATACATTATTGATGTCGGGGAAAGAAGTGTTGCCGCTGGTGGAAGGGGGYAAGGGGATTTCTGCGACCAATGGCATGAGCGCGGGGGCCTGGGCCGCCGCAGGTGGTGTGGGGACCGTATCCTGCGTTAATGCGGACAGCTACGATGATCAGGGCAATATCATTCCCCARGTTTATCACGGCAAAACCCGTCAGGAACGTCATCAGGAACTGGTGGATTATGCCATTGACGGCGGCGTTACCCAGGTTCAGCAAGCCCATGATGTGGCGGGCGACAAGGGGCGCATTCATATTAATGTGCTGTGGGAAATGGGCGGCGCAGAGGCYATTCTGGAAGGGGTTTTGACCCGGGCCAAAGGTCTGGTTCACGGCGTCACWTGCGGYGCCGGTATGCCCTATAAGCTYAGCGAAATTGCCGCCAAGCATGAGGTTTTCTATCATCCRATTATTTCCTCTGCCCGGGCCTTTGGTATCCTGTGGAAACGGGCCTACCGTAAATACGGCGACTGGCTGGGCAGTGTGGTTTATGAGGACCCGTGGCTGGCGGGCGGTCATAATGGCCTGACCAATGCGGAAGACCCGCGCGAGCCCCAGGACCCCTACCCGCGCGTGGCGGCCTTGCGGATTATGATGAATAAATTTGGCCTTCRTAAGGTGCCAATCATTATGGCGGGCGGTGTCTGGTATCTTCGGGACTGGGCCAAATGGATCAATAATCCGGAAATCGGACCCATTGCTTTTCAGTATGGCACCCGGCCTTTGCTGACCAAGGAAAGCCCCATTCCGCAAAGATGGAAAGATGCGCTGACCAAGCTKACAGAAGGGGATATTCTGCTCCATCGTTTCAGCCCCACGGGTTTTTATGCCTCTGCGGTACGTAATTCTTTCCTGCGTAATCTGGAATCCCGTTCTGCGCGTCAGGTGGCCTTTAGCGCCAAACAGACAGAGGAATTTTCCGCTGAAATACAGGCGGGAAAGAAAAAATACTTTGTCCGGCCAGAGGATAAACCCAAAGCCGACGGCTGGATAGCCGAGGGCCATTTCGAGGCCATGAAAACACCGGATAATACGCTGGTTTTYACCACCATGGCGGAATGTCAGGAAATCCGTCAGGACCAAAAGGACTGCATGGGTTGTCTCAGCCAATGTAAATTTTCCAACTGGTCCCAGAATCCTGAAACCAATTATTCCACAGGACGGGGCGCAGACCCGCGCAGTTTCTGTATTCAGAAAACCCTGATGGATATTGCRCACGGCGGTCCGGTGACKAARAACCTGATGTTTGCSGGCCATTCGGCGTTTAATTTTGCCACGGATCCCTTTTTCAGYAACGGTTTTGTACCAACGGTAAAAGAGCTGGTTGACCGGATATTAACCGGGGATTAGGAAAAGTCTGTCAGAGTTACCTTTGTTATCTTGTAAAAACAAGCTATGATGCCTGAACAAGCAGGATGTGATTATGCGGAATAAAGAACAGGACAGACCATACACGCAAGTGTTGCAGAGATTGCGGGATGCGGGCCTTCGGCCCACGCGTCAGCGGTTGGCTCTGGCRAAACTATTGYTTGAGGGGCCGTCCCGCCATGTGACGGCAGAAGCCCTGTTTGAGGAAACCACACAGGCCAATATCTCTCTGTCATTGGCCACCGTTTATAACAGTCTCCATCAATTTACCRATGCCGGCTTGTTGCGGGAGGTGGTYGTGGATTCTGGCCGRACTTATTTTGACACCAATGTGAGCGACCATCACCATTATTTTATGRAAGAAGAAGGTTGTCTTGAGGATATTCCAGTGGACGCCATCAATATTGATGTGCTGCCAGAGGTGCCTGAGGGTAAGAAATTCTCCCGCGTGGATGTGATCATCCATGTTTCRGATGATCGTTAGTCTAAAATTTCRCCGTCCAGYGTTCCCCAGAAATCCGGCTGTTCCAGCCAGCCCTTAAAACCATCCACATCTAATTCGCACCAGCCGTCATTACATTTYYTGATTTTGCCGATCACGCCGGATTCGGCAATGACGGCGACCGGCTCATCCTTTGCCGGTTTTTTCAGAAGCACCTGTTCCTCATTGATGATCAGGGCRGTGCGCTTGCTGGACAATAGTGGYCCCCATATCCAGCCCTGCGCCCCTTCCGAATCGACAATTTTCCGCCAATCCTTATATTCACCAATGACCTTGACCGGCAGCCCGGCTTTTTTAAAGACCCAGATAATGGGATATTTACCGTCCGGCCCGGTGCGCACATTGACCGTATCATGGGCCAGCGACACATAGCGCGGCACCAGGTAACCGCTTTTGCCCAAAGCRGTTTTTTCYCTGGCCATTGCCGGCAGGATGGTAAAGGCCATACTYAACAGGCTTGTCATTAATAATATGGTCCGCCAAAAGGTCATTTTACACTTTCTTCTGATTGAGATGTTTGAATCTGCCGCGCACTTCTGCTAGACATGATACTTAATGCAAAAGCGATCTCAAGCCTTTNTTACAGGTCAGAGGATAATAAAACCGGAGTTCCGAATGACGTCGAAAAAGCCACTGGTCATTGTCACAAGAAAATTACCTGACATTATTGAAACGCGGATGATGGAGCTGTTTAATGTGCGGCTYAATCTGGATGATCATGCGTTCAGTKCCGCCGAAATGACCGAGGCGGTGAAAGAGGCCGAGGTTCTGGTGCCCACCGTGACGGATCGGCTGGAYGCGCGAATTCTGGCCCAGTCCTCCCCGGATTTAAAACTGATCGCCAATTACGGTGCCGGGGTGGATCATATTGATCTGGCCTCTGCCCGTCAGCGTGGTATTACGGTCACCAACACGCCGGGCGTGCTGACAGAGGATACGGCGGATATGACATTGGCCCTGATGCTCGCGGTCCCGCGCCGCCTGATTGAGGGCGAACGGCTGTTGCAAAGCGGCGAATGGGCGGGTTGGGCCCCCACAGGATTACAAGGTTCGCGCWTTTGGGGCAAGCGGCTGGGCATTATCGGCATGGGCCGAATCGGTCWGGCGGTCGCTCGCAGGGCCAAGGCGTTCGGCCTGTCCATCCATTATCATAACCGCCACCGGACCAGCAGTGATATTGAGGAAGAGCTGGAGGCCACCTATTGGGAGAGCCTTGACCAGATGCTGGCGCGCATGGATATTATTTCGGTCAATTGTCCCCATACCCCGGCCACCTATCATCTGTTATCGGCGCGGCGGTTAAAGCTGATGCAGAAACATGCCTTTATCATCAATACATCCCGGGGGGAGGTCATTGACGAAAATGCCTTGATCAGGATGCTGGCGGCGGATGAGCTGGCCGGSGCCGGGCTGGATGTGTTTGAGAATGAACCGGCGGTCAACCCCAAACTGCTGGAGATGCCCAGCGTGGTCGCCCTGCCCCATATGGGGTCGGCAACAACGGAGGGCCGCAATGACATGGGTGAAAAAGTCCTGATCAATATCAAGACTTTTACCGATGGTCATAATCCGCCGGACCGGGTATTGGAAGACTGGATTTAACCACAGGCCTTGCACCCCGGATCTTTGGGTAGTTTTATGGTGCGGCTGGTGGTGCCAAGGGCATCATAAAGCAACAGCTTGCCCGCCAGACTGTCCCCAAGATCCAGCAATTCTTTTAAAACTTCCACCGCCTGCAGGCTACCGACCACGCCGGCGACTGCGCCCAATATCCCGGCCTCGGCACAATTACCCACATCACCCGGATGGTCCGGGATGAAACAGCGGTAACAGGGTTTGTCAGGCTCGTAGCCCTTAAAGGTGCTGACCTGTCCGTCAAACTGACTCAGGGCCGCAGACACAAAGGGTTTTTTCAGCTTCAAACAGGCATCATTGACCACAAAACGGGTGTCAAAATTATCACAGCCATCGGCAACAATGTCATAATCCCCGATGATGATTTCCGCATTGTCCGGCGACAGTCGTTCCGAAATTGTAACGAAATTTACGTCCGGGTTGATGCGGCTGATCATGTCATGGGCGCTGTCGGTTTTCAGATTGCCGATCTGATCTGTGGTATGGAGTATTTGCCGTTGCAGATTGCTCAGGCTCACCAGATCATCATCAATGACCCCGATGGTTCCCACCCCGGCAGCGGCCAGATAAAGAATCAGTGGACTGCCCAGCCCCCCRGCCCCGACAACCAATACTCTGGATGACAGCAATTTCTGCTGTCCGGCCCCGCCCACCTGTTTCAGGATGATATGGCGAGCATAACGGTCAAGCTGATCATCATTGAGGGTCATTGGCAGGCTCATCGGCAATATCAACAGTGATTTCAGCGTCTTCATAATCAGCGGGCAGGAGGACAAATATATCCCCGGCCTTGGGGGATAACTCTCCGGGGCCTGAAATTTCTTCGCCGTTGCAGAGGACGGCAAATTCTTCAAGTCCCACCGCCCGGGCCTCGGCCAAAATGCGCCCGATGGTCAGGTCAGCCATTGGCAGGCTGGATTCCGTCCCCTGTACCCGCAAAATCACATGTCCCATATTTTACAATCCGTCAAACATGGGCGTTGACAGATAGCGTTCGGCGAAGGAGGGAATGATAACGACAATCGTCTTGCCCTTCATATCGTCCCGGGCGGCAAGCTCCATGGCGGCGGCCACGGCGGCCCCCGATGAGATGCCCACGGGGATACCTTCTTCCCGGGCCAGAAGCCGCGCGGTTTCAAAGGCGGTTTCATTGCCGATGGTCAATACCTCGTCGATATATTCCGTGGCCAGAATTTCCGGGATAAAGCCCGCGCCGATGCCCTGAATTTTATGGGGGCCGGGTTGACCGCCGGACAGGATCGGGCTGTCTTCCGGTTCCACAGCCACCAGTAGCAGGCTGCTTTTCTTGCCTTTCAGGGCGCGGCCAATACCGGTAATGGTCCCGCCGGTGCCAACACCTGAGACCACCACATCCACCGCGCCATCCGTATCATTCCAGATTTCCCTGGCAGTGGTAATTTCGTGAATGGCCGGGTTGGCGGCATTGGAAAACTGTTGCGGCATAACGGCATCGTCGGCGGCATCCACCATTTCCTGCGCCCGGGCGATGGCCCCTTTCATGCCCWGCGCAGCCGGGGTCAATTCAAGGYCCGCSCCCAGAATRAGCAGCATCTTGCGCCGCTCCATAGACATACTTTCAGGCATGACCAATGTCAGGTCATAGCCTTTGGCGGCACAGACAAAGGCCAGCGCAATACCGGTATTGCCAGACGTGGGTTCTATGATGCGGGTGCCGTCCTTGATCTTGCCCTGCTTTTCCAGGTCCGCGATCATGGACGCGCCAATGCGGTCCTTGACCGAGGCCAGCGGGTTAAAAAATTCCAGCTTCAGCAGGATATCCGCCTCAAGATCATGGCCCAGCTTGTTCATTCTGACCAAAGGGGTATTGCCCAGCGTTTCGATGATATTGTCATATATCTTGCCACGGCCTTCTGTTCCGGTTTCTGTTACAGACATGCTTGTCTCCTATATGTTAAAAGTGAAATTCTTGGCAGAATCTGTCTCRACGCCTTCACTCATGGCTTGCTGACACAGGTCCTGCAACGTAATATTATTCAGGTCTTTCATGATCGTTTCATTCAGGTTTTCAATCAGGGGATTGATTACCTTTTTGCCCAGCCGTGACTGGGACAGGGCGGCACCTTTATCCTTTTTTGAATCCATATCCGTGATCACCCGGACAATCTCGCCCACGGAAATCCGCCGTCTTTCCCGGGCCAGATTATAACCGCCTTTGGGACCTCTGACCCCTTTTAATATCCCGGTTCGGACAAGCTGCTGCATGACCTGTTCCAGATACCGCTGGGGAATTTCCTGCCGTTTTGTAATGTCGCGGGACTGCACAGGGCCGCCGCGCCCATTATAGGCCACATCGACCACCGCCTCCAGCGCATAGATCATTTTTTTTGTTAATCGAAACATCTGATTTCTCTTTATCCGCTTGTTGTTCCTGTAGAGCCAAAACCACCCGCGCCGCGCGCCGTATCGTCAAGGCTGTCSCGCGYATCCCATGTGATCTGTGTCACAGGGGCGATCACCATCTGGGCAATGCGCAGGCCMCGGGTAATGACAAAATCCTGAAGGCCATGATTGATCAGGATYACTTTAACCTCGCCCCGATAATCGGCATCAATGGTGCCGGGGCTGTTCAGGACAGTGACACCATGTTTCCAGGCAAGGCCGGACCGGGGCCGAACCTGAGCCTCAAACCCCTGCGGCAGGGCCATGGCGAACCCGGTGGGGATCAACAGGCGCATACCAACTTTCAGGATGATCCGCTCTCCGTCATCCAGAGCCGCCATAAGGTCCATGCCGGCACTATTGGCGGTTTCATATTCCGGTAATTTAAGCCCCGCGCCATGGGGCAACTGTTGAAAGGCAACTGCTGTCATATAGATATCCTGTRTCAGGTGAAAAATAGTTCTATTCTTTGGGCYAGCCGCCGGGCAACCGCGTCTTTCGGGGCCTTGTCCCAGTGTTCCATGTCYGATGCGGTTACCAGCAGAACCGTGTTATGATCCCCGCCCATGACCGACTGTCCGTCCTCCGTGACGGAGACATCATTGGCCACAATCCAGTCACAGCCCTTGCGACTCAGCTTAGCCTTGGCATGGTCGGCCAGATTTTCSGTTTCAGCGGCGAACCCAATAACCAGTTCCGGTCTGTTTGCGGATGCTTTGGACAGACTTTCCAGAATGTCCGGGTTTTCCACAAGGTCAAGGCTGGGCAGTTTGCCGTCCTGCTTCTTGATTTTTTGCGCTGCCAAATCCGCCACCCGCCAGTCGCCCACGGCGGCCACGCAAATGGCCACATCGGCAGGCAGGACCGCTTTGCAGGCCGCGAGCATATCCTGCGCCGACTGAACAGGAATGACCGTCACTCCGTCCGGCGGGCTCAGGYTGGTCGGGCCTGAAATCAGGCTCACCTTTGCCCCCAGACCCCGCAGGGCGCGGGCGATGGCATAGCCCTGCTTGCCGCTTGACCGGTTGGCAATATAACGCACCGGGTCAATGGCCTCATGGGTCGGYCCGGCGGTRATCAGRATATGTTTGTCCTTCAGYGGYCCGGCYGGGGCAAAGAAATTTTCCAATRTKCSWACAATATCATCGACCTCGGCCAGGCGTCCGGCCCCCACTTCGCCGCAGGCAAGGTCRCCGCTTTCGGGGGAAATCACAWGKATGCCRTCSCRYTTTAACTGGTTCAGGTTACGCTGTGTCGCCTCATGGTCCCACATGC
This sequence comes from Alphaproteobacteria bacterium, assembly GCA_002749135.1. GTDB lineage: Bacteria > Pseudomonadota > Alphaproteobacteria > Sphingomonadales > Emcibacteraceae > Paremcibacter. The sequence continues at coordinate 10,343 of NVVY01000023.1, read as the reverse complement.
GGCTGTTCATGCTGGGGGCGATCATCACCGGCTTGTCCGTGGCCAGCAGGGCCGTGGTTGCCAGATTATCGGCAATGCCAGAGGCCATCTTGGCCATCATATCGGCGGTGGCCGGGGCGACCAGCACAAGATCAGCCTCCCGCGACAGGCGGATATGGCCCATCTCTACCTCATCCGTCAGGGAGAATATATCCGTATAGGTCTTTTCCCCGCTCAGGGCGCTGACGGACAGGGGGGTRACAAATTGCKCGCCGCCCTTGGTCAGAATAGTGCGCACGGTCATGCCCCGCTCGCGCACCCGCCGGATCAGGTCAAGGCACTTATAGGCCGCAATACCGCCGCCAATGATCAGTAATAATCGTTTTCCGTCCAGAGGACTTTTTGCATCATGGGTCATGACAGTAATGTAAGAAGTCAGGCCGGCAAAATCAAGTAAACCACGYAGGAATACTGTTAATTAAAAGAATTATACAATAAATAGAGTATCAGACTGCCAACTATGCCGCCAAACAGGCCGTAAAAGAATATTCTTAGGCGACTGCGGCGCGCCTGGGGGGGCGGTTGATTGGCCAGTGCCTCCAGATGATCAAGAATTTTCGGCAGGCGGCCCAATGTRTCAAGGGCGGTTTCGGTGAAATCACGGATTTTGGCCGCTGGWCCCAGATTATCCAGCATCCATTTTTCAATGGTCGGACGCGAGGCTTCCCACATATTAATGCCCGGATAAAGGTCAAGGGCRACCCCCTCCACCGTGACCATGGTTTTTTGSARCARAATAAGCTGGGGCTGAGTCTGCATATTAAARGTCTCGGTGGTTTCAAACAGCTGGGCCAGYAATTTACCCACGGAAATTTCYGCCACCGGCTTGCCGGCGATGGGSGCGCCAATGGCCCGGATGGCCTGCTTGAATTTTTCCAGCGACTGGTCCGGCGGCACATAACCAATGTCAAAATGSGCGCGGGCGATCAGGTCRTAATCCTGCTTGATAAAGCCATAGAGAATTTCGGCAAGGCACCGGCGGGTTTTCTTGTCGATGCGGCCCATGATGCCAAAATCAATGGCGGTRATTTTATTGCCCACGCAGGCGAACAGATTGCCCTGATGCAGGTCCGCATGAAAGAAACCATCATAGAGAGCCTGACGCAAAAAGCTGTGAACCAGCCCCTCGGCCAGTATTTTCAGATCATAGCCCGCCTTGACCATGTCCGCTTTTCGGGAAAAGGGAATGCCGTCCACAAGGCTGGTGCAKARCACCCGGCGGCTGGTCAAATCCCAATCCACATCGGGCACCATGTAATTATCATTGCTGGCGGAATTGTCTTTYAGCTCCGATGCGGCGGCGGCTTCAAAGCGCAAATCCAGCTCAAGGGCGATGGTCTCGGTAATGGTTTCCACCACCGATGTGGGGCGAAGACGCCGGGCCYTGGCRGAAAAGCGTTCCACAAGACGCGCCAGCCATAAAAAACTTTCAAGGTCGCGGGCAAAGGCCTTTTCAATGCCGGGACGCAACACTTTGACCGCCACCCGCCGCCCGTCYTGYGTRGTGGCRAAATGSACCTGYGCGATGGAGGCGGCGGCCACAGGCTCATGGTCAAAGTCKGAAAAYAGCWCATCCAGCGGCGCGCCGAGTTCCTGCTCWATGATRCGGATGGCGTCAGTGCCGGGAAAGGGCGGSACCTTGTCCTGAAGCCGCATCAGGTCAAGGGCCACATCCGGGCCGATAATATCGGGGCGGGTSGCCATGGCCTGCCCGATTTTGATAAAACTGGGGCCGAGGGACTGGAAAGCATCCACCAGCTTGCTTTTGGGGGTGCCCTCTGRCGCGGGCATTTTYAGRTTGCGTAATTTCCGCAGYCTGGTCAATGCYTTGGGCTGTTCGCCAAACAGGGACAGCAGGTCCATGAGCGCGTCATGGCGCGACAGGACAAAGGCAACCCTGATCAAATGACCCATATGGCGGAGACTTTTAAACACCCTATATCTTCCATCCKGAATGMAGGGCGACCACGCCGCCGGTCATATTGCGATAGGTCACCCGCTGAAATCCGGCGTCCTCAATAAGTTTTTTAAAGGCCTCCTGCGGCGGAAAYTGGCGGATRCTTTCCACCARATATTGATAGGACTCYYKRTCACCKGTGATCATCTGACCAAAGCGCGGCAGRATATGAAAGCTGTAGCTGTCATATAAATCGCTGAGCAGGGGCATATCCAGCTTGCTGAATTCAAGGCACAGAAACCGCCCCCCCGGYTTTAAAACCCGGTAGGCCTCGGCCAGAGCCTTRTCAATATTGGTCACATTGCGGATGCCAAAAGCAATGCTATAGGCATCAAAGCTGTTATCGGGAAATGAYARAGATTCCGCATTGCCGCATACCCATTCAATATGATGCAATATYCCCCGGTCAATGGCCCGGTCCCGGCCCACCTCCAACATACTGGCATTGATATCACAGACRGTGACYTCRGCGGGRKTGYCWSYRTCTTTTTGCCGTCTGTTCGCAGCCTCCAGAAAACGAAAGGCAATATCCCCGGTGCCGCCCGCCACATCCAATAGCTTCATACCYGCCGTRGGCCGCAGAACCCGGATCATGTCATTCTTCCACAGGCGGTGCAGGCCGCCGCTCATCACATCATTCATGATGTCATATTTTTGGGCCACGCTGTCRAATACATTGCGAACCAGACCCTGTTTTGAGTCTTTGTCCACGGTCTTGAAACCGAAATGGGTGGTTTCTTGTGAATTATCTTTTATCATGCCGGGCAACATAAACCACTGGCCCATGCTGTACCAGTATTTATTTTGATGATGAGAGAGAAGYTATGCCCGAACTGCCCGAAGTCGAGACCGTGAAGAATGGCATCATTCCCYTGCTGGCCGGGCGGCGGCTGGTACGGGTCATTCAGCGGCGGGATAAATTRCGTATTCCCCTGCCCGATAATTTCGCCGAACGGCTGCGGGGGCGGCGCATAGAGCAGATCACCCGTCGGGCGAAATATCTGTTGTTTCATCTGGACGGGGCGGAAATYCTGATCTGTCATCTGGGCATGTCGGGCAAGATGACGCTGGTGGCGGCCMRRGACCGCCTGACGCCGGATAAATTTGAAAAACATGATCATATCATTYTGGAATCGGACCGCCATGATCTGGTGATTTTCAATGACCCGCGCCGTTTCGGGCTTATGACCTTATGTCCGGCGGGGGAGCTGGACCAGCATGCCCTGTTTCGCCATATGGGGCCGGAGCCTCTGGGTAATGAATTTAACGGAGATTATTTGCGCGGCAAGACCAAAAAAAGCCGTTCTCCGGTCAAAAACCTGTTGCTGAATCAGCGAGTCGTTGTTGGTTTAGGCAATATATATGTTTGTGAGGCCCTGTTTCTGGCCGGAATTTCACCGAAAAAAAAGGCCTGTGATCTGAGCGATGATGAGGTGGAAAATCTGGTGCCGATTATCCGGGATGTCCTGCAACGGGCGATCAAGGCCGGGGGCTCAACCCTCAAGGATTATGCGCATGTGGATGGAGAACTGGGGTATTTCCAGCATGAATTCCGCGTCTATGGCCGGGCGGGTGAGGCCTGCCTCAAAGCAGGTTGCGGCGGCGAAATTACCCGGATTATTCAAAGCAACCGGTCGACATTTTATTGTCCCCGCTGTCAGGATTAGCTATTCTGCCCCCATGCTATTTGCCGCAAAATCACCTGTGAGGATTGCTGCCTTGCTGTTGCTGGCTCTTTTCGGGGCCGCGCAGGCCATGGCGGCGGATCCGCCGCGCCTGCTGTCTGATCTGGATATTCCGCTGATGCCGGGCTTTGTGGAAGAGGGTGACAGCCGGGTGGTCTTTGACACGCCGCAGGGACGGATTATAGAAGTGCTAGCCACGGGACAGCAGGACAGGCAAAAGACCCTTGACTATTATCAGCTGTTATTGCCGTCACTGGGCTGGCGGCGGATCGCGGGCAAGTCAGAGGACTGCGGGGCTTTCTGTCTGATGGCCCGGCGGGAGGCGGAGATATTAAAACTCACCGTCACGGAAATAAAACAGCCTTCGCACAAGACTCTGATTTACTTTTCGGTTAATCCCGAATAAAGACGGTAGCGTATAAATTAAAGGAGACGACGAGATGCCTTATGAGATGATTCTGGTTGATTGTAACAAGCCCGTGGGCCTGATCACCCTGAACCGGCCAGAGGCCATGAATGCCCTGAACGGGCAGCTTATGGATGAGCTGACGTGCGCCCTTCGTAATTTTGAGCAGGATGACGACATTCGCGCCATCGTCATCACCGGCAGTGCCAAGGCCTTTGCCGCCGGCGCCGACATCAAGGAGATGCAGGATAAAGGCTATATGGATGCCTATATGAATGACTTTATCACCGCCAATTGGGAAGAGGCCTCCCGGTGCCGCAAGCCGATCATCGCGGCGGTGGCCGGATATGCTCTGGGCGGCGGGTGTGAGCTGGCCATGATGTGTGACTTCATTCTGGCGGCGGATAATGCCAAGTTTGGCCAGCCGGAAATCAAGCTTGGGGTTATTCCCGGCGCGGGCGGGACCCAGCGGCTAACCCGTTTTGTCGGCAAGTCCAAGGCCATGGAAATGGTCCTCACGGGCCGGATGATGGATGCACAAGAAGCGGAGCGGGCCGGGCTGGTCAGCCGGGTGGTGCCGGTGGATGACCTTGTGGAAGACGCCCTGAAGACGGCACGCAAGATTGCCGACCTGTCCCTGCCGTCTGTGATGATTGCCAAGGAATGCGTCAACAAGGCCTATGAGACCACCCTGCGGGAAGGCGTTATGTTTGAACGACGGGTCTTTCATTCCCTCTTTGCCACAGAGGATCAGAAAGAAGGCATGGCGGCCTTTGCAGAAAAAAGAACCGCAAAATTCAAACATAAATAAAGCCGCCGCCGAACAGGCGGGGTTTTTCGGGAAATATCTTGAAAAGCCTGTTGACCAACGGGTCGGGCATGGTTATAAGCCAGCACTTGAAATTAGATCAAAATGATTACAGCCGCTGATTCTCCTGAAGCATAGCATTCAGTAGAGAGACGGGCTTACAAAAGAAAGATATATTCCTGATGGCTAATTTGTTACAGGCAAAGAAAAGAATTCGCACCAATGCCCGGCGCGCTGAAGTAAATAAATCCCGCAAAAGCCGGATCCGTACTTTCGTCAAGAAAGTGGAAATGGCGCTGGAAAGCGGTAATGCTGATGAGGCCCGCCTGGCTCTTAAAGAAGCACAGCCCGAATTGATGCGCGGCGTGACCAAGGGTGTTCTCCATAAAAAGACCGCCTCCCGGAAAGTATCCCGTCTGGCGAAACGGGTGAAAGCCCTGTCTGCCTGAGGCGACAATCCGAATGGCCTTCGAGTCGCCCGAATGAATCCGGCGAGTCCCACATAATTATTGACCAAAAAGCGGAAGTCCACGGGCTTCGGCTTTTTTTTGGACCAAATTCAAGGCCCACAGACCGTTATATCTGACCCAGCCTGCCGGGGGACATAGTGATAATATTACCACATACAAGATATGGTATATTGCTCTGTACATAGGCCATATACTGGCCATAAATAGTGCTTTTTTTCAGATGAAGTGATTGCCAGAAACCCCGCTGGCCTGTACCCTGCTTATGGCCCGATTAGGGGTTGGGCCGAATATAATATAGCGCAATGGAGTTTCAGGCAGGTTTTTATAGCGATGCCTGTGAGGTGCTTTTGTTGCTTTAAAATAAAGAGGAAAAATGCGTTGAATTACACCGGTGACGTTGCGGTTGAGGAAGTCTGGAAAATACTTGCCGAAAATGAAAAAGCCATCCTTGTGGATGTGCGCACCCAGGCGGAATGGGCTTTTGTAGGTCTGTGTGACCTGTCACAAATGAATAAGACACCGCTTTTGCTCAGCTGGCAGATTTTCCCTCAAATGAACATCAACGGGGATTTTGTGCGCACTATCGTGGATATGGATATACCAAAAGACAGCCCGCTATATTTCCTCTGCCGGTCCGGGGTTCGCTCCAAAGCGGCGGCAAGTGCCATGATGGCTGAGGGCTATAGTCAATGTTTTAATATTCTGGAGGGGTTTGAGGGCGACCGGGATGCGGCGGGGCATCGGGGGACGTGCGGTGGCTGGAAGGCGGCAGACCTGCCGTGGACCCAAAGCTAGGCGAATTTTATATTTTAGAGAATTTAGGGGTTGATAGAGATAATGACAATGGTGACAGCACCGCAGAATGAGGTCGCGGCGACGGATATGGAAGAGGACTGGTCAAGGGTTCTGGGCCGCTTGAAGGCGGAATTTGAAGACAGTGTTTTCAACAGCTGGTTCAAACCTCTGGCGCTGGTGAATATCGAGGATGGCTGCGCGGTCATGGCTGCCCCGACCCGATTTATGCGTAATTGGCTGCAATCCAATTATGCCGACCGGATCAGAAGTGCCTGGACATCCGAGAATTCCGGAGTTTCAGATATTGATTTTGTTGTCCTGTCCGGATTCTCCAAAGGGGGCGCGGGCACTGAGGCGGCGGAGGTCCAAAAACCGAGGGCCAGCGCGGTGCGGTCAAAAGAAAGCGAGTTCGGTGCGCCGCTGGACCCGCGTTTTACTTTTGACAGTTTCATCGTGGGCAAATCCAATGAGCTGGCCTATGCGGCGGCCCGGCGGGTGGCGGAAAACAAAGAAGTGCATTTTAACCCCTTGTTCCTTCATGGGGGCGTCGGGCTGGGCAAGACCCATTTGATGCATGCCATCGCCTGGGCCAATAAGGAACGTTTCCCGGACCGGCGGGTGGTCTATCTGTCTGCTGAACAATTCATGTATCAGTTCATCACTTCCATCCGCTATAAGGACACCATGTCTTTCAAGCAGAAATTCCGTTCTGTTGACCTGTTGATGATTGATGACCTGCAATTCATCGCCAATAAACAATCCACCCAGGAAGAATTTTTCCATACCTTCAATACCCTCATTGACCATAGCCGTCAGGTGGTGATCTCGGCGGATCGATCGCCCACCGATATGGAAGGAATTGAAGAACGTATCCGTTCCCGACTTGGCTGGGGCCTTGTGGCGGATATTCATCCTACGGAATATGAACTGCGTCTGGGCATCTTGCAGCAAAAGGCCAACAAGGTGCCCGAAGTGGACATCAGCCTGTCGGTGCTGGAATTTCTGGCCCGGCGGATCACCTCCAACGTGCGGGAGCTTGAGGGCGCCTTAAACCGCATGATCGCCCATGCGACCCTGATCGGGCGCGAGGTGACGCTGGAAATGACCCAGGAAGTATTGCAGGATTTGCTGCGCGCCAATGTGCGGCGGGTCAGCATAGATGAAATCCAGCGCCGGGTGGCCGATTATTTCAATATTCGCCTGTCTGACCTGCTGTCGGCCCGGCGCGCCCGTCAGGTGGCCCGGCCTCGCCAAGTGGCCATGTATCTGGCCAAACAGCTGACCGCAAAATCTCTGCCCCATATTGGCCGTCAGTTCGGCGGGCGGGACCATACCACGGTCATGCATGCGGTTAAACGCATCGATGAATTGCGCCTGGCTGACAGTGATCTGGAAGAAGATATCCAGCATCTCGAACGCATATTAGGCACCTGAGTCCCCATTTTTTTGCTTGTCTGATTCTGATGGCGCGACTCGGCACCCATCTCCAAAAAAACCTTTGAACCCGCCCGTCAATATGCTAGGGTCAGGACCAGTTATTTATGTCTGGATTACAAGATTAAGAAGCGCGAAAAAATATGAAGCTTACTATAGAACGAAGTGCGTTGTTAAAGTCACTGGGACACATTCAGAGTGTGGTGGAAAAACGTAATACCATTCCGATTTTATCCAATGTTCTGCTGGATTGTGAGGGCGGTCAGCTGAATATGGCGGCCACGGACCTTGATCTGGCAATTTCGGAAACCGTTGCGGCGGAGGTAGCCATGGCGGGGGGGATTACCGCCCCGGCCCATACCCTCTATGACATCGTGCGCAAGTTGCCTGACGGATCACAGGTCGAACTGGCTTATGACAATGACAGCGAGCGGCTGACCATCAGCGCGGGCCGGTCCCGCTTCACCCTGTCGTGCCTGCCCAGAGAAGATTTCCCGGTCATGTCAGAGGGCGATCTGCCTCATAGTTTCGAGGCCCCGGCGGCCAACCTGAAGCGGCTGATTGACAAAACCCGCTTTGCGGTCTCTACCGAAGAAACCCGTTATTACCTGAACGGCATATATCTGCATGTGGCCAGAGATGATGAGGACGGGGCGGTCTTGCGCGGGGTGGCCACCGATGGTCACCGGCTGGCCCGGTTCGATATGGCACAGCCAGAGGGGCTGGAAGATATGCCGGGGGTGATTGTGCCCCGCAAGGCGGTGGGCGAATTGCGCAAGCTGGTGGATGAATATGAGGGCGACATCAAGGTGTGCCTGTCCGAAACCAAAATCCGCTTTACCTTTGCCGATATTGTGCTGACGTCAAAGCTCATTGACGGCACATTCCCCGATTACAGCCGGGTTATCCCCGAAGGCAATGACAAGATACTGGAAATCGGCAGTAGTAAATTTGCCGAAGCCGTAGACCGGGTATCGACCATTTCAACGGAAAAAACCCGTTCCATCAAATTATCAATAAGCGCGGGCAACCTGCGCCTGTCGGTCAATAGCCCGGATCAAGGCACCGCCAAAGAGGAGCTTGAGGTCAGCTATAGCGCAGAAGATATGGAAATCGGATTTAATTCCCGTTATCTGCTGGATATTCTGAGCCAGATAGAAGGCGATCTGGTGCAGGTGGTTCTGGCCGATTCCGCATCACCAACCATCTTGCGGGACGTAAGTGATGACGGCGCGCTCTATGTCTTGATGCCCATGAGAGTTTAAGGATCTGTTCTGACACAGCTCAAAAAAATAAAGCCCCATGACCTGCGGCAGGGGGCGTCTGTTTCGATTCTGGACCCGCGCGGGCTGGCCCGAAGATCTTTTCGGGTGCCTGTGCTTTATGTGGACCGCCTTCATTTAACGGACTTCAGGTGCTACCGTCATATGACGCTGACACCGGGGGCAAAATCCGTGGTGCTGACCGGACCCAACGGGGCGGGCAAGACCAATATTCTGGAGGCCCTGTCCTTTCTGTCGGCGGGCCGTGGCCTGCGCGGGTGCAAGCTGTCAGACGTTAGCCGTCACAATACAGACCGGCCCAATTGGGCGGTGGCGGCGCGGCTGGAAACGCCGGACGGGACGGTTAATCTGGGTACAGGGCTTGAGGCTGTATCGGACGGTGATCTCACGGTTAAAGACAAGCGGGTGGTGCGCATTGACGGCGAAAACGGGGCCAGACCGGCGGCGTTCGGCGATATTCTGCAAGTGTCATGGCTGACCCCGCAAATGGACCGTTTGTTCATAGAGGCCCCGTCCGGACGGCGGCGTTTTCTGGACCGGATTGTGGCCAATTTTCACGGCGCTCATCTGCGTGAGGTCAATGCTTTTGAGCGGGTAATGCGGGAAAGAAACCGTATTCTGACCGATGGTATGGGCGATGCGTCCTGGCTGGATGCGCTAGAAGGCCGGATGGCCGAACATGGGGTCGCCGTGGCGGCGGCGCGGCTGGATGCTCAGGCGCGGCTGGCAGGCGCCATAGAGGACAGCCGGTCATCTTTCCCCCGGGCCATTCTGGCGCTGGATGGACTGCTGGAAAATGGCCTGTCAGAGGGCCGGCCAGCGTTGGCGGTCGAGGATGATTTCCGTAAAATCCTCAAAGACAACCGGGCGCAGGACAGCCACCGGGGCCGGGCCGATGCCGGGCCGCACAAGACGGACCTGCTGGTTACCCATCGGGACAAGAATATGCCCGCCGCCCTCTGTTCAACGGGGGAGCAGAAGGCGTTGCTGATCGGCATTACGCTGGCCAGCGCGCGGATTACAGAAAGTGTTTTTCAAAGTTAACACCAAGCGCATTTAAAACCTTGGCGAGGCTTTCAGATGAAGGCCACCGTTCTTTGCCGTCACTTCCGTGTCGTTTGGATTTGTTGAATGTGGTAGGATCAAGACCAGCTTGGCGGGCCATAGCAGATGGGCTCATAGCAAACTTGTCCGCTAATTTGTCCAGAGCCGACCATATGTCTTGATGTGATAGCATGTTGATTTTCTCAATAAGCGGTTGCATAGGAAAAAATACCTATTCGACCAAAGGGGTTAACCCCTGAAGCTTAATGTAAAGTAAACTACGGCTTTGCAATGTGGGTGTTTAATAAAGCCTACGGCTGTTGTCTGCCTTGGTAATTTTGATAATTTATGTTAAGAATACGCATAGTTCAGGAGCAGAAAATGAAATGGATCAAACGCGCATTAGTTGGGCTTATCATTGT
>NVVY01000022.1 GCA_002749135.1 Alphaproteobacteria bacterium | reverse complement strand
GAAATCCCTCGAAGGCCGCCTACCGAAAGATATTCTATACCGGCCGAAAATGGGCTTCGGGGTTCCCCTTGCCAAATGGTTCCGCAATGAATTAAAACAAAATATCCGGGACTCTGTTCTTAGTGAGCGCATGATGACCTGCGGCCTGTTCCAACCTGATTATTTGCATAAATTGGTTGACCAACATCAAAGCCGGTTACGAGATTATAGTTCACCGCTCTGGACATTGATGATGTTTGATCAGTTCCTGTCACGACAAACCTAAGGAAAAGTTTTGCGGGTCCTCACCTTCACATCACTGTACCCCAACACACAACAGCCGGGCCTTGGCATTTTTGTCAAAGCCSGCSGCAAGACCYACAGGATTGGRAAAGTCCATATCCCATAATTTAATATTCAGAACATCATCGTCCAGGTGGTGATCGGAAAAAACCAGACCGTACCTCAAACCCAGCAAGGCAAGCCCGTGCGCCTTTTCCGGCGACAGGCTGAAAAGAAACGATCTGGCTAAATTATACAAGCCCATAGAAGACCCTCGGATAAACATTCATGGTCATATCCATAGCTTATCACGAACAAGAATAATATGAAATATTGTCTTTAGGGTCGGCTATTTATCAGCACAATCCAGACTCAAGGAAGATTTGCCCAGCGCCTTGACCATCTCAAAAAGTTTCTTGCGTACTGCCGGGTCTTTAATCCGGTAATAGGCCCGGACAAGTTCCAGCGTTTCCCGCCGGGAYAATTGGCCAACTTCAAAGCTCTGCGGGCCGCCCTCGGACATACCGGTTGCCTTGCCGCTCACTTCYGCTGACATATCATCAAAGAAAAAAGACACCGGCACATCCAGAATTTGAGAAAGCTTATACAGGCGGCTGGACCCRATACGGTTTGCYCCGCGCTCATATTTCTGAATTTGYTGAAAGGTCAGRCTCAGGGCTTTTCCCAGCTTGTCCTGACTCATCCCCAATAACGTGCGCCGCAAACGYACCCGTGACCCYACGTGAACGTCTACAGGCTCTGGCTTAGATTTAATCATGGTTAATCCCTACTATATATTACAAATCTCTAYTRTAYKYTRCAAATCTCWATTATTATATTTTACCCCTAAAGCATGTRGTACAGGTAGTGATGAATACCTAAAAGGTCAAGWACTATCTTATATACYACCKCYGAAGKAATRTATTTAGCCCATAAAATGATATTGCAAGAATAAAAAATAYCCAGTCACCATATATGGAATATAGTGTTACGCYATTYTTTTTAACGGGYAARTTCGAAAYAATAACCCCTTGTTTRTTCAAGCTTAAACTTTTTACGAYCCGGCCATATGAATCGATTACYGCCGAAATTCCGGTRCCYGCAGACCGGAYAACCGGCAGGCCTTCTTCTATGGCCCGCACCCGTGTTTGCAATAGATGCTGATAGGGGCCGCTGAAGGTGCCGTACCAGGCATCATTGGTRATATTCAACARCCAGTCCGGCCTGTCCTTCGGATCAACCACCGCGCCGGGGAATATAATCTCRTAACAGATCARAACSCCAACCGGCGGCATACCGTCCCTATGCAGGGTCCGGATACCCTCTCCCCGGCTATAGGAAAACCCCTCCACCAGCATACCAAGGCCAAGAAAGGACAGGGAATCACTTAAAAAATCCGGGGTATATTCACCGAACGGGACAAGGTGATATTTATCGTAGATATTACGCACATTACCCTCATCGTCTATCTCAGCGAGGGAATTCCAGGCCTTGAATTCAGGTGATCTTTGAACCCGGGGATAGCCCACCATGAGAACTGAATTTTCATTCAGGATATCGGAAATAAGAAAACGGCGGCTGTCATCAGTGTCCAGAAAATAAACCACCGAGGTTTCCGGCCAGATCACATGGGTAATGCCCTGCGCCGGCGGGCTTTTGCTCATGCGCAGATATTTGAGGAAATTATCGGCCTTTTTCGCCGGGTCCCATTTATCCTGCTGATTRATATTRGCCTGAATKATTTTCAGCTTGACCGCATCATTAAAGTGCGTCGGCGTGGATAATTGCGCCAWGCCRTARGCCGCCATGCCGCCAATCATAATGACCGCCACCCCCATCACCCTGTAGCCTGATTTTGCCGGCAATTGTATCAACAGATAGGGGATCAGGGCCAGAAACAGGGTCAACACCCCAAGGCCGTAAATACCCCACAGGGCCGTAGTCTGCAACATAGTGTCAGAAAAGCCCCAGATATAACCCGTGAGATTCCACGGAAATCCGGTAAAGACATGCCCCCGAAGCCACTCGGACAGGCTCCAGATCACCACGAAAGTGAGAGCCATGGGCAGGGCATATTTTTTTGGATCTTTGGTCTGAAATATTTTCCAGTAAATCGCCGTGGCAAGCCCGGTGAAAATCGCCAGTAAAATCGCCAGCCCCCCYACCSCCAGGTAACCCGCCGCCGCCGGATARCGGTCATCCACYTCAAAAGCCGTCGCGATCCAKATRAGACCGGTRAAAAACTGGCCAAAACCAAAATACCAGCCATATGCATAAGCCGTCCATAACCTCGGCGCTTGGGGCAAAACCAGCAACAGCAGCGGAAAACTTATGGCGAGCAGCGGAAACAGATAAAAAGGCGCAAAAGCAAAACCCGTCACGCCCCCGGCCAGCAACAACAGCCCCCTCATTTGAACGGGGCTACGTCTGCCAAGCCAGTCTGCCATTTTTTGAATTTGCCTGACCTCTGTCATGATGGCGGGATTTCGGCCTTGTTTTCTTCGGTGCCTGCGCGGCGGCAAATGAGAATAGTTTTAATTCTCCGGGCATCGCCGTCCATTATTTTATAATGCAGGCCGTTTTTGTCGGTAATGGTCTCGCCCACCGCCGGAATATATCCGGCAAGAGTGAACAGCAGGCCGCCCAATGTATCCACATCATCATCCTGGTCATCCGGCAACAGGTCAAGGCCCAGCAAATTTTCCAGATCCTCAATGGACAGGCGCGCATCGGCCATCAAATCACCGCCGGGCAATTCACGCAGCAATTCTGCCTCGACCTCGTCATGCTCATCCTCAATATCGCCGACAATCTGTTCCACCAGATCTTCAATGGTCAGCAGGCCATCGGTGCCGCCATATTCATCCACCACCAGTGCCATATGGATATGAGTTGTCTGCATCTTGGTCAACAGGTCAAACAGCTTCATGGACGGCGGCACGAACAGAATAGGCCGCTGTATGGCCCGCAATGTCTTTTCCCCGCCCTTGTCCTTTGCGGTTACCAGCTCCCGAAAGGCGTCCTTGATATGGACCATGGCAATCACTTCATCCAGCGTTTCGCGATAGACCGGCAAGCGTGACGTGGTGCCCTCCACAAAGACGTCCATGACTTCTTCAAATGTGGCCGAGGTCGGCACGGCAATGATGTCCGTGCGCGGGACCATGATGTCATCAACCCGTTTGTTACGAAAGGTCAGGGCGTTTTTGATGATTGAGCGTTCTTCTTCGCCGAAAGAGGATTCCGCGTCTTCCAGCTCATCAATGACCTCTTCGAGGCTTTCTTTCAGACTGTTATCCCCGCCGCCGCCGGAGAATATCCCCTTGATCCAATCTATAAAACCACCCCTGCCTTTCGACGAGGGGTCCGTATCTTTACCGCCTTCCGGGGGACTGTCTGTTTTATTCATGACCTTCTGACCATATTAAAAATGCCTGTGATTGTCTCAATCCTGATAGGGGTCGTCAATAGATATTTTTGATAATAATTCTTTTTCCAGTCGTTCCATGTCCTCTGCCTGATCCGCGTCCATATGGTCATAGCCCAAAAGATGCAGCATCCCGTGCAAACACAGATGACAGAAATGATCCCGGAAACTTTTGCCCTGTGCTGTCGCCTCACGGCTGAGGGTTTCACAGGCAAAAATAATATCGCCCAACGACACGGGATAGTCCGGGATGTCCCGGCCCTGTTTCAGGAAAAGGTCAACCTCGTACCCGGACAGGGACGGGAAGGACAGAACATTCGTGGGACTATCCTTATGCCGGTAATCCCGGTTCAATTGTTGAATGGCTTTATCATCCGTGAGCAGGATACTCAGCTCAAGATGGTTGAATTTATCAAAATGACGGGCCAGCGGCACATGGGCCACAAGCTCTGTGAAGCAAGCCGTTATCTGTTGYCTGTAATCGGGAAGCCGGGCTGTCCAGTCCCCGCCGTCCACTGATATATCAAGGTCGATATTATCTGCTGTCATCTCTCCGCCTTGTCATAGGCCCGGACGATTTTTCCCACCAGCGGGTGGCGCACCACATCRTCGGCGGTGAAATTGATRAAAGAAATATCGTCAATATCCTGCAAAATTTCCATGGCATGATACAGGCCGGRCGGGGTGCCGTCGGGCAGGTCCACCTGCRACGGGTCACCGCACACCACCATATGACAATTTTCACCGAATCTTGTCAGAAACATTTTCATCTGCATGGGGCTGGTATTTTGGGCCTCGTCCAGAATGACAAARGCATTGGACAGGGTGCGGCCCCGCATGAAGGCCAGCGGGGCGACCTCWATNATSMCMGWTTKYMASCCGNCGYTCRRYHYGYTCNSRYGGNMATCATMTSGYMSARYGCRTCATAAAGCGGGCGCAGRTAAGGGTCGACCTTTTCCCGAATGTCACCGGGCAGAAAACCAAGCTTTTCCCCGGCCTCCACCGCCGGRCGGGTCAGRATKATCTTCTCAACCCGGCCTTCCAGCAAAAAAGACACCGCCATGGCCACCGCAAGGAACGTCTTGCCCGTCCCCGCCGGGCCAAGGCCAAAGGTCATATTTGTCTCACGCAGGGCTTCGATATAAAGCGCCTGATTGGTGGAACGCGGTGAGATGACGGCATTGCGGGTGCGGATTTTATTTTCATGGGGGGCAAAATTCTTGCGCTCCACCACTTTTTTCTGAGGCCTCTCCTCCAGAAAATCAGCCATCCTGATGGCACCGTCCACATCCCCCATRGTAATTTCCGCGCCTTGGTCCAGCTTGTCATAAAGAGTGATGATGATCTGCTTGGCCACCTCACGAGCCGCTTTTTTGCCCTCGATAAGCAGGATATTGCCTTTGACGGTAAAGCTGCTACCGGTTTTCTGTTCGATACGGGACAAATGACAATTATGTTCCCCGTAGAGGCTGGGTAATCGGCTATTGTCTTCGAATTCAAGGGTTATTTCAGCCAACAAATTCCCCCTTCAGGCTACGCGGGCCGGCGCTGATGATTTTCATATCCACCATTTTACCGAAATATTGTTCCGCCAGTGCGGCGTCACCAATATCCACATAAACCGCCTGCATATAGGGGCTGCGGCCCACAAGATGGCTGGCTTCCTTGCCCGTGCGTTCCAGCAAGACGGGCAATGTCTGACCCACGCTGTTATCATTAAAGGCCCGTTGCTGACGATTCAGTTCTTCCTGCAATTCCGCCAGCCGTTCCGACTTCACATGGCTTTCCACCTGATCGTCCCAGCCCGCCGCCGGGGTGCCGGGCCGCTCGCTATACATGAAGGAATAGGCCTGGGCATAATTCACTTGCCGCACCAAATCCATGGTCGCCTGAAAATCCGCGTCTGTCTCACCGGGAAAGCCGACGATAAAATCCCCGGACARGGCAATATCGGAWCGGACAGCGCGCATATCYTCAATGGTTTTCAGGTAAGCTGCCACCGTATGATGGCGGTTCATAGCCTTGACAATCCGGTCCGATCCCGACTGTACCGGCAGATGCAGATAGGGCATACACTCWGCCACATCRCCGTGAACCGCGATCAATTCATCGGTCATATCATGGGGATGAGACGTGGTATAGCGAATCCGCTTGAAATCCGTAACCTCTGCCAGATGACGGATCAGACGGGCCAGCGACCATTCCGCGCCGGACGCATCATGGCCATGGTAGGCATTCACATTCTGGCCCAGAAGGGTGACTTCCAGAACCCCGGCCTCATTGAGCTTGACCGCATCCGCCATCACATCTTCAAAAGAACGGGAAAATTCGCCGCCGCGCGTATAGGGCACCACGCAATAGGTGCAGAATTTATCACAGCCCTCCTGCACGGTCAGAAAAGCCGTTTTTTTGGCGGCAACGGTTTTTTTGGACAGGGCGGCAAATTTCTCACTAACCGCAAGGTCCGTATCCACAATACGCGGCCTCTCGCCCGCTGATTTGGATTTACCCGCCGCCCGGGTCATTTCGGGTAAACGGTGATAGGTTTGCGGGCCAAAGACCATATCAACCACCGGCGCGCGCCGATGTATCTCCGCCCCCTCAGCCTGTGCCACACAGCCGCCAATTGCAAGAATGCTGTCCTTGCGGCCCTCTTTACGGCGTTTCTCCTTCATCACCCGCAGGCGGCCAATATCAGAATAAACCTTTTCGGCGGCCTTCTCCCGGATATGACAGGTGTTCAATACCACAAGATCCGCCTCATCGGGCGTATCGGTCACCTCATAGCCCTCATGGGCCATCACATCCACCATACGTTCCGTATCATAGACATTCATCTGACAGCCATAGGTCTTGATAAACAGCTTTTTGGTCACGGATATTTGCCTCTTAAWGAATCAAGYAAACGATTTTCAATGGTGCGCTGACAATAGGTCGATAATTCTTTGCGGGTTTTGAACAGATTGCGTGATACCGGTTCGTGAAAATGTACCTCCACCTCTACCTTGAGAAGATTAAGCACCCCTTTAAGATGAGGCCCCATTTCAAGATCGCCGTACCAGGCGACATAGGGCCGGTTCGCCCGGATGGTGGGCATATTATTGATCCGCTTRTAGACCAGCGTCACTGGCTGTACCATTAGTTCCTGCATATGCCCCTGCTCATCAGGTTGAAGCCGCATAGCGTCCTCGGTCACCCCGAACAGGGAACTTTTGAACGGCATCACCCGCCCGCCGTCCGATGTGGTTCCCTCAGGGAATAAAATCAGGTTATCGCCGTTATGCATGCGGTCCTGCATCTCTTTACGCTGTTCAATCACATCGGYRCGYTTYTCMCGATCAATGAARATMGTCCGTTGCAGGGAGGATAGATASCCAATGATCGGCCAGCTAATCATATCYTTTTTGGCGATGAAGCAGGCCTTGATCACATGGCCCAACACCAGRATATCAATCCAGGACACATGGTTGCTGACAAACAGGGTCGGCGGCCCTTCCAGCGGCTCGCCAAATGTGGTCACCCGGATATTCAGGGCATTACATAGCGAACGATGAACAATATGCGGCCATGCCTTATAGCCGGGRAATCTCAATTTCTTGAAAATAATAGTCGGCGGCAACAACACGGCAAAAAATAATAATGCCTTGAATATTCTGTAATATTCTCTCATTTGAATGACTTGGTATCCGCCTTAATRTAAAAACCTGTCCCTGTATATAGGGATGCCGGGGCTTTTACAACTTTTTGACTGATGATGATAGACTTATTTGAGGTCAAAGCTTAATTTTCGCGCCATATAATTCCATACGATGATCAATAAGCCGGTAGCCGTATTTTTCAGCAATACGTTTTTGCAGTTCTTCGATTTCATCATCATGAAATTCAATAACTTCACCATTTTCCACGTCAATCAGGTGATCGTGATGATGTTCGCTGACCAATTCAAAGCGGGCCCTGTTTTCACCGCTTTCCACCCGAAAGTCATGACGTTCCAGAATRCCGGCTTCCTCAAACAGGCGCACAGTCCGRTAGATGGTCGCAATACTGATGCGCGAATCAATTTCGGTGGACCGCCGGTAAACTTCTTCCACATCCGGATGGTCGCTGGCATCCGACAGAACCTTTGCAATGACCCGGCGCTGGTCCGTCATCCGCATACCTTTTTCTATACATATCTGTTCTATTGCTGACGTCATTATGTAAAATATCCTGTTGCTACTCATTATTAGTCTAGGATTATACACCCTATATTCAATGAGTCCAATATTTTACTTTTTGGTCTATTTCTAGTTTTTCAGGGAAAAGAATATTTTAAAACCAAGGCATCCTGTTTTCCTGTACCCTCATCGCCGTAATAGTCTTTCCGCCGACCAACCTGCGCAAAGCCACATTTRWGATACAGCCCGATTGCCGCCTTGTTATCCGCCCKCACTTCAAGGAAAAACTYACGAATATCCAGCGTTTCAGCCTGAACAAAAACTTCACTAATCAGCAGGCTYGCCATGCCCCGGCCACGACATTCCGGCAATATACCGATGGACAGTATTTCTGCCTCATCCGCCGCATATCGCCACAGGGCGAAGCCCGCCACCTGCCCAGCCTGTGATATGGTCATAGCCAACACATGGGGCCCGCACAGGAGAGTTGCCATATCCCCGGCGGACCAAAGCTGTTCYCCGGCATCCATAAAACTCGCTTTTTGCAATTCAGACAGTAACTGCGCACCTGCCGGTCCGATTTTCTGAAAAGAAATTGTCATGGATTCTGAAACGGATAATGGACAGGCTTTGCCGCCACCGCATCCGGTGCCCTAAGGTATAGCGGCGCAACCGCCGCCGGYCTTTCCCCTTTCTGCCATTGGTCATAGGCCATTTGGCCTAKSGTKCCAGCATTGGGCTGAGTCGCTATATCAGGAAATTGYAGGTCAAGTGCGTTCGGCAAAAAGGGTTTTACCAGMTYGRCMCCTGTACCAACCATGGCCCTCACCGCCGGTAATTTTGCCGCCACCTCAGCCAAAGGCACCGCCGCCGGGTCATTAATGGCAACGGCGCATTTATTCTCTAATTTAAAAAGCTGTAAATATACTTCGGAACGGCGCGCATCATGGGCAACRGCAATTGGRCCTTCAACGCCTGCYSCCGCCGCATTCTGGGCCACRACCTCTAATGTGGTAAGGCCAATCWGGGGAATATCCAGYGCCAAAGCCAGCCCCTTGGCCGCCGCAAGGCCAATACGCACCCCGGTAAAGGTTCCCGGCCCGCAAGTGACCGCCACTGCATCCATATCGCCAAAGGACMGCCCGGCTGTATCGAGGGCCTTGMGGCACATGGGGATCAGGCGTTCCGCCTGTCCCCGCATCCGGTCCTCATAAAGTTCACACAGGATAGTGCCATTCTCTATCACCGCAGCAGAGCAGGACGACAGGGCAGAATCAAGAGCAAGTATCTTCAAAGGATTTCGCACGCCTCATCAAAGGACAGCCGCTCATCCCTGTCCGGCAGGCTGTTTCTGTCACCATATCCCATACTGCACAGGAAATTTGCCTGCCGACCGTCACCGTCGAAAAAAGCCTTGTTCACCGCAYCCGCATCAAAGCCTGACATGGGACAACAATCAAGGCCAAGGGCRCGGGCGGCAATGATCATATAGCCCCCCTGAAGACAGCCATTACGGAAAGCGGTTTCACGGGCCATGTCCTCATTCCTGGCAAACATGTCTTTTGGCCGGCTACTGGCCTTATGGAGTTCCGGCAGTTTTTCATAAAAATTGGCATCACTTGATACGATGACCGTAAACGGCGCGGTTAATATTTTTTCCCGGTTCAATTCCATGGCACAGCCAGCCAGTTTTTCTTTCATATCCGGCGTCTGAACAAACGTAAAACGGGCAGGACTGCAATTAAAAGCCGTAGGGCCCCACCGCARMARRTCATACACCGCCCGAATGGTAATTTCAGAAACCGGCAAATCCTGCCAGCCTTTAAAGGAACGGGCCTCCCTGAAAATAACGTCCAAATCCCGATCTGAAAGTATATCCTGCGTCATAAATCATCCCATCTGRCAAAACGACAGTTTAACATATATATGCCGCGCATGAAGCATATTTTCTTTTAAAAATATCCTGTTATACTTAGCCTGCATAAAGAGGGCCTGTAATGTTTAAAGCTRATCAACATTCCGTATTACGTAAATTCTTGTTGGGGATATATTTCGTCTTGGCATCGGCCATAATGGCAAGCGCTCAGGCCCCGCAAGGTGAGGATTCTGCTATTATCCTCATGTATCACCGTTTTGGCGAAGACAAATATCCCACCACCAATATTACTGTTGAACAGTTTGAGGCCCAGCTGGCAGAATTAAAAAAAGAAAAATATAATATCGTACCACTTGATGTCATCRYMRCCGCCCTGAAAAACAAAACCGCCCTGCCACCGCGCACCATCGCCATCACCATTGATGACGCCTATGTTTCTATTCTGAACAAGGCCTGGCCCAGATTAAARCAGGCGGGGTTCCCTTTCACCCTGTTTGTTTCCACCGAACCGGTCAGCCAGAAAATTCCCGGCTATATGACATGGGACCAGGTACGCAAGATGGCGCGTGACCCACTGGTCACCATCGGTCATCACGGCCATACCCATAACCATCTGATCCATATGTCCCCCGTCAAGGCAATAAATGACATTGAAACCGCCAGCGCAATTTACCAGAAAGAACTGGGTGCCGTCCCCGATATTTTTGCCTATCCGTTTGGTGAGTTCAGCCCCACCTTRGAGAAAATCCTGAAAGATCAAAAGATCAAAGCCGCCTTTGGCCAGTTTTCCAGTGCCGCCAGCAGCAACAGAAATCTGTTTGGCCTGCCRCGTTTTTCCTTTAATGAAAAATATTCGAARATGAGYCGYTTTAACCTGATCGTGAATGCCCGGGCCTTGCCCGCCTATGACATTCTGCCSATCAGTCCGGTCATCAGCGCAAACCCGCCCCATATYGGCTTTACGGTAAAAAAGGGTGTGCGGGGTCTGTCGGCYATGAGCTGCTACCCCTCTCATCTGGGCGAGGCSGCCAAAATCAYCCGSATCGGYAGYAACCGYATTGAGGTTCGTTTTGACAAACCCCTGCCSGTTGGCCGCAGTCGCCTTAACTGCACCATGCCCGGCCCGGACAAAAGATGGTATTGGTTTGGCTTGCCGTTTTTCGTRAAWTAACGCCTATACAGCCTCTACATTTTCCACTTCGGGAATATAATGTTTCARYARATTCTGAATRCCGTATTTCAGGGTAGCGGTTGAGCTGGGGCAACCGGAACAGGCCCCCTGCATACGCAAATATACCGTCCCGTCGGTATAGGCATGAAAGGTAATATCACCGCCGTCACGKGCCACAGCCGGCCTGACACGGGCCTCAAGAAGTTCYTTGATCTGAGCAATWATWTCGGCATCCTCRGCATTTTCATCMRYWRCGGGAACCTCRACTTCRTCCCGTTCCACAACCGAATCGCCGGACGTGAAATGCTCCATRATRGCSCCYARAACTTCGGTCTTGCGRTCATCCCAATCCTGATCRGTCAGGGTAACAGCRATRAARTCAAAGCCGAAAAAAGCGCCSGAAACCCCCTCTACGGCAAAAAGCCKRCGGGCCAGCGGYGAATTTTCCGCCTCATCACGGCTCTCRAARAAAGCYGTCCCCTGTTCCATRACRGTCTCGCCCGGAACAAATTTCAACGTGGCGGGGTTGGGCGTGGTTTCRGTCTGAATAAACATGTATCTGTCCTACTTCTTTAAGTRCATAGRAYATAGATGGCAATATTTCAGGATAAAATCAAGAGTGAAGCGGTCTTAAATGATAAAAAAGTCCGGATCAGACRAATTTRTCAATTTCCCYGTCRGTCATATTKCCSGGCACCACAAGRACCGGCATATGTAATACATTCAGCAATTCCTCGCGAAAAGCCTTAACCAGCGGGCCGGGATCGCCGTCCACATTAGCCCCTAGCACCAGCAAATGAATATCCTTGTCCTCCACAATATATTGGGTAATAACTTCGCCCGGTTCACCCTTGCGAATGATCTGTTCACAGTCAAGGCCGGACATTTCCTTTGCCTCGCAGGCAAATCGATCCATCATTTCCTGCGCTTCCTGCATGGCTTCTTCTTCCATGAGGTCCTGCACGGACATCCAGTGCTGAAATTCACTGGGCGGAATAATACGGAGCAAGACAAGCACGCCCCCCACACGCGCCGCCCGCAAGGCAGCCAACCGTAAAACTTTCTTGAATTCCGGTGTATCATCGGCGATCACCAGAAATTTCCATTTGTTTTTTTGATCGGGCATCAGCATCCCCTCATTCTGTTCTCCACACATCTTGCCACTCAAAAGAGAAGCTTGGCAAGATTTTTTTATTTTAGCAGAATGTTGGTGATCTCTTTCAGGCGGGTTCTGGCCCGTAATAAATAGAAACCCTGTGCGGCAATATGGTTCTGAAACAAAAAATCATCCGCGGAACAATTTGATACGATCATGGGGTCAAGATCAAGAAGGCGCGATAGACTTTGTTCCAGCAAATCCCAGCTGCTGCCAATATCCTTATCCGCAATAACCTTGCTGAAATCCGCCCGCAAACCTTTCAGCAACAGCCAATAGGCATAGGAGCGGCCCTTGACATCATAAAACAGATCATCGGCCTTGGTATCCAGCACGCAACCGATACCATTGTCTATTTTTCTGGCAATTGCATCCGATGATGACCCGAGGTCAAGGGAGAATTTATCCAATGTAGCCAATAGGTTATCTGTACGTCGCTCGAACGTAGCCTCCCCTGCGGCCAGGCGGGTGTTATAGAGTTTCAAATTTTTCAGGGCACTGTTATATTGCTTTTCCGCCGGAGCCACGAACAGGAATATGGATACACTGGGGTCCCAATACCATCGGTCCGGGGCATAGTTTATGCCGCTGGCCACCTGGGTCAGATTTTTGTCAAGCTGGCTGGAGCCCCGCATGCGGCTCAACTGGTCCTTCAGTTCAATGGCAAAGATGGCATTGGCGGCAATCATGCCCTTTTGAAAATGCGCCATATTATCCAGCAGAGAGCCGGGCTTAAACCACGGGTCATTGGAAATCCACGCATGCTGATTTACTTCCCGGTCTATCATGGCAACGGACATGGCCACCACATAGCTGCCCACATTCGACTCCGCCAGACGCTCTGCGGCGAAATTTTTATCTGTATTGATATTTTCGACCAGCACCATGCCGATTAAATAATAAAAGAAAACAACTGTCGTAAAAATTACCAGAATTCGTCTGGCAATTTTTACGGTGATTCTCTCACGCATCCACTGGAACACCAGCTTTAGTCTTTTCCACATGCATCCTGCCCTTATATTTTCAAAGCTTAGTATAGATTTACATTATCAGGCCATAAACGCCTATGGAAATATGCGCGTTTAGTTTTTATCCAGCTCTATGACAACCTTGTCCGTTGTACCGCTAACGCCGGGGAAATTGGTAAAAAGAGCCTGAACCATATTAGGCATCAATTTTGCCAGATTATTACTACGTCCGGTGCTTTCCACCGTTCCTTCAAACAGATTTTTCTTGCCCTCAACATTTGGCCGAATGACCATGCTGAGTTTGCGGGTATAATTGACGTAAGACCGTATATCGCTATTCCCGAAACCGGAATAGCCAAAATAAGGATAACCGAAACCGCCGTAATGCCCAAAATAGCCGTAAGGGGAATAATGGCCAAAGCCATAACCATAGTCATAACCGTAGCCATAACCGTAACCGAAATTATAGCTTCTGACCATGACCTTGCCGTCATCCACGGAATAATCCAGTTCCACAATCAGGTCCGGTTTTTTATCACCTGCGGGCGTATAGCCCTGACGCGCGAGATAGCTACCCACCATATTGGCATAGGAAGCAAATTCAAGGCTGGTATTTTTCGCCGGGTCCGATGGCACAATCACCACTGTTTCACCCTTGGGCGGCGGCAATTCATGAAAGCGTGATACATTGGATTTAAAAGTGCTGCTACAGGCGGAAATCAACCCGACAACACCTATTATGATTAGATATCTGATCGTTTTATACATAATCTTTACCTTAAACCTCATCCCTCTCCACAAGAGATACTATTAAGATAGTATGTTACCATCAAGATTGCAAGAACCCCACGATATTGTGAACATCTTTTAATATGGGTGCCGAAATAGCCCGTGCCTTCTCTGACCCTTCTTTAAGAATTTGATCAATATAGGTTTTTTCCTCACAAAGCCGTTGCATTTCCTCTGTGATCGGCCCCAGAATGGAAACGCTTAATTCCGCAAGATCACGTTTAAAAACGGCAAACCCCTGACCGCCATATTCGGCGCAAATATCCCCGGCCCGCCGGTCGCTGAGGGCGGCAAAGATATTGATCAGATTTTTAGCTTCCGGACGGCCTTCCAGCCCCTCAACCGTAGACGCAATAGGATCGCTGTCGGTTTTGGCCTTTCTGATTTTCCGGGCAATGGTATCCCGGTCATCGGTCAGGTTAATACGGCTGTTTTCAGACGGGTCGGATTTGCTCATCTTGGCATTGCCGTCCCGCAAAGACATAACGCGCGTGGCCTCCCCAAGAATTAGCGGTTCTGTAATCGGAAAAAAATCTGTGCCGTAATCACTGTTAAACTTCTGGGCAATGTCGCGGGTCAGTTCCAAATGCTGTTTCTGGTCCTCACCCACCGGCACATGGGTTGCCTTATAGAGCAGAATATCCGCCGCCATCAGGTCGGGATAAACATAAAGCCCCACGCTGGCCCGTTCCCGGTTTTTACCGGCCTTTTCCTTGAACTGGGTCATACGGTTGAGCCAGCCCATACGTGCCACACAGTTAAAAATCCACGCCAGCTCCGCATGGCCCGGCACCTGTGACTGATTAAAGATTATACATTCCTTGGGATCAATACCACTGGCGATCATACCCGCCGCAACCTCACGGGTCGCGTCCCGCAATATGGCCGGATCCTGCCAGACGGTAATGGCATGAAGATCAACGACGCAGAAAATGCTCTCATATGATTTTTGTAACGTCACCCAGTTACGAATGGCCCCCAGATAATTGCCGAGGGTTAAATTACCAGAGGGCTGAACGCCGGAGAAAATACGTTGTTTAAAATCAGTCATTGCTTTTCTTCCTTGAGAATATTTTCGCTATATTTCTCACACTATAATAAAAAAAGCCACTCTGAAAATCAGAGTGGCTCAAGTTTAGGGAGGAAACGCCCACGAAGGGCTAGAGAAATACTCCTACACCAAGAGTATCCTCTCCTCTATATTTAGACTTAATGCCGATGAAAGCAAGAGAAAAATTATCTTTATTTTACAATGCCTTAGCCTTGACATGAAAAGCACACTGTGTCTTTTTAGCAACGATATAAAAATTGCGAAAAAGGGTAATATATTCAAGGATATATCCCTTATTTAGCCCAAAAAGAACATTTTTGTCACATCTTATCACGGTCAAAAAAATATTCTGGAAAAGGCCTGAAATCAGATATTTTTGATGCCATGAGCCTGTAAATCACGCCGATTCATCAAAAAGACATCATCTGATCCCGATCAGATCAAAGGCCATCGCGGCCCAGAACATGCCCCACACCACGAAGGCTATCCCGGTGGTGATCAGCATTTTCCGGCCAATATTGGCCTTCACCGGGGCTCCGGGTTCAATGCCGTCCTCATAGTCCTCACCGCTTTCATGCACGCCCTGAATACCAAAGGGCAGAACCATGAAAAAAACCAGCCACCAACAGACAAAAAAGACAACAAGATGATTAGCTATGGTCATGTCTATACCTCTTCCAGTTCGACAAGAGTGCCGCAAAAATCTTTGGGGTGTAAAAATAAAATCGGCTTGCCGTGGGCGCCTGTTCTTGGCTCGCCGGAGCCTAATATGCGCATACCTGCCGCCAAAAGCTTATCCCGCGCCGCGTGAATATCATCGACCTCATAACAGATATGATGAATACCGCCGGATTTATTTTTGGCCAAAAAACCTGCAATAGGCGAATCATCCCCCAAGGGGCAAAGCAATTCAATCTTGGTATTGGGCAATTCCACAAAGACCGTGATCACACCGTGGTCGGGCTGTTCGGTGGCGGCGGAAACTTTGGCCCCCATCACATCCCGGTAGAGCGACACCGCCGCATCCAGATCATTCACCGCAATCGCCACATGGTTTAATTTTCCGATCATAAGTCTAGTTTTCCTCTATCCGGGTTATGGTAACCGTGGTCACGGGGCCGGTTTCTTTGCCAGTATATCTTTTTGCCGCCTTACGGGCGGCGGCGCGGGTTGCTTCGGCCAGTCTGTTATCTTCCGTCCGCTGTTTTRYKGTCAGCTTACGAACSGCTGYAAAGATGGCTTCTAWAATGACCGTSTCAAAAYTATCTATCCCCGCGTCCGGATTACCAAGRTTRGTGATTTTCGGKGYKGCCAGAAAATYWCCGGCCTCATCAACSGTCAGRGCRATAACCAGTGCGCCGTTATATAATATCCGGCGGCGGGTGACAATGGCCTGATCCTCAGCCGGAATTAAAAAATGCCCRTCTAGRGCAAAGCGGCCCACATCCGTATATTCCACAATCTGYGCCGGRCCRGGGGCAAGGCGGATCAGGGTGCCGTTACGGGGRACWATRGTCTCYYTRATRCCCGATGCRCGGCCAAATTCCGCCTGNYTTTGNCATATGRCGCARYTCMCCATGAACCGGCACCAGAATATCCGGCCTGATCCAGTCATACATCTGTTTCARCTCGCTCTGTCCCGGATGGCCRGACACATGGACAAARGCGTCCTTTTCCGTAATCACCTCGGCCCCCATATCCACCAGCATRTTATGGAGCCGCCCGATRGTWATCTCATTKCCCGGAATGATYTTGGAGGARAATATCACCGTATCKCCCCGTGATATAACCAGRTCCCGGTTGTTGCCCTCGGCAATGCGCATGAGCGCYGCCCGYGCCTCRCCCTGACAMCCGGTACAGATATAGAGAATTTTCTCATTGGGCAGATAACCCGCATCGCGTTCATCAACCATATTGGGGAAATCTTTTAAATATCCCGCTTCCCGCGCCGCCGCCACATTGCGTTTYAAAGACCGGCCCACAAGGCAGATYTCGCGCCCGTTCYGSCGSGCYGCCTGTGCCAATGTATCCACCCGCGCCACATTGGACGAAAAGGTYGCGCAAAAAACCTTRCCCTTTTTTTCCGATAATATGCGGGTRATATTTTCCCGCACCTTGCTTTCAGAACCGGAAGCSGTGRKATTAAACACATTGGTCGAATCRCASACCAGMGCCAGMACCCCCTCATCCCCCATCTGTGTCATGCGGGCRACATCGGTCTTTGCCCCGACCAGCGGGTCCGGGTCCAGCTTCCAGTCRCCGGTRTGAAAGATGGTTCCGGCCTTTGTGGTRATCCGTACCGCATTTGGTTCCGGTATGGAATGGGTGAGCGACAGGAAATCCACGGTGAAAGGCCCCACCTCCACCCGGCCCTCCAGAGGCACCTCTATCAAGGGCACCTGATCCAGCAACCCCGCCGCGCCCAGCTTGAGCCGGATCAGGATCATGGTAAAGGGCGTGGCATAGACCGGACAGCGAAACCGCGGCCATAAATGCACCAATGCCCCCACGTGATCCTCATGGGCATGGGTGATGATCAGGCCCGCCAGCTTGTCCCGGCGTTGCTCTATATAATTTGTATTGGGCATGATCAGATCAATACCGGGCAGATAATTGTCGGCAAAGGATATGCCGCAATCCACCATCAGCCATGTGCCCTCGGTCTTATAGAGATTGAGATTCATGCCGATCTCGCCCGACCCGCCCAGGGGCAGGAAATACAGGCTATTATCTTTTGCGCGCGCGGACATCAGGAGGCTATATTCCGGCTATAGATTTCAAACAGGCCGTAGGTGGTCAATTCCTGATCGACAATCTCAATATCCGTCACCTCATCCCCGAACAGGGGGGCAAGRCCGCCGGTGGCCATGACCGTCATCTTCTGCCCCGGATTTGTCTCAGAAAATTCWGCYTTGATACGYTTGACYACGCCCTCCACAAGGCCGACATAGCCCCAGAATATCCCTGACTGAATGGCGCTTACCGTSCCGGTGCCGATTACCTGTTCCGGCCTTTCCACCGCCACACGCGGCAGTTTCGCCGCCGCCATATGCAGGGCCTCCACCGACAGATTKACMCCGGGGGAAATGATRCCRCCGAAATAATTGCCGTGCTTATCWATGATATCAAAGGTCGTTGCGGTKCCGAAATCAATGATGATCATGGGCCCGCCATATTTCTTGTGGGCCGCCACCGCATTGACCAGACGGTCCGCGCCGACCTCTTTCGGATTATCCAAACAGACTTTCAGCCCCAGATCAACATCATCCTCGCCCACCACAAGGGCCGCGCAGTTAAAATAACGCCGACASARAAGYTGYAARGGAAACAGRGCTTGCGGCACCACGGTGGCAATGATMGCGCCGGAGATATTATCCGATGAAATATTCTCMAGATTCATCAATTGGGTGAGCCAGACCATATATTCGTCTGCCGTCCGGCTGGAAGAACTGGATATACGCCATTTATGGCGCAGTTCCGCGCCGTCATGGATGGCAAAGACAATATTGGTATTTCCGGCATCTATGGCAAGAAGCATGGGCTTTCCTTATGTGAAAAATACATCACCAGCGGTAATATGTCGTCTTTCGCCCTCAAGGGCAAGTATTAGTGCGCCGTCCCTGTCCAGATCAACAAACTGGCCGCGCAATTCTTCCTCCGGCAGGCGGACAATGATCTCTGACCCAAGGCCGCTGGCCCGCTCTTTCCACGCGGAACGGATACGGGTAAAGCCGTGATCCTTCCAAATATTGGTCCAATGGCACATGGACAGAATCAGGCGTTCCATAACATCCTCCGGCGCACTATCCGACAAGCCTTCATCTGTCAGGCTGGTGGCCGGGAAATGGGGGTTGTCGGGATGATGGGCCAGATTTATGCCGATGCCAATAATCACATGGCTTGGGCTGGCCCCGCCCTGCCCCGCCGTTTCCAGCAGAATGCCGGAGATTTTCCGCCCGCCCACCAGAATATCATTGGGCCATTTACAGGTCACGGCCTCATTGGCCTGCAATATATCCGCCACCACATCCCGCACCGCCAGTGCGGCCACAAAGGACAGCTGTGATGCCTGGGCAAGACCGCAATCGATGGCATAAAGCAGGGAGGCAAATAAATTTCCGGGYCTGGACACCCACGCGCGCCCCCGCCGCCCCCGACCCGCAGATTGCGTGGCCGCCATGACCCAGATATTACCGCCCTCACCCGCCCCGRYCAACCGGGCGCACTGCGCATTTGTACTGTCCAGACAGTCAAATGCCCGAAGGCTGTACCCCCCGGGCATGATAAAAGACGGTGATAAACTCATGGCGTTAAGAAATCAATGCTGCCGCCGCCATTCTGGCATAATCCAGAACCGGGCTGTTCACCTGCGGCAGGGAAAAGAGAATCAAGAGCGCGGCACTAATACCCATAATAGCCCCCAGTTTGCGGGTTTTGGGGGCYATGAATTCTTCTTCCGGCTTGTCAAAGAACATGACCTTGACCACATTCAGATAATAATAGGCCCCGACCACGCTGGCAATCACCCCGATCACCGCAAGGGTAATCAGGCCGTAATTTGTTGCCAGGGGGTCAGCTACGGCGGTGGCAATCACCGCCTTGAACACAAACCATTTTCCCCAAAAACCAGCCAGTGGTGGTATTCCCGCCAGAGACAGCATAAAGATCGCCAGAGCCGCCGCCATGCCGGGCCGTGACTGGGCCAGACCGGACAGGTCGTTGATTTCCTCAACCATACCATTCTTGCGGCGCATGGAGAGGATACAGGCAAAAGCACCCACATTCATCACCAGATAAATGGTCATATAGATCACAAGCCCGCGCACGCCTTCCTGACTGCCCGCCGCAAGGCCAACCAGCGCAAAGCCCACATGYCCGATRGAGCTATAGGCCATCATACGTTTGATATTGGTCTGAACCACGGCGGCCACCGCGCCCAATACCATAGAAGCCAGCGACATAAAGACGATCACTTGAGTCCATGAATGGGCCAGCTCGCCAAAAGGCACATACAGCACCCGCACCAGCAGGGCCAATGCGGCCACTTTTGGGGCGACCGCGAARAAGGCTGTYACCGGTGTTGGYGCGCCCTGATAAACATCCGGCGTCCACATATGAAACGGCACGGCAGAGATTTTAAAGGCCAGCCCCGCCAGCACCAATACCATACCGATAATCACCCCGATGTCAGGRCCATGGGCTCCGGCGTGAGCCAGATTAGCCCCGATCACCGTAAAGTTGGTGGTGCCCACAAAACCATAAATCAGGGAACTGCCAAACAGCAATATGCCTGAGGACAAGGCCCCCAGAACAAAATATTTCAGGCCCGCTTCGGTCGCAAGCTCACTATCCCGGCGGATAGAGGCCAGCACATACAGGCTGAGGGATTGAAGCTCAAGGCCCATATAGAGCGACATCAGGTCATTGGCCGACACCATGACCATCATGCCGAGTGTCGCCAGCAAAATCAGAATCGGATATTCAAACCGTTCCTCCTGCTCATCGCGGAAATATTGCATGGACATAAGCACCGCAAGGGCTGAGGAAATCAGAACCAGCATTTTCATGAAGGACGTAAAGCGGTCCACCACGAACATATCGCCAAAGGTATAGACGGCCCCCTCTTGCCATGTRACCGTGAAAAACAGGGTYACAATCATTAGCGCCGCCGCCATCAGCGACACAAAGCCCGTGGAACTATTCCCGCGAAATACGCCCAGCATAAGCAAGGCCATGGCACCAATGGCCATGAGGATTTCACCATACGCCGGGGCCAAATCAGGAAGCATTGTTTCAATCATTTCATATTCTCCCTAATGAGCCACGACATCAGTAACAGCGGCGAGCGCGGCCTGATGATGCGTAATAAGATTGTCAACGGACACATGTATAAAATCCAGA
Source organism: Alphaproteobacteria bacterium (assembly GCA_002749135.1). Classification (GTDB taxonomy): domain Bacteria; phylum Pseudomonadota; class Alphaproteobacteria; order Sphingomonadales; family Emcibacteraceae; genus Paremcibacter. The sequence goes on along the minus strand of NVVY01000022.1, from coordinate 31,475 downwards.
AATACGGACGGATATATCCCCATCAACAGGGTGAAAAACACCAGCGGGGTAAAGATGATAATCTCCCGCTTGTTCATATCCATCATGGCCTTCAGGTCTTCCTTGATCAATTCACCAAAGACCACCTTGCGRTAKAGCCACAGCATATAGGCCGCGCCGAGGATTAAWCCGGTCGCCGCAAAGAAAGTGGTCCAGATACTAACCTTGAACAAGCCGATCAGCACAAGAATCTCACCAACGAAATTCCCGGTTCCCGGCAGGCCCACCGACGCCATGGTAAAGAACATGAAGGTCAGGGCATATTTAGGCATCACATTGACCAGCCCGCCGTAACGTTCGATCTCTCGCGTGTGCAACCGGTCATAAATCACCCCGACGCACAGGAACAATGCGCTGGCGACAAAGCCATGGGCCAGCATTAAAATGATCGCGCCTTCGATCCCTTGCGTATTAAAGGTAAAAATGCCGAGGGTTACAAAACCCATATGAGCCACCGAGCTATAGGCAATCAGTTTTTTCATATCCTGCTGTACCAGGGCCACAAAGGAGGTATAGATAATGGCAATCACCGACAATGTATAAATCAACCACGCAAGCTCCACAGACGCCACCGGGAACATGGGCAATGAGAACCTTAAGAAACCGTACCCGCCCATTTTCAGCAATATCCCCGCCAGAATGACCGAGCCCGCCGTTGGGGCCTGCACATGGGCATCGGGCAGCCACGTATGAACCGGCCACATGGGTGTCTTGACCGCGAAGGAGGCAAAGAAAGCCAAAAACAGCCATATTTGCGCATTCACGTCAAAATCATATTGCATCAGGGTCGGAATATCCGTGGTCCCRGCCTGAAAATACATATAGAGCATGGCCAGCAACATCAGCACAGACCCAAGCAGGGTATAGAGGAATAATTTGTAAGAGGCATAAACCCGGTTTTTGCCGCCCCATACCCCGATAATCAGGAACATGGGAATCARTCCGCCTTCAAAAAACAGGTAAAACAGAACAATATCCAACGCACAGAAAACCCCGATCATCAGGGTTTCCARTATCAGTAACGCAATCAGATATTCCTTGACCCGGCTGTTCACCGTTTCCCATCCGGTCAGAATGACAATCGGCATGATAAAGGTGGTCAGCATCACAAACAGGATCGAAATACCATCTATCCCCATGTGATAATTGATATTATCACCAAACCAGCTTGCCTTTTCCACGAACTGAAAATCGGCGGTGGTCTTGTCAAAGCTGAACCACAGAATCAGAGAGGCAAGGAAGGTAAAGACCGTCACCCACAGGGCCGCGTTGCGGGCATTACGGTCCGCATTCTCCCCCTTGGTCAGCAGAATAAACACCACGCCCAACAGAGGCAGGAAAGTGATGATTGAAAGAATTGGAAAATGTTCCATTAGCTTGCTCTCCCCCCGGAAATAAAGACGAACCATGTGACAAAGGCGGCAACGCCCATCAGCATGGCAAAGGCGTAATGATAGACATAACCGCTTTGCAGGGCGCGGAACCGGCGGGCAAGAGCCATAACGCTGGCCGCCGCCCCGTCCGGACCATAACGGTCAATGATATTCTCATCCCCCTGCTTCCACAGGAATGTACCCAGCCGCTTGGCCGGATTAACGAACAAAAATTCATAAATCTCATCCACATACCATTTGTTATAGAACAGGGCGTAAAGATAACGGAAAGTGCCTGCGAACTGGGCCGGGGTTTCCGGCTTCCAGATATAGGCATAGATGGCGACCAGAAAACCAATCACCATAACRATAAATGGCGCGGTCCCGACCCATTCGGGAATATGGTGGGCYTCTTCMARYACATTATYGGCCGCATCCTTCAGGAACAGGGCTTGACCCCAGAAATCCTCATAATGAATTCCGATGAAATAATCCTTGAACAGGAATCCGGCAGCAACCGCCCCCGCCGCCAAAACATAAAGTGGTACCATCATCCAGTTACCACTTTCATGGATATGATCCTGTACCGACTGGCTGGCCCGGCTTTTGCCAAAAAATGTCATGAAAATCAAACGCCAGCTATAGAAAGAGGTCAAGAGTGCCGCCAACACACCCATGGCAAAGGCATAGCCGCCAAAGGAAGAGTCAGAAGCAAAGGCGGCCTCGATAATCATATCCTTGGAATAATATCCGGCAAAGAAAGGAAAGCCGGTCAGGGCCAGAGTTCCGATCAGCATCATGATAAAGGTGCCGGGAATCTTCTTGCGCAGGCCGCCCATTTTCCGCATGTCCTGTTCATCGCTCATGGCGTGAATCACGGAACCGGAGCCTAAGAACAGCAACGCTTTAAAGAAAGCATGGGTGAACAGATGGAATATGGCCGCACCATAAGCCGATACGCCAAGGGCAAAGAACATATAGCCCAACTGGGAACAGGTGGAATAGGCAATTACCCGCTTGATATCTGTCTGGGTCGTGCCAATGGTTGCGGCAAAGATGGCCGTTGACGCGCCTATGAAAGCAACAAAAGCCAAGGCATCCGGGGAATATTCAAATATAGGAGAAGTTCGGGCCACCATAAAGACACCCGCCGTCACCATRGTCGCCGCATGRATCAGGGCCGAYACCGGGGTTGGCCCCTCCATAGCATCCGGCAACCAGGTATGCAGGCCAAGCTGGGCCGACTTGCCCATGGCCCCRATGAACAACAATATGCTAATRGTCGTGATCAAATCCAGATCCATCCACAGGAAGTGAATCTTCTGKCCCACCAAATCCGGTATCATGGCRAACACCGTATCAAAATCCACGGAACCKGTGGCCATAAAGATGGCAAATATCCCCARGGCAAAACCAAARTCACCAACCCGGTTRACGATGAAGGCCTTGATGGCCGCYGCACAGGCAGAGGGCTTTTTATACCARAARCCAATCAGCAGGTAAGACGCCARCCCCACSCCTTCCCAGCCAAAGAACAGTTGAACAAAATTATCCGCCGTCACCAGCATCAGCATGGCAAAGGTGAAAAAGCTCAAATACGCCATRAARCGCGGCTTATGGGGATCATGGCTCATATAACCCACGGAGTAGATATGAACCAGCGAGGAAATTGTGTTTACCACCACCAGCATCACCGCCGTCAGGGTATCAATCTTGAAGGCCCAGTTAAAATTAAGGTCACCGGAATTGACCCATGTCATGATGGTCACATGGTCCACCGTATGGCCAAAGCCAATCTGGAACAGGACAACCCAGGACAAGATGGCCGAAATTATCAGGGACCCACAGGTGATGACCTGTGATCCCTTGTCGCCAAGCTGCCGCCCAAACAGGCCGGCAATAATGGCGGCAAGAAGAGGTCCGAAAACAATTATCTGATACATTTTATGGCTTATCCTTTCATCAGACGAATGTCTTCAACCGCGATCGACCCGCGATTTCTAAAATAAATCACAAGGATAGCCAGACCAATGGCCGCCTCCCCCGCCGCAACCGTCAGGATAAACATGGTAAAAATCTGCCCTACCATATCATTGAGGTAAGAGGAAAATGCAACGAAATTAATATTGACCGCCAGCAGGATAAGCTCCACCGACATCAGGATAATAATTACATTCTTCCGGTTCAGAAAAATGCCGAAGATGCCAATGGTAAACAACATGGCCGCTACGGTCAGATAATGTACGAGTCCGATTTCCATCATATTTTCCTACCCTARCCCTTGACCGGGTTTTACTTTAACAATGTCATAGGCATCGCTACGGCGGCGCATGACCTGTTCGTTRATATTCTGTTTCTTGACACCGGGCCGTTTGCGATGGGTCAGCACAATGGCCCCGATCATCGCCACCAGCAGAATCARGCCCGCCATCTGAAACARAAAGATATATTTGGTATARATCAGRCTGCCCAAAGCTTCCGTATTGGTCATCTGATCCAGTGCCGGAATAGCCGTCGCCGGGTCCGTGATCACTACCCCCTGCAAGCCCCAGCCCATACCGACCAGCACCAGCTCCGCCAGCAGGACAATCCCGATCAAAGCGCCAATAGGCAGATATTTCTGAAATCCCTTGCGCATTTCGATGTAATCAATGTCCAGCATCATCACCACAAACATGAACAGAACCGCCACCGCACCTACATAGACGATCACCAAAATCATAGCGACAAATTCCGCCCCCAGCAGGACGAACAGCCCCGCAGAGTTGAAAAAGGCCAGAATGAGATACAGCACCGAATGCACCGGGTTGCGGCTTGATATGACCATGATCCCGGAAAAAACCGTGATGATGGCAAAAAGATAAAAGCATAATGTATAAATCATAGTCTCTACCTGTAGGGTGCATCAAGTTTAAGGTTGGTGGCGATTTCCTGTTCCCACATATCACCGTTTTTCAGCAGCTTTTCCTTGTTATAGAACAGCTCCTCGCGGGTTTCGGTGGCAAATTCAAAATTGGGGCCTTCCACGATCGCTTCCACCGGACAGGCTTCCTCGCAATAGCCACAATAAATACATTTGGTCATGTCAATGTCATAGCGGGTGGTGCGGCGCGATCCGTCCGGGGCCTCGGCGGCCTCAATCGTGATTGCCTGCGCCGGGCAGATAGCCTCGCATAATTTACAGGCAATACAGCGTTCTTCGCCGTTGGCATAACGGCGCAGAGCATGTTCGCCCCGAAAACGCGGGCTGAGCGGCCCCTTTTCATAGGGATAATTGATGGTGGCCTTGGGCCGGAACATATAGCGGAATGTCAGCCACATGGCTTTAACAAATTCGCTGAGCAGAAACGTTCGGGCAGCATGTTTTATGAGCATCATATCACTATTCCTTTATGCCGGTATCTTGTCGGTAAGCAACAAGAACAGCCCGGTTAAAACGACCCAAAGCAATGAAATCGGTAAAAATACTTTCCAGCCCAGACGCATCAGCTGATCATAACGATAGCGCGGCACCGTGGCCTTGACCCATGCGAAGACGAAAAAGACAAAAAATATCTTGCCAAAGAACCAGATCCAGCCCGGAATGATATAGAGCGGCGCCCAATCCACCGGCGGCAACCATCCGCCCAGAAACAGGATGCTGGTCATGGCAGACATCAGAATAATATTGGCATATTCGCCAAGGAAAAACAGGGCAAAAGCCATGGAGGAATATTCCACCTGATAGCCGGCAACAATCTCGGCCTCAGCCTCTGGCAAATCAAACGGCGGACGGTTGGTTTCCGCCAGTGCCGAGATGAAAAAGACGATCATCATGGGAAATAACGGGGTGAACCAATAGCCATTGACGCCCCAGAATACATCTTTCTGCGCCATAATGATTTCGCTCAAATTCAACGACCCTGCGGTCATCAATACCGTCACCAACACAAAACCGATAGATACTTCGTAAGAGACCATCTGCGCCGAACAGCGCAGCGCGCCCAGAAAAGCATAGCGCGAATTGCTGGCCCAACCGGACAGGATAATCCCGTAAACCCCAAGGGATGATATGGCGAACAGATAGAGGATACCCACATTCAGATCAGCCAGAACCATACCCATATCAAAGGGGATCACCGCCCAGGCAACAAGAGCCAGCAGGAAGGTTAACGCCGGGGCCAGCAGGAAAATGAACTTGTTTGCACTGGCCGGAATGATTGTTTCTTTCAGAAAGAGCTTCAGGCCATCGGCAAAAGATTGCAACAGACCCCACGGGCCAACCACATTGGGGCCGCGCCGCATCTGCATCCCGGCCCAGACCTTGCGGTCCATATAGACGCTCATGGCAACCGCGATCAAAAGCGGCAATACAATGGCCAAAATCCCGACCACAATGCCGGAAATGGTCGCCAGCCACGGCGCAAGTGTTACCCCAAAGGCCCATTGAAAAAATTGAACGAGTAAATCAGCCATTGGTTCCTGTTGCCTCCGCTACAAATTTTGCGCCTTCGTAAGCCGTACTGCATTCCGCCATGACTTTAGACGACCTTGCGATCGGGTTGGTCTGATAAAAATCAGCGATCAGATTGGTGATCGGCGTATCCGATGCCTTGCCCGCAACGCCAAAATCAGCCCAAGGCTCCTCCGGCAATTGATCCACCGCCGCAAGAGCCGGATGATCCACGATCATTTTGGCTCTGAGCTCCGCAATATTATCATAGGGCAGCACATGCCCCAGCCTTTCGGACAAGGCCCTGAGGATTGTCCAATCCTCCCGCGCATCACCGGGGCCAAAGATCACTCGCGGGGCCACTTGCACCCGGCCCTCCATATTCACATAGGTTCCCGGCTTTTCCGTATAAGCCGCTCCGGGCAGAATCACATCGGCATATTTCACGCCTTCGTCCCCATGGCTGCCCTGATAAATCACGAAGGCTTTTTCCAGACGGCCCAGATCAATCTCATCCGCGCCCAGATTAAAGACCACCTCAATATCGCCGGACGCGGCCCCGTCCAAAATGCTGTCCACACCGCCGTCCGTCACCAGACCAAGGTCCATGGCCCCGACCCGGCTCGCCGCATGATGCAGGATATTAAAGCCGTTCCAACCGTCCCGGACCATGCCGAATTTATCGGCAATATCATGAGCTAGCTTCAGGATATAAGCGCCGTCCGGGTGACTTGTCGCCCCGGACCCAAGAATGATCATGGGATTTTTGGCGGCTTTCAGAGCCTTGGCAAAATCACCCTTGCCCGCCAGAATATTTTCCAGTGCCTTGACCGTATTACCCAGATGCTGCACCGGATAGGTCAGGTTTTCCACATTACCCACAGAAGCTATTGGTCCGCGTTTTGACAGATAGCGCAGGCGGATATTCAAGACCGCCGCCTCTTTACGCGGGTTGCTGCCCACCAGCAAACAGGCGTCGGCCTCATCAATAGCGGCAATGCCCGAATTGAACAGATAACCGACCCGGTGTTTGCCCCCAGAATCAGAGATGTATTTGGCCCCGTCCTGCCGGCAGTCAATGGCCTCACTGCCCAGCGCGGTCATCAGACCTTTCAGGGCATACATGCTTTCAAGGTCACAAAGATCGCCAACAAGGGCCGCGATTTTTTTCCCCGTGATATTATCCGCAATAGCGTCAAAGGCTTCATCCCATGAGGCGGGCTGCAAGGTGCCGTCCCGGCGCACATAAGGTGTATCAAGGCGGTTATATTTCAGGCCATCCACGGCCTGACGCGTCTTGTCGGAAATCCATTCCTCATTCACATCTTCATGAACCCGGGGCAGGAAACGCATCACTTCGCGGCCCCGCGCATCGGCGCGGATGCTTGACCCCATGGCGTCATGGACATCAAAAGTTTCCGTTGATTTCAATTCCCAGGGCCGGGCGGAAAAAACGTAAGGCTTGTTGGTCAAGGCCCCCACCGGGCACAGGTCAACCACATTGCCCGACAATTCAGAGGCGAACGGCTGTTCCATATAAGTGGTGATTTCCAGATGATCGCCGCGCCCAATGCCGCCAAGGGCCGGGACGCCTGCGATTTCCTCGGAAAAACGCACGCAACGGGTGCAATGGATACAGCGGGTCATCATGGTCTTGACCAACGGGCCAAAGTCCTCTTTTGACACCACACGCCGGGCTTCCGTATAGCGGGCATCATCACCGCTGTAATAAAGATATTGATCCTGCAGGTCACATTCCCCGCCCTGATCACAGACCGGGCAATCCAGCGGATGATTGATCAGGGTAAATTCCAGAACCCCTTCGCGGCCCCGACGGACCTTGTCGCTGTTAGTATGGATGACCATACCGTCACCGGCAGGCATAGCGCAGGAGGCGATCAGTTTTGGTGCCTTCTCCATCTCCACAAGACACATCCGGCAATTGCCGGAAATAGACAGGCGTTCATGGTAACAAAAGCGCGGAATCTCGATTCCCGCCGCCTCACAGGCCTGAAGAACGGTTGACCCATTCTCGACCTCGACCTCTATCCCGTCAATATTAAGCGTTGGCATTATGTAAACTCCACACTTCTCTTATTTCATCACGCCGCATTACGGCTTTTCTTATAATTCAGTATCCGCTGTTCCACTTCGGGCCGGAAATGGCGGAACAATCCCTGAATGGGCCAGGCCGCCGCATCGCCAAGAGCGCAAATGGTATGACCTTCCACCTTCCTGGTCACATCCAGCAGCATGTCAATTTCTTCCATCTCCGCCTCGCCCGTGACCATACGTTGCATAATCCGCGACATCCAGCCGGTGCCTTCCCGGCACGGCGTACATTGGCCGCAGCTCTCATGAGCGTAAAAGGCGCTGAGGCGCGCAATGGCCCGTACAAGGTCCGTGGACTTATCCATGACAATCACCGCCGCCGTGCCAAGGCCACTGCCTTCAGCGCGCAGGCTGTCAAAATCCATCAAGACGGTGTCACAAATACTTTTGGGCAGCATATGAACCGACGATCCGCCCGGAATAATCGCCAGCAAATTGTCCCAGCCCCCGCGAACGCCGCCCGCATGCTTTTCAATAAGCTCTTTCAGCGGGATACCCATTTCTTCTTCCACATTGCACGGGTTGTTCACGTGACCGGAAATACAGAACAGTTTCGTCCCGGTGTTATTCTCCCGGCCCAGACCGGCAAACCACGCCCCGCCGCGCCGCAGAATGGTCGGGGCCACCGCAATGGACTCCACATTATTGACCGTGGACGGACAGCCATAAAGGCCCACATTGGCCGGAAAGGGCGGTTTCAGACGTGGCTGGCCCTTCTTGCCCTCAAGACTTTCAATGAGCGCCGTTTCCTCGCCGCAGATATAGGCCCCGGCCCCCCGATGGACATAAACGTCAAATTTATAACCCATTCCGCAAGCATTATCGCCAATCAGACCATCCGCATAGGCCTCCTCAATGGCCGCATCCAGCACATCGGCCTCATGGACAAATTCACCGCGAATATAGATATAGGCCGCGCAGGCCCGCATGGCGAACCCGGCCACAAGGCAGCCTTCGATCAGCTTATGGGGGTCATGGCGCATAATCTCCCGGTCCTTACAGGTGCCCGGTTCGCCCTCATCCGCATTAACCACCAGATATTGGGGCCGCCCGTCAGATTCCTTGGGCATGAAAGACCATTTCAGGCCGGTGGGAAATCCCGCCCCGCCCCGACCACGCAGGCCGGATGCCTTCATCTCGCCAATGATCCAGTCAATGCCCTTTTCCAGTATCTGTTTGGTCCCGTCCCAGTCACCGCGTTTCTTTGCGGCGTCCAGACCATAGCTCTGATAGCCATATAGGTTGGTAAAGATACGATCTTTATCTGCAAGCATTATTCCTGCCCTCCCTGCACGGCGCAAAATTCTTTCAAGGTTGTCGGGCCACCCTGCGGTGCCGATTTATGACGGTCTGTGGTTTGCGGCCCCGGCAGAGGAACGTCGCCACTTTTGATGGCCTTGATGAATTTACGGGTGCTGTCATTATCCAGATCCTCGTAATATTCCTTCTTATAGGCAATCACCGGCGCATTAACGCACGCCCCGGCACATTCCACCTCAAGCAGGGTGAACTCACCGTCCGCCGTGGTCTCGCCGAAACCAATGCCCAGCTCATCCTTACAGGCGGCAACCACATCGTCGGACCCCCGCAACCAGCAGGGGGTCGTGGTACAGACCTCAATCACATGCTTGCCCACGGGTTTCAGATTATACATGGTATAGAAGCTCGCCACTTCCTGCACCCGGATATAGGGCATACCCAGAAGATCGGCCACATATTCCATTACCGTGATTGAAACCCAGCCGTTATTCTGTTCCTGCGCCCGGGTCAGCAGGGGCATCACCGCGCTTTGCTTGCGGCTCGGCGGATATTTCGCCATCTGTCCCTCGGCCCAGGTCATATTCTCAGCCGTAAACTCAAATTTTTCCGCGTTTCTTACACTGATGTTCATCGGTCAACCTCTCCGAACACAATATCAAAAGACCCCATCAAGGCCGGAATATCGGCCAGCATATGCCCCCGTGCCACATAATCCATGGCCTGCAGATGGGCAAAGCCCGGCGCGCGGATTTTACAGCGGTACGGCTTGTTGCTGCCGTCGGAAACCAGATAGACTCCGAACTCGCCCTTGGGGGCTTCAACAGCGACATAGACCTCACCCTCCGGCACTTTGAAGCCTTCGGTATAGAGTTTGAAATGCTGAATCAAAGCCTCCATAGAGGTTTTGATGTTGGCCCGGCGCGGCGGGGTCACCGTATGGTCGGCGGACAGCACATCGCCCTTTGGCATTTTCTCAATACATTGGCGGATGATCCGCATACTTTGATACATTTCCTCAATGCGCAGGACAAACCGATCATAGCAATCACCGTTTTTGCCCACAACCACGTCAAAATCCATTTCATTATAGACATCATAGGGCTGGGCCTTGCGCAAATCCCACGCCACGTTGGAGCCGCGCAACATGGCCCCGGTAAAGCCGAGCGCGTAACATTCCTCTGCGGTTACCTTGCCGATACCCACGTTACGCTGTTTGAAGATACGATTTTCCGTGACCAGCGTTTCAATGTCATTCATGGTTTTCGGGAAATTATCACACCAACGCAGAATATCATCGGTCAGCCCCTCGGGCAGATCCTGATGCACGCCGCCGGGCCGGTAATAATTGGCATGAAGCCGCGCGCCGCTTACCCGCTCATAAAATTCCATGAGCAGTTCCCTCTCCTCAAACCCCCAGAGGATCGGTGTCAAGGCGCCCACATCCATGCCGTGGGCGGTCACATTCATAATGTGATTGAGTATCCGGCCTATTTCGCAATAAAGAACGCGGATATATTGCCCCCGCTCTGGTACTTCCAACCCTAAAAGCTTTTCAATGGCCAGACAGAAGGCATGTTCCTGATTCATGGGCGAGACATAATCCAGCCGGTCGAAATAGGGAATCGCCTGAAGATAGGTTTTATGCTCGATCAGCTTTTCTGTACCCCGGTGCAACAGACCGATATGAGGGTCAGCGCGCTCGACCACTTCACCGTCAAGCTCCAGAATGAGCCGCAAAACCCCGTGAGCCGCAGGATGCTGTGGCCCAAAGTTTATATTATAGTTTTTAATATCTACTTCAGCCATATTCTCAACTCTCTTGCCCGCCGGATTCAGCCGTGCCGTCCGCTTTTTCATCACCGGGCAATATATATTTGGCCCCTTCCCAGGGACTCATGAAATCAAAATCCCGGAATTCCTGTTGCAATTTAACCGGCTCATAAACAACCCGCCGCTCTTCCTCGCTATAACGCAGCTCCACATAGCCGGTAAGGGGGAAGTCCTTGCGCTGGGGATGGCCCTGAAAACCATAGTCAGTGAGCAGACGGCGCAGGTCAGGATGGCCGTCAAACATGACCCCATACATGTCCCATACCTCGCGCTCATACCAGTTCGCCACCAGATAAACGTCCGTTACCGACGGCACCGGTGTTTCATCATCGGCCAGAATTTTTATGCGCACCCGAATATTATGTTTCAAACTCAACAGGTGATAAACAACGTCAAAACGCCGCGCCCGCTCGGGATAATCAACGCCGCAAATATCAATGAGCTGGACAAATTTAAACAGAGCCTCGTCCCGCAGAGTGGTTAGAACCGTAACAATCTTGTCCGCCCGCGCCCGAACCGTCAACTCACCCAAAACGATCTCAAAACCGTGGACTTCATTTTCCAGTGCCCGGACGATGGCCTCGCCCATATCATTCAATGTTTCCTGATTGCTCACATAGCCCTCCTTATCTGTCCAACGCCACGGTACGGCGAATCTTCTTCTGAAGCTGCAGAATACCGTAAACCAGTGCCTCCGCCGTCGGCGGACAACCCGGAACATAAATATCCACCGGTACAATCCGGTCACAGCCGCGCACCACCGAATAGGAATAATGGTAATAGCCGCCGCCATTAGCGCAGCTACCCATAGAAATCACATAACGGGGTTCGGCCATCTGGTCATAAACCTTGCGCATGGCCGGGGCCATTTTATTGGTCAGGGTTCCCGCCACGATCATCACATCGGACTGGCGCGGGGACGCACGGGGGGCAAATCCCATACGCTCCACATCATAGCGGGGCATACTGGCATGCATCATCTCAACAGCGCAGCAAGCCAGACCAAATGTCATCCACCACAGGGAACCGGTTCTGGCCCAGGCAATGACATCGTCAAGATTCGCGACCACAAAGCCCTTGTCGGACAGATCATCGGACAAGGATTTAAAGTAAACATCCTGATCCACGGCGGGCAGGGTTCCCGCGTTTTCACCTTTTGACATTTCTACTCCCACTCCAAAGCCCCCTTCTTCCATTCATAGATGAACCCGATGGTCAGCACGCCCAGAAAAATCATCATGGATACAAAGCCGAAAATGCCAATCTTGCCCAGAGAAATTGCCCAGGGAAACAGAAAGGCTACCTCAAGATCAAAGATAATGAATAAAATAGCCACCAGATAAAAGCGCACATCAAAGGGCTTTCTGGCACTATCAAAGGCCTCAAACCCACATTCATAGGCGGATAACTTTTCCGCGTCCGGCTTCTGCTTAACCAGCATCATGGGGAGCATAATGAACATGCAAGACATAATTATAGCTATGAAAAAGAAAATCAGAATTGGAAGATATTCGAGCAACAATCCATCCATCTGTGCCCAACCCCTTCTATTTAACATTGTTACGGGCGAAATTCACGCCAACCGTGACGTCTAACCCTCTCTGATTTAATAGCCCGAAGTGACATAAAATGCCAATGCTTTTTTTGGGAAAAAGCTTTACATGTGAAGAATATGCAATTGACAAAAAAATAAGGAGAAATGGCGGGAGTGACGGGACTCGAACCCGCGACCTCTGGCGTGACAGGCCAGCGCTCTAACCAACTGAGCTACACCCCCAGAAAATACCGCTGAGGCGTGGGATTGATTTAAGCCATTCACCTGATACAGTCAAGGGGCTTTTCATCAAATCCGCTATATTACAAAATATATAGTTAACACATTGTAATATTTAAGATAATGGTGGGCGATGAGAGACTCGAACTCCCGACATCTTCGGTGTAAACGAAGCGCTCTACCAACTGAGCTAATCGCCCCATTTCTCAAAACAACAACATGGCTTCCATCATCTTGTGGATGCATGTCTACAGACTGTTTGAAGATATGTAAAGCCTAAAAAAAGACGGTTGGCTTTTTTCTCGCCAACCGTCTTTTAAAAACAGGCAAATTACTTGTTAACAGCGTCTTTAAGGCCTTTACCGGCTTTAAACTTAGGCTGTTTCGACGCAGGAATCTGGATTTTTTCACCGGTGCGCGGGTTGCGGCCTTCACTGGCAGCACGCTGGGCAACGCTAAAAGTTCCAAAGCCTACCAGCCGCACATCACCGCCGGATGCCAAGGCATCGGTAATGGATGAGAATACGCCATCTACAGCAGAGGCTGCATCAACTTTTGAAAGGCCGGCGGCAGTTGCCACAGCGGCGACGAGATCATTTTTATTCACTATCTTCCCCTTATATAAAGTATTGCTGAATTGGTTAAAAGTGGGTGCAGTGTAGCCGCCGTTTATTATTTCGTCAAAGAGAAAACCTCACAAAACTGCGGTTTTTTGCATAAAGTTTACTTGACATTGAAAACAAAGTGAATTTAACCGAAAAAAAACACCCCCCTGATACAGGAGGGTGCTTTATGGATAAAAATACCCGGAAAATTACCGGTTTACCCGCTTTCTAATGACGGGCCGTCGTGCCGAATTCAGATTCGGATTTTTCCTTGGCCAGAGATACCGCCGCTTCCACATCTTCGGGCGCAAGCGGCACCAATGATTTCACCAGAGCCACTTTTAAAACCTGATGCACTTTGCTGATCGGCATAATATCAAGGCCCCGAATAACATTATCGGGAATATCCGCAAGGTCTTTCATATTTTCCTCCGGGATCAAAACCGTCTTGATACCACTGCGCAAAGCCGCCAGCAATTTTTCTTTCAAGCCGCCGATCGGCAACACCCGCCCGCGCAGGCTGATCTCGCCCGTCATGGCCACATCGCGCCGCACCGGATTACTGGTCAGAACCGACACGATGGAGGTGATCATACCCACCCCTGCAGACGGTCCGTCTTTCGGTGTCGCCCCTTCGGGCAAGTGGATATGAATATCTGTCTTGTCAAACAAGGATGGCTGAATACCAAATTCCAGTGCCCGTGAGCGCACATAGCTCATGGCGGCCTGAATTGATTCCTTCATCACATCACCCAGCTTGCCGGTGATGGTAACTTTGCCCTTGCCGGGGGACGAGATGGCTTCAATCTGCAAAATAACGCCGCCGACCTCGGTCCAGGCAAGGCCGGTAGTGACCCCGACCATATCCTTGTCTTCCAGTTCGCCAAAGATGAACCGTTTGATGCCGCCGTATTTTTCCAGATTACGGCAGGTGATTTTCACGGATTTTACCTTGCCCAGCACAATTTCCTTCACCGCCTTGCGGATCAGCTTGGCAATTTCACGTTCCAGATTACGCACCCCGGCCTCGCGGGTATAGCTGCGGATAACTTCGCGAAGGGCCCCTTCAGAGATTGACCATTCGTGGGCTTTAAGCCCGTGATCTTTCATCTGTTTGTTGATCAGATGCCGTTTGGCAATTTCAACCTTCTCATCTTCCGTATAGCCGGACAGGTTAATAACCTCCATCCGGTCCAAAAGCGGTTGCGGCATATTCAGGGTATTGGCCGTGGTCACGAACATCACATTGGACAGGTCATAATCCACTTCCAGATAATGATCGTTGAATTTGTTGTTTTGTTCCGGGTCAAGAACTTCCAGCAGAGCTGATGATGGATCACCCCTAAAATCATTACCCATTTTGTCAATCTCATCCAGCAGGAACATGGGATTGCTGGAACCGGCTTTTTTCATGCTCTGAATAACCTTGCCGGGCATGGAGCCAATATAAGTGCGCCGATGGCCGCGAATCTCGGCCTCATCCCGCACTCCGCCCACGGAGAAGCGAACGAAATTACGGCCTGTCGCCCGGGCGATAGATTTGCCCAGTGACGTCTTGCCCACGCCGGGCGGCCCCACCAGACACAGGATCGGGCCTTTGATTTTTTTGGTTCTCTGCTGAACCGCCAGATATTCCAGAATACGTTCCTTGACCTTTTCCAGACCGTAATGATCCTCATTGAGAATATTTTCCGCCTGTTCCAGATTAAGCTTGGTCCTGCTGTTTTTCTGCCACGGCACAGACAGAATCCAGTCAAGATAGTTACGCACCACGGTTGCTTCGGCTGACATGGGGCTCATGGATTTAAGCTTTTTCAATTCGCCAAGGCATTTTTCGCGGGCTTCCTTGCTGAGCTTGGTGGCCTTTATCTTGTCTTCCAGTTCGCCAATCTCGTCCTTGGCCTCATCGCCTTCGCCCAGTTCCTTCTGAATGGCTTTCATCTGCTCATTGAGATAATATTCCCGCTGGGTTTTTTCCATCTGGTTTTTCACCCGGTGGCGAATTTTCTTCTCCACCTGCATGACACCGATCTCACCCTCCATGACGCTGTAAATCTTTTCCAGACGTGATATGAGGTTGGAATTTTCCAGCAATTCCTGCTTGGAGGATATGGTTAGCGACAGATAAGACGCCACCACATCGGATAGTTTCGCCGGGTCTTCAATCTGACTCACCGTGCTTTGTATTTCCGAAGGAATCTTCTTATTGACCTTGATATATTGCTCAAACTGTTTGAGGACAGAGCGAACAAGGGCTTCCAGCTCTTTTGATTTTTCGACCACTGGCTGATCAATCTCGGCTTCGGCTTCAAAAAACTCGTCATTTTCCAGATAACGGGTTATTTTTGCCCGCTCGCCGCCTTCCACCAGAACCTTTACCGTTCCATCCGGCAGCTTCAGGAGTTGCAGGATAGTGGACACCGTACCAACCGAATAAATATCATCTGCGGACGGGTCATCATCATTGGCATCTTTTTGCGAAACAAGAAGAATTTTCTTGTCATTGCTCATCACATCTTCCAATGCCTTGACCGATTTTTCCCGGCCCACAAACAGCGGCACGATCATATGCGGAAAAACCACAATGTCTCTTAGGGGAAGTACGGGGTATGTAATGCTCATCAGGGCGTCCATTCGTTGACTGTATTTTTATATATTTAGGCATAAAATGCCTAAGTTCAAGGCCAACCTAGAGTTTTGCGCCTCAAAACCCCCCAAATAATGTGACGGAAAAGAAAGGCACGTCAGGCCCCCGCAGGCGCAGATACTTCACCCTGTTTGGTTTTGGAATAGATATAAAGCGGCTGGGTTTTACCCTTGACCACATCCGCATTGACCACGACCTCATCAACCCCGTCAAGGCCGGGCAGTTCAAACATGGTATCCAGCAGAATATCTTCCATGATGGACCGTAGCCCCCGGGCACCGGTTTTGCGAAGAATAGCTTTTTTGGCAATTTCTATCAACGCGCCGTCGGTGAAGGTAAGGTCTACTTCCTCCATAGAAAACAGGCGCTGATACTGCTTGACCAAGGCGTTCTTGGGCCGATTTAGAATTTCAACAAGCGCATCTTCGTCCAGATCCATCAGCGTTGCCAGAACCGGCAGGCGGCCAACAAATTCGGGGATCAGACCAAAATGCAACAGGTCGTCCGGCTCCAGATCAGACAGGATTTCACCGATCTTGCGGTCATCATCGGGGGCCACATTAGCGCCGAAGCCAATGGATTTTCCCTCAAGACGATGGGCAATAATCTTGTCAAGGCCGGCAAATGCGCCGCCGCAAATAAACAGAATATTGGTGGTATCCACCTGCAGGAATTCCTGCTGTGGATGTTTGCGTCCGCCCTGCGGCGGTACGCTGGCAACGGTGCCTTCCATGATTTTCAGCAGGGCTTGCTGTACGCCTTCCCCGGATACATCCCGGGTGATGGACGGATTGTCAGACTTGCGGCTGATCTTGTCCACTTCGTCAATATAAACGATACCGCGCTGGGCATCTTCCACATTATATTCGGCGGCCTGAAGCAGTTTCAGGATGATGTTTTCCACATCCTCGCCCACATAACCGGCTTCGGTCAGCGTGGTGGCATCAGCCATGGTGAAGGGCACATCCAGAATACGGGCCAAAGTCTGAGCCAGCAATGTCTTGCCGCACCCTGTGGGGCCAAGCAGGAGAATATTTGATTTTGCCAGTTCAACATCATCGCCTTCTGTAGAATGCCGAAGACGTTTGTAATGATTATGGACAGCAACGGACAGAACCTTTTTGGCCTGTTCCTGACCGATCACATAATCATCCAGGGTTTGCATAATATCAAGCGGTGTGGGCACCCCGTCACCGGTTTTGGTCAAGGTGGTTTTATTTTCCTCGCGGATAATATCCATACAAAGCTCAACACATTCATCACAGATAAATACGGTTGGCCCCGCAATGAGTTTTTTTACTTCATGCTGACTCTTGCCACAAAATGAGCAATAGAGTGTATTCTTGCTTTCACCGGACTTTGATTTCGTCATAAGGTATCTATTCCTAAAAGTTCCCTTATATGCTACTCTGACTACGCTATAAATCTCAACGGATTTTTTGCCAGATTGTCATATTTTTCTATCACTTTACCCCAAACCACACAAAATGATGCTTAATCAAGACGTAGTTTAGCAAAAAACTAGCAAACAATTAATTAACAAAAATGATTAATTTGCAAATTAATCACAGGGTTTGTTTTATTTTCCATCTGTTTTTGAAGGCGCGGGGCGTTTGTCAAAAATYTCGTCAATCAGSCCGAATGTCTTGGCTTCTTCCGGGGACATAAARGTATCMCGTTCCAGYGCATCAACAATTTTAGCCAGCTTCTGCCCGGTATGTTTGGCATAAATCTCATTCAAYCTTGCCCGCAGAGCCAGAATTTCGCGGGCCTGRATCTCGATATCCGTTGCCTGCCCCTGCGCGCCGCCGGACGGTTGATGAACCATAATGCGGGAATTKGGCARRGAATACCGCTGKCCCTTTTCKCCCGCCGCCAAAAGCAATGACCCCATGGAACAGGCCTGACCGATACAGATGGTGCTGACCTTGTTACGGATATATTGCATGGTGTCATAAATGCCCATGCCCGCCGTGACCACGCCGCCCGGTGAATTTATATAAAAAGCAATATCCTTYTTRGGRTTTTCCGCTTCCAGAAACAAAAGCTGTGCCGTRATAAGCCCGGCCACCTGATCATTGACCTGCCCGGTCAGAAAGATAATATTTTCTTTTAAGAGGCGGGAGAAAATRTCATAGGACCGCTCGCCCCGGCTGGTCTGCTCCACCACCATGGGCACCAGAGTATTCATAAATGTATCGCGCACGTCGCTCATATCAGCTTTCCTGTTTCTAAAGTAAGTGCGGGCATCTTAGCCAATGCCCGTCACCAAATCCTTAACTTTCTGGCCGGCTGATTATTTTTTCTCAGCTTTGGCCTTTTTTGCCGGTGCTTTYTTCGGGGCGGCTTTTTTAGCGGCAGGCTTCTTGGRSGCCGCTTTCTTTGCTRCCGGYTTTTTCTTTGKTACTTTCTTGGTRTCTTTCTTGGCCATATCCTCGGCTTCTTCGGCYTCAATGGCGGCGATCAATTCATCRCGGGAAACYTTCTTRTCCTTGACAKYGGCMAGTTCCAGAATGAAATCAACCACTTTTTCCTCAAACAAMGGCGCGCGCATCTGRGCCATGGCTTGAGGGTTTTTCTGATAAAATTCAAAAACCTGTTTTTCCTGCCCCGGATAACGCTGGGCTTCCTGTGAAATCTGACGGGTCACTTCTTCCTGAGAGACCGTGACATCATTCTTCTGRCCGATTTCGGACAGRAGCAGGCCCARRCGRACCCGGCGCACGGCRATGRCRCGATATTCTTCTTTCACATCATCGCCCGGYTCATCAATATCTTCCGGTTTRRTCTCCGGGTTTTCTTCCAGAGCTTCCCGGTGCAGGTCCATTTTCARCTGTTGCCATATCTGGTCAAATTCCAGATCAACCATGCCTGCGGGAACCTCAAAGGAAACTTCATCGGCCAGAAGGTCAAGCAAAGAGCGTTTCAGCTTGGTCCGGGCCAATCCCTGATTCTCCTGTTCAACCTGTTTCTTCACCAGATCTTTCAGRGCATCAAGATTTTCCAGACCGAATTTCTTGGCCATATCRTCATCRATKACCATRTCAGCAGGCTTTTGGACTTCGTGAATYTTCACTTCAAAAAYYGCYGWTTTKCCGGCWAGRTYCTTGGCCTGATAATCCTCTGGAAAGGTTACTTCAACATTTTTCTCATCRCCYGCTTTYACGCCAACCAGCTGTTCTTCAAAGCCKGGGATAAARCTGTTGGAGCCAAGCTCCAGCTGATGACCTTCTGCCGCGCCGCCGTCAAAGGCYTCRCCGTCCACCTTACCAAGRAARTCCATCAGAACCGCATCGCCGTTCTGGGCTTTATATGTCTTGGCGGCTTTTTTAAAGTTTTTCTGYTGGCCGGCGATTTTAGTCACGGCTTCCATGACCTGATCATCACTGGCCTCAACCACAAACCGCTCCAGCTTCAATTTGGCCAGATCGGGAATGTCAAATTCCGGGGTGATTTCCACATCAATGGAATATTCAAGGTCTGTGCCCTCATCAAAGGACACCACTTCGATCTTTGGCTGCATGGCCGGGCGGACATTCTGTTCGTCCAGYGCKGCCTGCGAGGTGCTGTTGATGGTTTCTTCCAGAACCTGACCCARCAGGTTTTTRCCGTGCAGTTTTTTCARCAAAGACAGRGGCGCTTTGCCGGGGCGAAAACCGGGCATTTTGATCTGCCCTTGAATCTTTTTCACTTCYGCRTCRATTTTGGCATCAATATCRTCTGCGGAAATSACAACTTTATATCCGCGCTTYAAACCTTCTGAGACTGTTTCCGTTACCTGCATGTTTACTCTGCTTTTTCTGAGGGGCCGTAAAGCCCGTTTTAATGTTAAACCGCCTATCGACAAACATCMATAGAATGGTGCGGGTGAAGGGACTTGAACCCCCACGTCATAAGACACTAGAACCTAAATCTAGCGCGTCTACCAATTTCGCCACACCCGCATTCTATTCATAAATATGGCCGAATCTGCATATATGTTGGTCTTTATAGTCATTTAAGAATAAAWTTCCACCGAAAAAATGCCTTAWCYGGCGGATTCCGAAATATATGAGAGCGTRGCRGGGATTTGGCCCTCAATATCCTCTGAAATCAGGCCGGGACCAAAGGCAGTGGCCGCCGCCCCGTGRACCCACACCGCCGCCRAGGCCGCCTCAAAAGACACCATCCCCTGCGCCATCAGACCAAGGCACAGCCCGGCCAGAACATCGCCCGACCCCGCCGTGGCAAGGGTCGGCGGCGCATTGTCATTTATTACCGCCCGGCCATCCGGACTTGCAATCACCGTATCCGGGCCTTTATAGATAACCACTGCCCCGGCCCGCCGCGCCGCCGCCCGGGTCGCCGCCAGCTTGCCCCCGGCCAAATCCGGAAACAGGCGGGCAAATTCACCGCCATGAGGGGTGAGGATGGGACATTGACCGGACTTGGCAATGGCCTTGAACAGCCTGTCCGGCTGATCGGCAAAGACGCTTAGCCCGTCCGCATCAATGAYACAGCCGCGTTCRGCSGCCAATATCTGTAARACATAATCCCTTGTACGCTCATTGACCCCGCCGCCCGGCCCGACGCACCAATGACCAATCCGGTCGTCTTTCAGGGTGGCCCCAATGTCCCCCTCACCCRWRAAAGRCTTTATCATSACCGCGTTCAGTTGGGCGGCGTGGGCCAACACCGCMTCCTCAGGRCAGACYACACTGACCAGCCCSGCCCCGATTCTGAGYGCCGCCCGGGCCGCAAGRCGCGCCGCGCCGCCRTGGGCCAATCCCCCGCTRATCACCGCCCCGTGACCCCGGTTATATTTATGMCCYGYCARRGYSGGRCGGGGAAACTGGTCTCGCCARAGCGCCGGRTYATTATGATARGTTTGAGGGGAAATATCKGYCAGMACCCKGYCTGAAATRCCWATATCCGTCACCTCTACSGYACCGCAAAGRKCMCGMCCCGGATAGAGMAGATGGCCGGGCTTGCGCCTGAAAAATGTCACCGTAGAGGTGGCCTTGAGACAAATACCAAGAACCTGCCCGCTATCCCCCGACAGGCCGGACGGCATATCCACCGCCACCACRTCAAGGTCAAGGCTGTTGATCTTTGCAATGAGTTTGGCCGCTGGCCCCTCTATATCCCGGCAGAGTCCGGCCCCRAATATGGCATCCACCACAAGGCCGTGATCCTGAATGACCACAGGCGTCAGGGGCAGAACATCACCGTCCCATCTTCCGGCCATCACCGCCGCATCCCCGGTTAATTTTTCTTGCGTCCCRAGCAAAGCCAAAGTCACTGGCCATCCGGCCTCTTTCAAATGGCGAGCGATAACAAAGCCATCGCCGCCATTATTCCCCGGTCCGCAWAGKAYCAGCGTTTTGGCMCCCCCATAACGATGCATGATGTGACGGGTCACGGACAGCCCCGCCGCCTCCATCAGGTCCGCACCCGGCATGCCGGCGGCGATGGTCATCTGATCCGCCCGCGCCATGTCATCGGTACTCAGCAGAGCATGGCGACCCTGTTCAGATTTATTTTTTAGAGRCAATCCATTCATTGACTTTATCTTCAAGGGTTGACAGCGGCAAGGCCCCGTCCCGCAGGACAACTTCGTGATATTGCCGAATGTCAAATTTATCGCCCAATTCGGCCTTGGCCTTTGCGCGCAGGGATTGAAACTTGAGCATGCCKATTTTATAGGCCGTGGCCTGTCCCGGCATGACGATATAGCGTTCAATGGCCTTGACMACGTCACCTCTGGGGTTCGGGGTATTGGCGGCCAGATAGTCTATGGCCTGCTCCCGGGTCCATTTCTGGTCATGTATCCCCGTATCCACCACAAGGCGGCAGGCGCGCCAGAGTTCCATGGCCAGACGGCCAAAGTCCGAATAGGGGTCYGCATAAAAACCCATYTCCTTGGGCAGAAATTCGCTGTACAGCCCCCAGCCTTCYGTATAGGCRGTATAGCCGCCRAATTTACGGAATTTGGGAATGCCCTTTAATTCCTGCATGATCGCCAGTTGCATATGGTGGCCGGGGATRCCTTCGTGATAGGCCAGWGCYTCCATCTGATAAKTGGGCATTTCGGACATTTTATACAGGTTGGCATAATAGATGCCGGGGCGGCTACCATCGGGGGCCGGRCGRTTGTAAAAAGCCTTGCCCGCWGATTTYTCRCGGAARGCCTCYACCCTTTTAACRATCAGGTCCGCTTTCGGTTTRCTGATGAAAACCTCGTCCAGACGGCCYTTCATGGTATTGATGATCTGTTCGGCTTTTGTCAGATAGGCCTGCCTGCCTTCTTCCGTGTTCGGRTAATARAATTGYTTGTCGGTRCGGGTGAATTCAAAGAAATCCTGCAAAGAACCTTTAAAATTGACCTTTTYCATGATGCCGCGCATCTCGCCGTGAATYCGCRCCACYTCATCCAGACCAAGTTGATGTATTTCATCGGCGGTCATRTCGGTGCTGGTAATCTGCTTCARGCGATATTTATAAAAGGCCGCGCCGTCAGGTAATTTCCAGGCCCCGTCATCRGTGGTCGCCGCCGCCTGCTGGCTTTCCGCCAACGTTATCAGGCCTTCATAGGCCRGTTTGACAGAGGTCAGGAGGGCACTTGTGGCCCGCGCGATCAACGCATCGGCCTGTGCCTTATCCTCAAGTTTCAGCCCCGCCACCTTCTTTTTAAARTCMGCCAGCARKGTGCTGTCATCSCCRTCYGTRAACGGCRCCCCGGTGAGCAGRTTTTTCGCATCGTCTATCACATAGGGAAAGACGAAYTTYGGCGGCARAATRCCYTTGTCCTGATTRCGTTTCATGGCCGCCATCCGTTGATCWRCRGTRGCYTTCACCCCTTCMAGMCGGGAAATATARGCCTCCGCATCGGACAGGGACGTCACCCGGTGAAAATTAATCAGAAACGCCGGAATCCGCGACTGCCAGCCGAACATCTGATTAACGGGATAGCTGTAATACCGCCATTTGTAACCTTCTATCTGTTCCTTCAGAGCCCGAACCGCCAGATCATAGCTGAGCTTTGTCGCCTTATCCAATTTGTCATAATCATAATTGGTCTGTAATTCTTTCAGGTCATTGATCGTCCGGGCATGATCGGCAGCGGCCTTTTCCTCGGTCCGCACATCCCATTTGCCGTAATCTTTCTTAATCCCCTGATAGGTCTGAAATTCAGGATTGTCCATCACATCGCGCATGAAGACCTGTTCAAAACGCGCATTCAGCCGGTCAGATTCCGTCTGTGTCGCCTCTGCGGCACCCTGTGCTGTTTTAGATGAATTGGCACTATTTTGAGCGTTCTTATCCTCCCCGCAACCACTTAACGTTAACACTGCGACTATGGCGGTGGTCATCAGTAAAGTATTTTTCATTTTTATCCCTGTATTTTTTTGATTTAACCGTAACTAAAGACTATATAATGTCCTCAACAAAGAACAATAGATAAAAATATTCATGCCTGATGACGTGCCAGACAATACCGCCCGAAACAACCAGCAGGACCTGTTAAAGGGCGCGGCGGCAAATTTATTAGGGTTTGTCATCAGGCTCGGCGCGCGCCTGCCCTTTCTGTTTGTGGTGGCCCTGCTGTATGGCAAGGAAATATTCGGCCAATATCTGTTCGCTGTAACCTTGGTCGAAACCCTGACCGCCATTATCCTGTTTGGTTTCAAAAGATCCCTGTTCCACTTCATCCATGATGACCTGCATRATAATGACCGGACAGGAGCCTATAACACGATCATTGCAGCTCTTATCATATGTACCGTAATTGGCGGGGCGATTATTATTCCGGTCTATATGATGGAAGATTTCCTGTTTCGGCTGTTTCCCGGTGATATGGCGCGGGGGATATTCATCCTCCTGCCCGCCGCCCTCCTCTATGCCTATGCGGAGATACTCCTTACCGCCACCCGCGCCGCCCGAAAAATGCGCTATGAAGTCACCGCCAAAAGCCTTGTGGAGCCATATACCCTGTTGCTTTTTTCCACCGGACTGTTTTTTATGGGGCAGATGGGAACCGGACTATTCATAGCCTATTGGGTCATGAATATCAGCGTTCTGCTCTATGCGCTCTATGGCTTTGGCCGGATTTACGAAAAAGACATCCGTCATTTTCGGGGCCTCACAGGGCGGCGGATAAAAGAGATGGTCACCTTTTCCGCCCCCACTGCCGCCTATGACCTGATTGGTGTGCTGATCCTGCGGATTGATATCTATCTGCTGGCGGCGATTGTCACGCCGGGRGCTCTGGGCATATAYGGYATCGCGTTACAGATCATGACCCTCGTCAAGAAAGTTCGCCAAAGTTTTGACCCTATATTGGAGCCGGTTATCTCCCAAACGGTGAAGGAAGCTCCCCTTAAAAATGTCGCCAAAGAACTGGCCCGGGTGAGCTACTGGATTTTCTCAATTCAGGCTCTGATCGTCACCCTGTTGTTTTTTWACGGCGGGGCTTTGCTCGGCCTGTTTAAAGTGGGTGGCGGCGAGGCCCATCTGACCCTGTTACTGCTGACCAGCGCCATCATGGTACAGGGCAGTTTCGGCCTGAGCGAGCTGATATTTCTTTATAAAAAACCAGGGGTCAATCCCGTTTTATCCATAGTCATTCTGATCCTGCATGGTAGCCTGTGTTATTTTCTATCGGTGACGTATGGCATCGCCGGGGCCGCGGCCAGCCTGCTTGTATCCTATGGCGTTATGGAAATTACCCGTCTGCTACTTGCCAGGTATTTTTTCAATATTTTCCCCCTGGACAGGATGATGTTCAAGCCCGTGATCATGTCCGGGGCTTTATATGCCTTTCTGTCCCTGCTATCCACCGTACTAAACCTCCAGGAGGGGCCGGGTGTTTTTCTGGGCCTGACAGGGGGARTATTAGTTTATTTTCTTGCCTTTTTAATCATTGCACAAAAGGAAGAAAGGTTTATTCTCTTGCAAAAATTAAGATTAAAGAAGTTATAATATGAAGGACACTGTAACAGAAGTTGGCATGTTTACACCAACGACTGCGATCATATCAGCGGCACCCGAAGGAGAGCTTATCGTCTCAGCCATCAGCGTCCGGGACCGTCTTGTTAAAAACTGCATCTCCAATGACATCAAGAAGATCATCATCCTTGATCCGGCCGGAACGACAGAAAAGTCCCGTGTCGAATATGCCAACGAAAAATCGGCAACCGTTGAATATGTCAAGGATATCACAGCGGCAAATATCAGCCCCCGTGACACTGTCCTCTATGTGGAAGACGGGTTTCTGGTTCATAATTCTTTRCTGCAAACATTYCTCACCTCCGGGGCGAAAGTCCTGAAAGAGCCCTTTAGCGGAAGAATCATCTTCGCTCGGGATAAATTTGAAACACAGGCTGATACTATATATTCTGAAAATGAAATATTATCCGGCAACCCGTTTCATATCTATCCCATACAAGCGCTCAATCTGGACGAAGCACGTACGCGCCTGTTCAAATGGCTGGACAAACCCTCAGACGGTTTTATTTCCAGAACCCTGAACCGGCCCGTATCCACATTTTTCAGCAAATTTTTTGCCGACTACCCCATACATCCGGCTTATTTTACCGCTCTGACAGCCCTGCTGGCGGGTTTGATGACCTACGTCCTGATAACAGGGGGGGAAAGCGGTATTCTGTGGGGCTGTATATTATTCCATGTGGTATCCGTTGCTGACGGCATAGACGGCGAAATAGCCCGGGCAAAATTTCAGGCCAGCCTGGGCGGGGCAAAGCTTGACACAACCATAGACATGATCACCAATATACTCTTTATGGGGTCCCTGAGTTACGCCCTGTGGAACACATATGGTGACGAATATCTGATTCTGGGCGTTTATATTGTCCTGCTTGCCATGCTGGGGGTTTCGCTCATGACTTCACTGCTTTATTTTGGCCCGGGCGGTGGGCGGTTTGACATCCTTGCCAGCACCATCCGAATGCACTATTTAGGCCGGCCTRTTCTGTTGAAAATTTTTAATTTCTGCAATTACTGTTTAAAGCGGGATGCTTTTGCGTTTATTTTTGCCGTCTTTGGCCTGTTAGGACTTGGCCGTTATATTCCGGAGTTTTTAATTTTCGGCCTGACCATATGGAATTTTGCYATTATTTTAAACGCTCGAACAATCCTGAAATTGAAACAACCTRTAGAAGAAGTTTAGATAAATTTTATCAAAATATTAAGACTTCTCTCCCTATTGTCCCATTCAAGTTTTCCAGTAACGATAATAGGCAAGAGAGTAACATATGTCATACGAACAACAGCTCGAGAATATCGGGGAAAATTTACAGTATTTATTCAATGGGGAATTTCAGAAAATCAATGAAGGGACATGTAAATATACAACCCTGATCAAACAAATCTCAGACAAGAATATTGACCACGTCGACCGTAACCTGCGCCGGACGGTTGATATGTCGATCACCGCCAGCAAAAGTGTCTCCGGYGTTGCTGAAATGATCCGGGACATCAGTGAAGTGGATAACCAGACMCARTCYATTGCCGCCGCCGTCGAGGAACTTGCCGCCTCCGTGGGCAGYATTTCYGAAAGTGCMAGCGGYGCGACCAATGAAATYTACCATGTGGCTGAAAGTGCCGCCACCGGCCTTGATTCAGCCCGAATGGCCCAAACCACCATGGATGAGATTGCGGATTCCGTTGAACAGTCGGCCCAGAAGGTAAATAACTTATCTGCCGCCTCTGAAGAAATTGGCAAGATCGTCAAAGATATTGAAGATATAGCCAAACAAACCAACCTGCTTGCCCTCAATGCCACCATCGAGGCCGCCCGGGCCGGGGATGCCGGCAAGGGGTTTGCCGTGGTCGCCAATGAGGTCAAAAGCCTGGCCAATCAGACCGCCACAGCAACGGAAAATATCCGTAACCGTATTAATAATCTGCGCACTGAAATGAGCGGCATTATTAAGGTTATGCATGAGGGCAGCGAAAAAGTCACCAAAGGCAAGGATGTTATCAATACATCAACCCAGGAAATGGCCGGAATCGCTGATCAGGTGGATATTGTCAACAATCGCATGCAGGAAATTAACGGTATTTTGAGCCAACAGGCCGAAGCCTCTCAGGAAGTCTCCAGCGGTGTCATCACCATTGCCCGCATGAGCGCCGCCAATGTGGAAAAAGTCAATGAAGTGATTGACATCCTTGAGAAAACCGAAGCGCCCATTCTGGAAAGCGTCAATGACATGGTGCCGCGCGGCGGTAAAACGGCCATCATTCAGGCCGCAAAATCAGATCATATGATCTGGATGCGTAAATTATCCCAGATGCTCGTGGGCCGCACAACACTGAATCCGGCGGAACTCGCCGATCATCACAGYTGCCGCCTTGGCAAATGGTATGACAGCCAGAATGACCCGAGATTTACCTCCCTTCCCGAATGGCAGGCCTTAAGCCGCCCTCATCATGATGTCCATGCCAGCGGTATAGAAGCCGCCAGACTGTATGCGGACGGCAACATCAAGGGTGCTATTGAAGCCGTAAAAAGAGCTGAAAATGCCTCCCATGATGTCATGGAAATTCTGGAGACCATTGGCCAGAAACTGGCTTAAACGCCATCTTTTTTCTGGCGTAAAAATGGAATGATCATCAAGGCCCATAATCCGGCCTTATGATCATCCCGATAATCCACAAGGCCAATTTCCATTTGGTCGTGGCCCTTGCCTGGTTGTGCGCGGTAAGTACCGAATATCCTGTCCCACCACGGCATGTTAAAGCCGAAATTACTGTTGAGCTCCTGCGGGATAACCGAATGATGAACCCGGTGCATATCCGGTGTGACGACAAACAGGCGCAGGATTTTATCCACTGCTTTCGGCAGGCGGATATTGCCGTGGTTAAACATGGCCATGCCGTTCAGGAGAATCTCGAAAATAACCACCGCCGCCACCGGCACACCCAGAGCGATGACCCCGGCGCATTTAACCCCAATGGACAGAATGATTTCAAGGGGATGAAACCGCAGGCCGGTGGTCACATCGATCTCCAGATCGATATGATGAATTTTATGTAATCGCCAGAGCATCGGCACATAATGAAAAACCACATGCTGACCATAAATCAGCAAATCCAGCAACAGAACCGACAGAATAACCGTAACCACAAAGGGCAATGACAACTGATTAAACAGCCCAATTCCGTTCTGCGCCGCAAAGATGGCGGCCCCTGTTGCCGCGATGGGCACCATCAGGCGCACAAGGACGCTGTTAATCAACACAAGCAACAGATTGCGTGTCCAGCGCACGGCGCGGGTAATATGGCGCGGGCGTTTGGGGCTGATGGCCTCCCACAGGGCGACAATGACCAGCACGCCGATAAAAAATATCAGGCGCAGGGCAGCTTCATTTTCCAGCAACATCCGGGGACTTGTCCTTCACTTTCATATGGATCACGCCGTCAGGATAAAAAGCCTTGAAGGCAAAAGCAAACGGAATATGATGGACCACATCCGCGCCGTCCCGGGTTACGGTGATATTGCCAACATCCCGCCCGCGCCGGATATTGCGGGAATCAAGGGCCGAATTCTGCCCCCGTTGCCAACTGATGACCAGATCGCCATAACGGACGATCTTATGTTTGCGGATCAGGGACAGAGGCCAGGCTTCACTTCCCACCGCCACCACGCGGGACAGGGGCTTTGGCGGGCCATCATAATTGCCCTCAAACAGAAAAGGCCAGCGCGATGTGTCATATTTCATATAGGGGGTCTTGCCGTAACGGCGCATCCTGTCATTATTGGGCACCAGAACCCGGCCCTTAGGGTGGCGGTCCCGAAACAGGGTGAAGGATTCCATGCGGGACGGAATAGCCTTTAATGTCTTTCCGGCATATTTACCCACAATCCCCTCGCCCGTGAACTGTTGCCACCAGCTTTGGCTCTGGCGGTCATACATGACCATGTCCGACTGGCGCAGCTTGCCCGTGGTGCCAAAATCCAGCACATTTCCCTCAAATGTCCGCTCAAAAACCAAGGCCGCATTACATAGCGGGCAATAGGTGATCGTCACCGGCACCCCGCCTACCGTGTCATTGACGATCTCATGATATATCAGTATGCGCACCGGATAGGCCCGCACATCGCCTTTTATGTTCAGACTGATAACAGGTTCCTTCTTGCCCATGCCCTTGATTTCCCAAACTGCCTTGAATATGGGCTTGTCAATGGACGGGATACCGTCCCTGCGTGGGCCGCCTTCAATAATCTCTTTGAAATCAATGGTGGTTTTTCTAAAATCCGTACGCTGCCATTCAAAGCGCCAGCTTTGAGGCACATCCGCCGCAATAACCACTAAAATATTCAGCCAGAATGTCATTAAAAAGATAAGCTGTTTATAACCCCGCCTGATATATGCCACTGCCATCATCTGCTCCTGTCAAGGACAGTTTACGGGATGACAGGGTCACATACACATCAAAGCTTTGTGAGGAGGTTAAAGATATTCAGCGGTAACATCCATGATCCTGTCCCGCATCCAGCGGTTGGCCTGATCCTCAGAGCGGCTTTTATGCCAGTAAAGATGCAGTTCCAGGTCCGCCAGCTCAAAAGGCAGTTCCATAAGACGCGCATCATATTGGCTGACCGAACGCAGGGGGGCCGTCAGAGCCAGATCAGACCGCAGGGCCACCAATGGTGCCACCAGATAATGCTGTAGCCTGAGCTGAATATGCCGCCGATGGCCGAGCCGGTTCAGGGCGATTTCCACATGACCGGGGCCACTGCGGCGGCTGGACACATGAATATGGTCAAAGCCCAGATAATCCTCCAGCGTCAGCTTATCGCCTTTAAAAGGATGGTCGCGGCCCAGCATACAGACGTACCGTTCCTTCAACAGCGGCGCATGGCATAATTGCGGGTCATTAAACATCGGCACATCTATGGCGAAATCCATGGTGCCGCCGGATAACTCCCGCAACAGATCAGCCCTTGGGATATGATAGCTTTCAAAATTCAGGCCCGGCGCGCGGCGGCTGACCATTTCCTCCAGCGGCGGCAGAATCATGGCGGCAATCAAATCGGACATATTGATGCGAAAGGTTTTGTCGGCCCGGTCCGGCTGAAAAACCCCTTCCTCCGTCAGGCTACTGGTCATCATTTGCAGGGCCTCCCGCACCCGGCCAATGATATTTTCCGCCGCCGGGGTCGGCACCATCGACTTGTTGGCCCGAATGAACAGCGGGTCATCAAAGGTCCGGCGCAGGCGAGCAAGCGCATTGCTGACCGCTGGTTGGCTCAGGCATAAAATGTCGGCGGCCCGGGTCAGGTTACGCTCGGCATAGATCGTCTCAAAGACAATAAACAGATTTAMKTSAANNKSRWTMAGGNCKSWTGRTACWTNYMWMKRCTNTTTATTAAATCAATAATATAAAAATCTTTTTCAATAGGAACCATTAATCCTCCTGCACCTTCAATAATTAAAAAATCACAGAACTTAAAAAGGTAATCTCTTTTTTCTTTTAAATAGGATAAAGAAATTTTTTTGTCTTTTTTCGCTACATAAGGAGCTGCTGCTAAAGTAAATTGATAAGGGACTATATCATCTATACCTACCTTAAAATCAGGGTTTAGCTCTTTTGTAAGTGCGAGCATCTTTTTTCCATCTAATGGATAGTCCTTTACTCCTGTTTCAATGGGTTTAAAATATCCTACTTTAAAACCTTTGGAATGGTAGTATCTTAAAAACTTCTCAGAGGCATAGGTTTTACCTATATCTGTATTGGTTGCTGTAATAAATAAACTTTTTTTCTCTAAAGGCTTTTTTTCTTTAATCATGTAATATCTTTTTTGGTATAATTATTATATAAATTTGGKTTTATTTTATCCAAAGTATAGTAAAGGTTTTATGTGGCACACGAAATAGAGTTTGAATTACAAGACAGTACAGAAGTTGAAGAACCTAAAAAATATAAAGTTTTATTGTTAAATGATGATTATTCAACTATGGATTTTGTTATTGATGTTTTAACAAAAGTATTTCGTAAAACAAATGATGAATCAACGAATATTATGTTAAACATTCATAATCATGGAAAAGATATTTGTGGGGTTTATACTCATGAAATATCTGCTACAAAAGTTGCACAAGTAAAAACAATGGCAAGAGATAATGGGTTTCCTTTAAAAGCTGACATGGAAGAAGAATAAAATGATTTCAAATGAACTAAGAACAATCTTTGGTCAAGCAGTATCGTATGCAAAAGATTCTAAACACGAATATTTAACAGTTGAGCATATTTTTTTAATGTTATTAAGTGATGAATTCATTAAATCTTTATTTATAGATTTAGGTTTAGATACGAATAATATTAGCAATGAAGTAAAAAAACACTTAGAGCATAATACTCCTGTTTTACCAGAGGGCATAAATGATGAGCCAATAGA
>NVVY01000021.1 GCA_002749135.1 Alphaproteobacteria bacterium | reverse complement strand
GGCCCAGCCGCACGGTCATGCCGTATTCTCCATCAGCCTGCCCTCAGTCATGGAAAACACCCGGTCCAGATTACGGATGGCCCCCACATGATGGCTGATGATAATCCGGGTGCAATCCGCAAAATACTTATCCAGCATCTGTTGAAATTCAGCCTCGGTTTCCGCGTCAACGGCAGAGGTCGCCTCATCCAATATCAATACCCGTGGTTTCATGAGCAAGGCCCGGGCAATGGACAGCCGTTGCCTCTGGCCACCGCTAAGCTGTGCGCCGCGCTCACCCACCGGGGTGTCATAGCCCTGGGGCAGCTTCTGGATAAAATCATCAATACGCGCCGCCCGCGCCGCCGCCGTGACCTGCTCTAATGTGGCCTCTTTCATACCATAAGCGATATTATCCCGCACCGAACCGTTAAACAATATCGTATCCTGATCCACCACCGCGATAATCCGGCGCAATTCTTTCAGGGATAATTCAGGATAGGCCACACCGTCCAGAAAGATGCCCCCGTTTTCCGGGTCATAATGACGGTGCAACAGATTAATCAAGGTTGATTTGCCGGACCCGGACGGGCCGGTAATCAAAATTTTCTGCCCCGCTGGAATATGCAGGGATATATCCCGCACCCCCCGGCCCGGCTCATAAAAAAAACGAACCCCTTCCAGCTTAATATCCCCCGTGGCACGTGGCCCCAACAGGATTGGCTCAGCGGGGTCTGTCACGGCAATTTCCTGATCTTTCAGGGCGCGCACCCGCACCAGACTGACCATGGCCCGCTGATAGGCCACATAAAGCCCCAGAAARGTCTGAACCGGACCCGTGGCCCGGGCCATATARGCGGAAAAGGCRATCAGMGTCCCGATGGTYGCYGTGCCGGAGGTAACAAAATAGCCGCCAAGAATAAAGACACAGGCCGTGGCGATGCTGGTCAACAGGCCGGGAATACCGCCCGTCACATGGCTGATAATCTGTAATTTCAACAGATCATCAAGATAGCTGTGGTTAAGCCTGTTCAGGCGCGCCTGTTCATGATCGGCGGCGGATTGGGCCTGAATGAATTTCACCGACGGCAGGGTTTCGATGAAAAAACTACTCACATGGGCCGATTGTTCCCGAAGCCGTAGGCTACTCCGCTCCACAAGGGGCCGCATACGGCGCAGAAAAATAACCTGCAACGGCAAAAGCGCAAAGGCGATCAGGGTCAATTGCCAGCTTAAGCTCAGCATAATGGCCAGACTGCCCACCAGGGCCAGACTGCCATTAACCACCGCCAACAGGCTATCAGTAGAGAACCGCTGGACTTCGGCCACGTCGCCATCCAGACGGGACACGATGTCGCCCGTTCGCCAATGGCCGTAAAATTGCGGGGACAGCTTCATCAAATGATTATAAACATCCTGCCGCAGGGTGAATAATATCCGCCCCGACAGCCCCACATAGAGCCAGCGGTTAAAGCCGCTGACGAAAAAAACCACCACCGACATGACAACAATCAGAACCGCAAAGCGAATCACCACATCCATATTGCCCGCCATCAGACCRTCATCGATGAGCATCTTGGTAAAATAGGGCTGAGCAAGGGCAAAGCCGGTCATAAAGGCCGCCAGAATCATAACGAAAGCCAGCGATTTTACCTCTGGCCTGATAAAGCCCAAGGCCCAGCGAAAGGCGTTATCCCGCTTGATATTTTTACTGTTATCCATTRGYTAGCTGATCACATGYCGGTCCATGAGCCAGTGCCGGGCCGCCGCCACATGGGCGATGGAGCCACCAAATTTCTCCGCATTATCCGCATCATCCCGYGAGCCATCCCGGATCATATTCATTAATTTCACCAAAGGAATTCCATCCACCTGCCACACCCCGCGCGGATGATCGGCGGTGACAATGACATCCTCCAGCTCAATAAARCCGCCGCGCACCACCGGTTTTTGACAAARCTCAGCCGGTTTTGACGCCGGRYCMGGATGTGACACGCYGYCCAGYGGYGGCCARCTGCTSCGCGCYTTCCAGAASGGGGCGTTCGGCCAGCGTTCTTCCGAGGCATARAACTCCCGCCCCATAAGGCACCCGCCCTCAAAGGCAAAATTGATGCGCTCGTCATAAAAACGCAGGGCCAACGCCCGATTTTTTGGCCTGTGCATGATGGTATTGATCACTGGCGCCGCTGCAAGGCCACTGCCAATGGCATAGAAAATACCGTTGCCGGACAGGGGGTCAAGGGCCAGCGAGCTGTCGCCCACCACCAGAAAATCTTTTCCCCCCACGGGCAAAGTCTTGTTGGCCGCCGCCGTACGCACAGAAACCTGATCATCATGGGGTTTTGCGTCCTGCAACCAGTCCAMRGMYTCTGGTAATTGSKCCGTCAGGTCGGTAAAAAATCGGTCCAGCCCGGTTTTTGGCGGCAGTTCGCCCTTTTCACTGCTGACAAAAATTTGCAGGATGGCGGTGCCTTTGCCGTCCCTGAGATACCATGCCCAACCCTTGGGAAAGGACGCCACCGATGTCATGGCCCCAAGGTCCGGCGACACATGATAGGATTTCAACAGGGCCGATGTGGCGGGGGCCGAGGTAAAATCATCGTCCCCTGCCCTCATTTTACGGCCCAGCTTTGCTTCCCGYCCCCGGGCCTCCACCAGAAARTCTGTGACRGATTCCTGCGGTCCCTCCGGGGTGACATAGGAAATATTCCAGCCGTTCGGCCCGCGCACTGCCTGCTCTATACGGCCACGGCGAACCTCAACCCCCTTGTCTTTGGCATCGGCCAGCAAAGCCTGATCGAATGTCTGGCGGTTGAGGATATATTCCCGGTTCTGGGCCTGWGASACCCCGTTCCAATGGGCCGCCCGCTCCACCATATCGCCCACCGACTCCACCGTCTGGTTAAAACCAAAATGGCGCAGACTGTTGAGGGGGCGGTCCGAAAGCCCCTCCCACGCCGGAAAGGGGCGCGGACGGGTGATAATCATCGCCGGAATGCCAAGCTTGACCAATTCGCAGGCGGTAAAAACCCCTGCCGGGCCACCGCCCATAATAATAACCGGATTAATCGCCATTTTATGCTCCCATAATCACATTGAACTACGCGGGATCATAATGCAATTTCAGCAAAAAGAACAATAACTTCTGGATTTACTGCCCCTGTATTCAAGTCCGTCTGGCTTAAACGACCGCCGTGGCTTCGATTTCCACTTTWCCGCCTTCTTCAATCAGACCGGAAATATGAATCAGAGACATGACCGGATAATTTTGGCCCATGACCTCACGRTARRCCGCCCCGATTTCCTTCTGCTTGTCCAGATATTCCTGCTTGTGGGTCACAAACCATGTCATACGCACAATATGTTCCGCCCCGGCGTCACATTCCTTTARAATGGCCAGAATATTCTGCAACGCCTGCCGRACCTGATCCTCTAATTTATCGGATTCAAATTCTTCCCGCGCGTTCCAGCCTACTTGTCCRGCGACAAAAACCATATCGCCGCTGGCCTTGATACCATTGGAATAGCCCTTGGGCCGGGGCCAGYTTGGCGGTTGTAAAATTTCCATTTCTATACCTCGAATTGTTTCTGAATTTCCATAATATCACCCTTTTCCTCGCCGCAGGAAAAACGGTAAGGCTCCCGGTGGCCCCGGTAAAGAACGCCGGTATTAAAGCCGTCATCGGACATGAGCCGCCGGGCGGCGCGGGCCGGATCATCGGTTTCATTAACCACCGCCTTATGCACCTGTTCTTTCCAGATCTTCTGGTCCGGACGGAAGGTTACGCAAGGGCTTAATATCTGAACGAAGGAGAAACCGGGATGCACAATGGCGTCGGCAATTATGCTCGCCGTCCCCTTCACATCACCGGAAAAGGTCCGGGCAATGAAATTGGCCCCGGATGCCAGCGCAATCACCAGCGGATGAAAAGGCGACAAGCCCGTCCCCCCCGGTGATAAAGCGCTGTCCCATTCAGGATCAGTGGTCGGTGAGGGCTGACCCTTGGTCATCCCGTAAACTTCATTATCCATCACGATATAGGTCATATCCGTATTGCGCCGACACGCATGAAGGAAATGGTTGCCGCCGATAGAAAAGCCGTCGCCGTCACCGCCTGCGGCCACGACAGTAAGCTCTGGCCGCGCCACCTTGACCCCGGTTGCCACTGCCAGACCCCGGCCATGAATGGAATGAAAGCCATATGTATTGGTATAGGCCGGAATGCGCGATGAACAGCCAATGCCTGAGATAACCGCGATATTTTCCGGCTCAAGTTTCAGCTTGGCAAAGGCCTGTGTCACTGACAGCAACACATGATAATCACCGCAACCCGGACACCATACCGGTTTCAGGCTGGACTTGTAGTCACTGGCTTTTAATTTCTTTGGCGCTAACTCGTTCATTGGTCTCTCCAGTTTTTAATAGTGTCAACAATTTCACCCGGCCTG
The DNA here is from genome assembly GCA_002749135.1 of Alphaproteobacteria bacterium. Classification (GTDB taxonomy): domain Bacteria; phylum Pseudomonadota; class Alphaproteobacteria; order Sphingomonadales; family Emcibacteraceae; genus Paremcibacter. The sequence goes on along the minus strand of NVVY01000021.1, from coordinate 49,605 downwards.
ATAATCAATGGCCCCGGTCGCCGGAAGGATTTGACCTCACCGGGCATATCGTAATTGGCCCTGAGCAGTTTCAGGAATTGGCCGGAATGGCTCTGTTCCACCACCAGAATGCGCTTGGCGCCCTTCACGGCCTCATCAAAGTAATCCGGTAACGCCGGGGACAACAGACGCATAGCCACCAGCTTACAGGGCACACCCTCCGCCCGCAGGCGTTCAATTCCTTCCCGCACCGCGTTGGTGGTAGACCCCCATGTGAGGACCACAAGTTCGCTGTCCGCATCGCCCTCCACATCGGCCCAATGRTCRCCGTAATTAAATTCCGCGACTTTGCGGTCCCGCTTGTCCATCTGGTCCCGWTGGTCCTCCATCAGGGTAGACGGCAGGCCTTTGGGRTTATGCTCCAGCCCGTCGGCGGTATATTGCCCGCCCGGTGTGCCCGGCAGGGTCATAGGCGATACCCCGTCCGCCGTCACCGCATAACGTCTGTAATCTTCTGTGGGGGCTTCCTCCACAAGGCGCTGGGCTATGAAGGAAATATTGGCCGGTGGRTCAATGATGGTGCTGGCCTGTCCCATGAATTGGTCRGACAGMACAATGACCGCTGTYTGCATRGCCTCRGCCAGATGGACGCTCCACTGYGYMGTAAAAATACAATCCTCKACCGAGGTCGCCGCCGTCACCACATGGGGYGCATCCCCGTGCAGGCCGTAAACTGCAATATTCAGATCAGTCTGTTCCGACTTGGTCGGCACGCCCGTAGATGGCCCGCCGCGCATCACATTAACAATCACCACCGGTGTTTCCGATGACACCGCAAGGCCAATGCCTTCCATCATCAGGGACAGCCCCGGGCCAGAAGTCGCGGTCAAGGATGGCCTCCCGCCAAATGACGCGCCAATGGCCATATTGATCGACGCCAGTTCATCCTCAGCCTGTACCAAAGTGCCGCCCATTTTAGGCAGATTCGGTGACATCCATTCCAATACCTCGGTCGCCGGGGTAATGGGATAGGCGGCAACAAAACGGATACCGCCGCGCAAGGCACCGAAACCAGCGGCCTGATTACCGCTGATCAGCCAACGGCCCGTACCGTCCCCCACCGCATCGGATACGGTGACCGGGGATGTTAGCCCAGCCGTTGCTTTATAACCTGCGCTGACCGCCTGCCGGCTCGCCAATACCGCCGCGTCCCCTTTTTTGCCCAGCTTCTTGGCAATGATTTTATTGATGGGTTCTTCGGGCAAGCCAATCAGGGACGCCACAAGGCCCAGAATCACCATATTGGGTCGCCCGCCGGCCACAGCATTGGCCAGTTCCCCGATGGGGACTTCCACAATTCGCGCGCCGGACGCCGCCAGAATTTCCGGCACTTCCCCGGTTTCAGGATCGGTGATGATCAGGCTTTGCGGACCAAGAGGGACCTCTGCGGCAAAGCGTTCGGCACCCTTCCAGTCCACCGCCACCAGAATATCAAAGCGATCATCCACACAATGCACTGGCTYTGCCGACAGGCGCACCAGAGCCGCCGCCTCGCCGCCGCGAATCTGCGGACCGACCGTGCGGGTCATCAAACCGTACAGCCCGGCCTTGGTCGCCGCCTCCAATAACATATTGCCGGACGTCATCACGCCCGCACCGCCACTGCCRACCATGGCAACGGACACAGATGTATTATTATTGTCWTCACTCATATCTTTTTTCCTTTCTCAACCARATGCCCGATGAATTGAGATTTGCATAAAAAAATTATTTATCTATTCGGGCCTTGACCTTTAATTAGGTATTGTGGTACTTAATTACTACTTTAATGAGTCTTTGCCTCTCCGTCAACCATAGAAACGGATAAAATGTGAGAGGCGGATTTGACAACGGAATGAAGGAGCCCATTGATATGTYACCAATCGACCTGGTCAACCATAATCTGGTAAGCGAGATAGATACGCCGGGRGTTCTSATCGAAAAACGCCCCGCCAAGACCCCGRAYGGGGACGTCGTCGACGGGCTATATAACTATTGGATCATTCTGGATAACCCAAGCCAGTATAATTCCTATACCACTGATATGGTCAAGGCGGTGATTTTGGCTTTCCGTGAGGCCAGCAATGCCCGCGATGTGGTTGCGGTCGTCTTTACCGGTTCCGGGGACAAGGCTTTCTGTACTGGCGGCAACACCAAGGAATACGCCGAATATTATGCCGGAAACCCGCAGGARTAYCGCCAGTATATGCGCCTGTTCAATGATATGGTCTCCGCGATTCTGGGCTGTGACAAGCCTGTGATCTGCCGGGTGAATGGCATGCGCATTGGCGGCGGACAGGAAATCGGCATGGCATGCGATTTCTCCATCACCCATGATCTGGCAAAATTCGGACAGGCCGGGCCGAAACATGGTTCCGCCCCCATCGGCGGTGCCACCGACTTCCTGCCCATTATGATCGGTTGCGAACAGGCTATGGTKTCYGGCACCCTGTGCGAGCCATGGTCCGCCCATAAGGCCTACCGTATGGGCATCGTGGCCGATATTGTTCCGGCMCTGAAAGTGGACGGWGAATTTATCGCCAACCCAACTRTCATCACCGATCAATATATAGACGGGTTTGGCAAGATCATTYTGGGCGAAAGCAAAAGCGGTGACGCGTTGGCCGAAGGGAAAACCACCCTGAAATCCGGCGAAGTTGACCTGAGTCTGCTGGATGCCAAGGTTGAGGAATTTTGCGCAAAATTTGTTGGTACCTTCCCCGACTGCATGACCAAAACCCTTGAAGAATTACGCAAGCCGAAAATCAATGCCTGGAATGCCAACAAGGAAAATTCCCGGGCGTGGCTTGCCCTGAATATGATGACGGAGGCCCGCGCGGGTTTCCGTGCCTTTAACGAACCCGTGGGGCGTGACCGCGAAATTGATTTCGTCGCCCTGCGTCAGGCATTAGCCGCCGGACAACCCTGGACCGATGCGTTCACGGAAAGCCTGATGCCTGCGGCAAGAGCAACTAAGGAGACTTGAGATATGGCTACCAGAGAAGAAATTATTGACCGCTGTCAGGCCCTCTATGACGATCTGAGCTTTACGGCAGCCCGCGAATGGAAAGACGCCGAAAAAGGCCGTCATGTCATTGGCTTCATGCCCATGTATGTCCCGCGTGAGATCATCCATGCGGCGGGCATGTTGCCCCTTGGCATTCTTGGCGGCGGCGATCAGTTGGAAGTTATTCAGGGCGATGCCTATTACCAGAGCTATATCTGCCGTATTCCCCGCTCCACCATTGAGCTTTTGCTCACCGACCGGCTGGATTTTGTCGATGGCATGCTGTTCCCCAGCATTTGCGATGTGATCCGCAATCTGTCSGGCATGTGGAAACTGTTACGTCCTAAGGTCTATTCCCATTATTTCGACGTACCGCAGAACTACATGAAAGAAGTTGGCGGCGAATTCTATATGCATGAGCTGAATGTTCTAAGGCATGATCTGGAAAAAATCGGCGGTGTCACCATTACCGAAGATAACCTGAGAAATTCCATTGCAGTTTATAATGAAAGCCGCAGATTAACCCGTGAGCTATATAAATTCCGCTCAGACAAGCCATGGCTGGCCCCGTCTTCCGAAGTTTACCTCATTAACCGCGCMGGCATGTTGATCCCGGTGGAAGACCACAACCAACTGATCAAGGACTATATCGAAGCCGCATCAGCGGAAGATCGTCCGAAACGGGATAACAGCCGTGTGGTAATTTCCGGTTCCTTCTGTGAGCAACCGCCGCTCAACCTGATCAAATCCATTGAAATGTCAGGCTGTTATGTGGTGGATGATGATTATATGCTGGTCAATCGCTGGTTTACCAAAGAAGTTCCCACAGACGGCGATCCTATTCAGGCCCTGTCCTATACCTTCCTTGAAGCATCGGTCAAAATGCCGTCCTGCTTTGAGCCGAATGAGGATATCAAAGGTCTGTTCCTGGTGGATACCGTTAAAGAGAATAACGCGGAAGGCGTGATTTTCGCCGCAACCAGCTTYTGCGATCCCGCCCTGCTGGAACGGCCCATCCTTCAGGACGTGCTGAATGATGCGGACATTCCACACATCAGCTTCAAATATGCTGAAAACACCGGACAGATGCAGCCCATTCGTGAACAGGCTGGCACCTTTGCCGATTCGATCAAACTCTGGAGTTAATATTATGAGCGCACAGTTAAGAAAACCATCAACCGATGTGCAAAAAGACGCCTCCATGGCCAAACAAAAGGCCATGATAGACAGCAATTTTGACCGCCTCGGAAATGTAAAGAACTCCGGCGAAAAAGTGTCCTATACTTTTGTGCCCGGCAATCTGAATGAACTGATCATGTGCTTTGACATGGTCGGCAATTACCCCGAAATCAACGCCATTCAAAACGGYCTGCGCAAAAAATCAGGCGGCCTGATTATGGAAGCCGAGAAATGGGGCCATTCCGAAGATGTCTGTACCTATGTKAARKCSGAYATTGGCATGATGCGCAAAGGCAATATTGGCCCCACAGGTCAGCCGATCCCGGAACCGGATATTCTGATGCTCAGCTATACGGGTTGCTATACTTTCCTGAAATGGTTTGAGCTTCTGCGCCATGAATATAAATGTGAAACTGCTATGCTTCATGTGCCTTATACCGGTGATGGTGTGATTACCAAAGCCATGACCGATTATGTGGTCAAGCAGCTCAAAGAAGAAGTTATCCCGAAATATGAGAAAGTCAGCGGCGTTAAATTTGACATTGACCGCCTTAGGGAAAATCTGGCGTATTCCGCCAAAGCCGAAGATGATTTTGTCTGGGTTCTGGAATCAGCCAAGCACAAACCCTCGCCCATTGATGCCTATTTTGGCGGCATCTATTACATTGGCCCTATCTTCACTGCTTTTAGAGGAACGGAACTGGCCGTGGATTATTACAAAACCCTGCGCGCCGAAATCGAAGAACGTATTCGAAAAGGTCAGGGGCCGATTACGCCCGAAGGGGAAATGAAGAACGAGAAATACCGTATCGTCACCGAAGGCCCGCCCAATTACACCAGTATGCGTGAATTCTGGAAAATGTTCTATGACGAAGGCGCGGTTGTGGTCGCCAGTACCTATACCAAGGTGGGCGGCACCTATGATTTCGGTTTCCGTCATGACCCATCGCGGCCATTGGAAAGCCTCGCCGAATATTGCATGCATTGCTATACCAACCGCAATCTGCCGGAACGGACACGGATGCTGGAAAGCTATATCAATGACTTTGAGGCTGACGGCCTACTGATCAATTCCATCAAGAGCTGCAACAGCTTTGCCGCCGGCGAATTGATGATGATGCGCGAAGTTGAAAAACGGACAGGCAAACCCGCCGCCTTCGTTGAAACCGATCTTGTTGATCCGCGCTATTTCTCCGCCGCGAACGTCAAGAACCGTCTGGAAAGCTATTTCCAGATGATTGATCAAAAACGTCGTGCGGGCGTATAAGGAAAAGGAAAAACAGATGAAATGTTTTATTGGAATTGACCTCGGATCGACAACCACCAAAGCGGTTATCATGACAGAGGATAAAGAAATMATCGGRCGCGGGATCACCAATTCCCGCTCAAACTATGACACCGCCAGCCGGGTGGCAAAGCAGGAGGCCATGATTGATGCCCGCTTTACCYTGCTGCGCCGCAAACTGGACAGCAATGACAAGCTGAAAGACAATCAGGATGTATTCCTTAATGATCTGGAGCGGAATTTCCGCCGGGAACAGTTTGTTGAACAGCTTGATGACCTGCAAGGCACCTGCCTGCGTAGTGCCGAGGGCGAGCGTTTTAACGACGTTCGGGGCGTTTTGACAGAAGTCTTGAGCAGTGTATTCGACAACCTGCGGGAAGAATCCCTGGCGCTTTATGCCAAGGGGGCCACCCGCAAGTCCGACTTCTTCCGCGATATTGCCGGCGGRCGGTTCCTGACCCTGTCCGAGGAAATATCCAAGGAAGCGGGCCTCAGCTATGATTTTGCCCTTAATGTTTACGATAAATCCATTATTGAAGTTGAAAACAGGCCACCAGACGGGAATCTAGAAGAAAAATTCCTCAATGGTCTGCGTCATTTAATTGACGAATCTCCGGAAYTGGGCATCCGTTTTGAGGATGTGCAAGGACCCGTTACAGAGACTCTGGGGGTTAATCTGGAAGAAACCTTTACCGTCGGTACCGGATATGGCCGCGTGCGCCTGCCCTTCCCCAAGGACCATATCCGGTCCGAAATTCTCTGTCACGGCCTGGGCGCTCATATGATGTATGCAGACACCCGAACGGTGCTGGATATTGGCGGACAGGATACCAAATCCATTCAGGTGGATGCCAACGGCGTTGTGGATAATTTCCAGATGAATGACCGCTGCGCGGCAGGTTGCGGGCGCTATCTTGGCTATATCGCCGATGAAATGAACATGGGCCTGCATGAGCTTGGCCCCATCGCCATGAAATCCACCAAGGTAGTCAAGATCAATTCGACCTGCACCGTGTTTGCCGGGGCGGAATTGCGCGACCGGTTGGCCCTTGGCGAAAAGCGGGAGGATATTCTGGCCGGACTTCATCGGTCAATCATCCTGCGGGCTATGTCGATCATTGCCCGTTCCGGCGGTATTACCGACCAATTCACCTTTACCGGCGGCGTGGCCAAGAACGAGGCGGCGGTGAAAGCCCTGCGCGAACTGGTCAAGGAAAACTACGGCGACGTAACCATCAATATTGACCCTGATTCAATTTACACCGGCGCATTGGGCGGCTCTGAATTTGCCCGCCGCGCAGTAATGGAGGCTTAAAATGGCATTAACAGTAGGCATTGACGTAGGGACAGGGGCGGTGAAAACAGCGCTGTTCGAATTCAACGGCGATCAGATCAACTGGATCGACAAACAAACTGACCGGATCAGAAACCGGGAGCCCTTCAAGCTGGCCGAGGCCGCTTATGACCATCTGCTGGAAAAGCATGGCTATAYCCGCGATGATATAGATTATATAGCCACCACAGGCGATGCGGAAAAYATCCCCTATTCCACCGGTCACTTTTATTCCATGACCACGCACGCRCGCGGTGCGCTCTATCTGAAYCCGGATGCCCGGTCATTGATGGACATCGGCGCACTGAATGGCAAGGCCATCAGCATGAATGAAAAAGGCAAGGTTCTGAAATATAAAATGACCAGCCAATGCGCGTCCGGCTCCGGTCAGTTTCTGGAAAATATCGCAAGATACCTTGGCATTGGCCAGGATGAAATCGGCGAACTTAGCCAAAAAGCGGACAATCCCGAAGTGGTATCCGGCATTTGCGCCGTTCTGGCCGAAACCGATGTTATCAATATGGTCTCACGCAGTATTTCTGCGGAAAATATTCTGAAGGGTATCCATATCTCCATGGCCGCYCGCTTGATCAAGCTGCTCAAATCACTGAAAGTGACCGAAGGTGTGGTCATGTGYACCGGCGGCCTGGCCCTTGACAGCGGCCTGGTTCTGGCCCTCAATGAGGCCATGGCGAGAAACAAGATGGAYATGCCGGTTGTCTCTCACGAAGACTCCATTTATGCTGGCGCYATCGGAGCCGCCATATGGGGAGCTTTCCGCCATGAGAAACTGATGGAGCTTGAAAATATGGCGAAAGCCTCTTAACCGAACGTAACACAGAAAGGAACAATATCATGGCTTTAATGATTATCGACAGCTGCACGGCCTGTGATGCCTGTGAGCCGGTTTGCCCCAACGAAGCAATTACCGAGGGGGAGCCTATCTATAAGATAGACCCGTTCAAATGCACAGAATGTGTCGGGGCAGATGATGAACCACAATGCAAGCTGGTCTGCCCGGAAGGATCTATCATTCCAAACCCGGATTTCGTCGAAAGTGAAGACGAACTTCAGGCCAAATATGACGCTTTGGATTAATATAYTTTCTTTATATCGGCCCCGCAAGAGCATGAGAATGCTGTTGCGGGGCTTTTTCTTAACCAAACGCAAAGATTTGGTCTTTATTCTGATGACAGGGGTTCAATAAGGAGAGTGGTTATGGATTATGTGATTTTGGACGATTTTGAGGTCAAAAACCTTCAGGAAAAGGTCAACGACTATTTCAAGAAAGGCTACCGGCCAATTGGCGGCGTCACCGCCGCCAACCAGAAAGATGGCTTTATCGAGTATCTACAAGCCATGCAAAAGGTCGATTAGAGTTTATTAAATTGCCATTGTCAGGGACAGGCTCTGGGCTGTTCCGAAGCCGTTATTCTGCAARAATCCCTGTAGGGCCAGCTGTTTTGCACCAACCTCAGTACGCACCCGGTCCGTTCTTAGAACCGTAAGATTGGCCATCAACTGTGAAAGCAAAGCACTGCCCACATGTTTGTGCGCATAGGCCGGATCAACCCCCAATGTATCAATAATCGCAGACGGTTCGGTCTGRCCAAATTCACCAAAATCCACCCGGGCCATGACAAAACCCACCACATGGTCGTCAAGTTCCGCCACCAGAGACACCCGGATACCGGATTCCTGCATGATTTCTTTCATCTTGCGCTCATAATAGGACGTGCGGTCATAGCCCATGATTTTACCGTCAATCTTGATCAGAGCGGCCAGATCATCCTCTTTCAGGCTACGGCAGGGCACCCTGTCCCGGGACAGGGCCATGCTGTCATCGCCGGACGAGTCGCTAAAATCCACCTCAAACGGCTCATCGTCTTCCTCAATAACTTCCCGGTCCATATAGGCCACATCCCGCTCGTAAATATAACGCGGGGCCAGTTCAAAACCACTCGCGGCAAAGAAATGGAGGATATTCTGATCATTCCAGTCGGCCTGACTGCGGATTTCATGGATATCCTTTTTCTGGAGGATGCTTTTTAATTCAGCCATCAGGTGCCGGCCAATGCCTTTGCCTTGCGCCGCGCTGCTAACGCCGATATCATCCACCACCGCAACCGTATTTTCACCGCCGAATTCGCCTTTTTGCAGACGGGCCAGAAGATACCCCTGTACCGCGCCGTCATTTTCATAGGCTATGAAGACATACCGCTTTGGTTCTTTCAAAGCCGCCGCAACCCGCTTTTCAAAAAAGCCCTTGCGGGACCGGCCCGTGTTATTTTCATCAATATCTATAACCTGCAACAAATCAGCCGCTGTCAGGGGGCGCATCGTACCTTCAAATTCYGTCATATTTCTTCTCCGTAACTTTCTCTCTTTAACGCATTTCCGAATAGGCCATCATCAGTTCCGCGTCCTCATCTTCCTCGACAATATCCTCGAGCATGGGCAGCAGGGCCATTTCCTCTTTCTGAATATGGGAAATCATCCGTTCAATCAGCTCCACCCCGCCTTGGCGAAAGGCAGTCCATGCCGCATCACTGAAACCGTCAGCGCGCGCCGTTTTAGCAATTTCTGATATGAGATTCCCCAGAGGCAAGATCACATTATGCTCCCCGGTTAAAATCTGGCTGATTGGCATATCGCCCATGGCGCTGAGCAGGGGGAAAAGTTTCCCCTCTTCAAAGGTAAAGTGGTTTTTTACATCACATTCCACGAGGTTGATAATATCGCCCAGCAGGGCTGTAATATCATCATTATCCCGGTCCGGGGTTTTCTTGGGGCCATATTTTCGAAACACACCCTCCAGCCGTTCCAGAACGCTGATTGTTGCCAGATGCTCATCATGGAGCGTGCGGGTAATCTGATGGTCAAAAGAAAACATGGGACTCTCTTATCTCTTAATATCGTATTTTGGTACTGTAATACTTATTAATTCAGAAATCAACCGCTATATGTATTTATTATGGCTGTTAGCCTAGGGTCTTTCCGGCTGGTTTTTAATCATATGACGAACCACYATGAGCATATATAACAATAATGCCCCGGCCCCTATCAGGCCCAATACGGCCCCGCCCTGAATGATCACAGTCCAATCCAGCAGCACCCCCAAAGCCACCAGAAACAAGCCGCCCAGATGTCCGGCAGCATTCACCAGCAAATACCGCTCATCCGCCATGGAGGAGGCCAGCATRGGAATGCCGCCGCTACCCGACGTATGCATACTGCTCAAAAATGGAATAATCCGTTGCAGAATGCCGGTGAGAAAAGTCAACAACCAGCCAATGATGGCCAGAACCGCAAACAGGCTATGCCCCGTATCCGGCCACAGATTCAAAAGCCCTGCACCGCCCCATAGAACGGTGAGCAAGAGCATGAACCACCCAATTCGGATCAGCAGAAAAGGCACCCCCAGCCGCTTTCGCATCCGCGCCCGGTACACCCCCATCATACCAAAGAGATACAGCCCGACCCCGCCCATGGCCAGCACCGCCCCGGCCAATGTCACCCACGGCAGATACATATTAACCCCCACCAGCATAATAATAATGGCAAGCGCATTGCAGGCAATGGACAGGCGGCCAATCTTCTCAGGCGGTGCCGGGGCCAGCGCGAACATAGGCACCAGAATATAGGAAAATCCCATAGCCAGCAGGCTCATAAAGCCAAAAACCGCCAGGATAAAATGGCTGGTCACAACCGCCAGATGATCCCCCATAAACCCRTGTTCCATGTCAAAGATCARCATAATCCCCAAGGCCACCAGCGCCARCAGGGACAGCATRGCCGCCCAGCAATGCTGCATGATGGCCGCCATCCCCTGTACCCCGCGAATATTATGGATGATCAGGCCGAAAAAAAWCAAAAGCCCCGCCCCCGTGATACAGGCCCCCGCCAGCATCCCCATATACCAGCCGGTAAACATGCCGTAAGCCAACAGCACAAACCCCGGAATATATATCCACGACAGCAACCGACAAATCCAGAAGGCCTTGAAGGMCCGCCGGGTCGCCACCGATAACAGTTGCAAGGATGCCCCGATAACGGTCATGGTCAGAACGCCCAAGGTGGCCATATGAATAGTCCCCAACATGGGGCCACTGCCCATCATATAACTGGTAATATCCTCAGCATTATATAAAAGYGCTGCCCAGAACAGCAGATAGAATATCATCGCCGCCATGAAAAACCGGAACGGTATCGACGGCGGCAAAAGTCGGCTGTTGGCCCCGGACAGGAAATTTGTACTCTTCATGTTTCACGATCCTTTTCAAGGCGCACCAGCATGCCCGCCGCTGTATCCTCCACAATTTCCGCCCGCCAATGRCGTTCRCCAAGCTCAGGATACAGATARATAGGGTCCCGCATCAGGCGCGCCGWAAAAACATYSCCGCCCTGCCCGCTTTCAATGGCYTTYAAAATRGCGATCATAGGATTKGGTGGGTCCAGGTGCCGYAAATCCATCTCCAGCGCCCCGTCCCGCCARGTTGAYGGAAAAGGCGGAAGGTCGGGAAATTCCGGCAGRGGACATATATCATTCTGTTTGAAAAAGACCTTCCAATGCCCTTTTGACAAAGCGACCCCATAATTATCATAGCCCATGGTCGCCAGACGACGGCGCAGRGGYARSGGATCAAACGGGGCYTCRATYACYAGAATATCYTCTGGCGACAATTGGGCCACCTTGGCCAGTATCTGATCCAGCGGGTCAATGCCCTCTGCCAATATGGGCCGCACATCCATGGGGATGCATTTCGCATYGTCCATAGACCGGAACCAATCGGGGGCTGTCATCGCCACTGTATCTCTCTCATTCATAACAATGTCTTGAAGCTAGCACAATGAATTGGTATTGTAATGCGTAATTCAAATAAAAAAATAAAAAATATTCAGGGAACAGAAAAGTAAAAATGACAAAAATAAGCAAATTAAATCCAGAAAGTGGTAATTTGGTCCGCTGTGCGGTCGCCGGTGACCTGCCCCGGATAATTGAACTGGACAAGCAGATCAGCGGTATGAACAAGCCCGATTACTGGCAGGAATCATTTCGCCGTTTTGGCGGGGCAAAGGACGGACGTTATTTTCTGGTAGCGGAAAAAAACRGTCAGATMGCGGGCTTCATCGTTGGTGAAATCCGGGCATGGGAATTTGGCTCACCGCCCGGCGGCTGGGTCTTTTCCCTGACTGTGGACCCGGACACCCGTCTTGGCGGGGTCGCGACCGACATGTTCARCATCATCTGCGAYTGTTTCCGSAAAGCTGGTGTGGACAAGGTTCATACCATGACCGACCGGGATAATATCACCGTTATGGCCTTTTTYCGCAGTCAGGGCATGATGGCCGGGCGCAGTATTCCCCTTGAAATGGACCTGTCCGACGGRGGGACATCCTCATGAAGCTSCAACGCTCAAGCCGCCTGGCCCTCTATTCGGTTCTGGAACTGGCCGCCCGTCCCGATGAACAATTATCCGCGTCCGAGATCGCGGCAAAATTTGATGTGTCCCTCAATCATCTGGCCAAGGTATTGCGTGATCTTGGCCGGGCCAGAATGGTCGAAGCCGTGCGCGGCGCGGGCGGTGGATACCGTTTTTGCGGCAATGCCCGGCGCACGACCCTGAAAGATATAGTGGAAATTTTCGAGCCGATCACCCTTCACGATGCCCATGGATTTGAGCCGGGCGACAAGACCGAATTCGGGGCGTCTCTGGCCGTGGTTCTGGGTGARATCGACGACATCGCTCTRGCCACTCTGGATTCCATCACMCTGGARACCATGCTGAAATTAACGAACAGGATGCAACGGCAAGAAAAAGGCTAGAATAATATCAGGCCTGTATTTTAATCCTCAAACGGGTCATGGACCAGAATGGTGTCTTCGCGCTCTGGGCTGGTGGAYAGCARRGCCACGGGCGTTTCAATCAATTCYTCWATRCGGCGGATATATTTGATRGCRGTYGCGGGCAGGTCAATCCARCTCCGCGCGCCGTAGGTGCTGTCTGACCAGCCTTCCAGCGTTTCATAGATCGGGGTTACCCGTGCCTGATCCTCGGTTGAGGCCGGGAAATAATCCAGCCGTTCRCCGCCCAGATCATAGGCRATACAAATCTTCAATTCATCCATCCCGTCMAGCACGTCAAGCTTGGTCAGGGCGATACCRGTAATGCCGCCAACCTTGGTGGCCTGACGAACCATMACCGCATCGAAATAGCCACAGCGGCGCGACCGCCCGGTAACGGTGCCAAACTCATGGCCCCGCTCGCCAAGCCCCTGACCCACCTCATCGAATAATTCGGTAGGGAACGGCCCCTCACCCACGCGGGTGGTATAGGCCTTGGTGATGCCCAGAACATAGCCAAGGCTGTTYGCTCCGGTCCCGCTRCCCCCGGCGGCKGTGGAGGATATGGTRTTGGAGGATGTCACATAAGGRTAGGTGCCGTGATCAATATCCAGCATRATCCCCTGYGCGCCCTCATATAAAATCCGTTTACGCTCATGGCGCATCTGATCCAGAACCCGCCAGCTCGCCCCGATATAGGGGGTGATTTTCGGCGCAACTTCCATGATTTGGGCAATCAGGGCATCCCGGTCAATCTCGGCAACGCCAAGWCCTCTGCGCAGTGGGTTATGATGGCCCAGCAAGACATCAACCCGTGTTTCAATGGCCTTGGGTGATTTTAAATCACAGGCCCGGAGCGCCCGCCGTGCCACCTTGTCCTCATAGGCCGGGCCAATACCCCGCCGGGTGGTGCCGATCTTTGGCCCGCCCTTGGTACATAAATTGGCCGCATCCTCACGAATGGCATCAAGTTCGCCATGCAAAGGCAGGATCAGCGCACAATTTTCCGCCACCATCAGGTTATCGGATGTCACATCCGCGCCCTGTGATTTCAGCAGATCAATCTCTTTCAGCAAGGCCCAGGGGTCAACCACGACACCATTGCCGATCACCGAATATTTGCCGCCGCGCACAATACCGGAGGGCAGCAGGCTCAGCTTATAGACCTTGCCGTCAATGACAAGGGTATGGCCCGCATTATGACCGCCCTGAAACCGCACCACCACATCGGCGCGTTCCGACAGCCAGTCTACGATCTTGCCTTTACCTTCGTCGCCCCACTGGGAGCCGACCACGACCACATTTGCCACGTTATTGACCTCTCTAAATCTGTGTTATTTTACCTGATTGCCATATATAGCGGCACATCAACCGTTTGGCTTCCGCCATGTCATCCGCCGCCGCCTCAAGTCCGCATATGGTCCGATAGCCCTGCCCGCGCAGGTCGCTCAAAGCCGCCATATTTGTCCCATAAGGACAATAGATATATTTAAGGTCCGCCATCTCCGGCAAGGCCCGCATCAGGCTGTCCAGATAGAGAGAAAAACCGGTCGCAGGTTCGCTGACCCCGCCCTCAACCATATAACGCCCGCCCCGGCCAAGTTCGCCGCGCACGCCCCGGACAAACAGGGAGAAACCAATGCCGGTCTGAAATTCAAAGCCGCTGTATTCGCCGGGGTCCACGGTCACATGAAGCTCCGGTGCCACTTGTTTCAGACGATCAAGAAGTTTGGCCAGCTCATGACATATATCCTGTGCTTCCTGCGGCAGGGACAGATCCCTGATAATCGCCATGGCCTTGTCCGCCGCTCCCGCCGCCAACAAGAGTTTCCGGCTGATGTCCCCAATCTCATCGTCCAGATTGTCCAGCGCGCCCATATCCTTGGCATTAAGGGCCTGACGAACGAGTGCTGATTTTTCCGCGTCCAGCCCAAGGCCCCGGCAGATGGCCGGCACTAATAATGGCATGGTCAGGTCAATGCTGGCTTTTTCAACGCCGACCGTGGCCAAGACGTCCCGGGCCAGCAGAATGATCTCCACATAGGCTTCCGGGCTGTCAGAACCGATCAGTTCAACGCCGGCCTGCTTAAATTGCCGTTCGGGGCGCAACTGACTGCCGCGCACCCGAAGCACATCACCGGAATAGCTCAGACGCAAAGGACGCGGTGCATTTTTCAGGCGCGAGCGGGCGATACGCGCCACCTGCCCCGTCATATCATTACGCACCGCCATCATCCGCTGTGTCACCGGGTCCATCACCCGGAACATATTACGGGATTGCGCCTTGCCCGGCCCGCTGAGCAGGCTTTCCTCAAATTCCATGATCGGCGGAATAACTCGCTCATAGCCAAAACTGGCAAAGCATTGGCGCAATTTCTCAACGATTTCAGCCTGATACTCCGCCTCATGGGCCAGCGTATCATGCAGGCCTTCGGGCAGGAGAGCTGTATCGTCTATATCAGGCATAAGGCGTCCGTTTTTACTGTTCAGGCCTTGATATTATTTACGCACTAGAAAGTCAACGCCTTAACCTGTTTAACATGGGGCAGGCTTTCCACCGCCGCAACCGTAGCCGCATCTGCAGGCGCATCGATGGCGACCAATGCGATGGCCTCGCCGCCCTCTGAGGCACGGCCCAGACTGAAGGTGGCGATATTCAGGCCCGCTGCGCCCAATGTGGTGCCCAAAGCCCCGATAAATCCCGGCAGGTCTTCATTGGATACATAGAGCATGTTCGGCGTCAGTTCCGCATCAACGGCAATGTCCTTAACACTGACGATGCGCGGGCGTTTGTCGGCGAACAATGTCCCGGCCACACAGCGCACCTGCTTGTCCGTGGTCACCGTCACCTTGATAAAGGTATTATAATCGCCTTCGGAGTCGTGGCGGGTTTCGACAATGTCAATATCCCGCTCCTTGGCCACCGCCAGTGCATTGACCATATTAACGCAGTCCATCAGGGGCTGTAACAGGCCCTCAACCACGATAGCGGTCAAGGGCCGGGTGTTCAATTCGGTCACATCCCCCTGATATTCAATCTGTATGCTTTGCAGGGCATGTTCGGTCAGCTGTCCCGCAAATGCGCCAAGCTGTTTCGCCAAGGCCATATAGGGGCTGAGCCGCACAGATTCTTCCGCAGACACAGACGGCATATTAAGCGCATTCGTCACCGCCCCGTCCAGCAGATAATCGGCCATCTGCTCTGCGACTTGTACCGCCACATTGACCTGAGCCTCGGAGGTTGACGCGCCAAGATGAGGCGTTGCCACTACTTTTTCATGGCCGAACAAGGGATTTTCCCGGGCCGGTTCCTCGGCAAAAACGTCCAGCGCCACCCCGGCCACCTTGCCATTATCCAAGGCGGTGAGCAGAGCCGCCTCATCAATCAGGCCGCCGCGTGCGCAGTTGATAATCCGCACACCGTCTTTCATTTTCTCGAAAGCTTCCGCATTTAAAATACCGCGCGTGCTGTCGGTGAGCGGTGTATGCAGGGTGATAAAGTCAGCGCGCAGGAATAATTCGTCCAGTTCAACCTTCTCCACGCCCAGTTCCTCGGCCCGTTCCACGGACAGATAGGGGTCAAAGGCGATAACCTTCATTTTAAGGCCCAAAGCCCGTTCCGCCGCAATGGCGCCGATATTACCGCAGCCGATGATGCCAAGAACTTTGGAGGTTAGTTCAACGCCCATAAAACGGGATTTTTCCCATTTGCCCGCATGAGTACTTTCATTCGCCAGCGGTATCTGACGCGCAACCGCGAACATCATGGCGATGGCATGTTCCGCCGTGGTTATGCTGTTGCCGAACGGGGTGTTCATCACCACAACACCGTGACTGGTGGCGGCAGGAATATCCACATTGTCCACACCAATACCWGCCCGGCCAACCACTTTCAGGTTGTCTGCGGCCTCCAGAACGGCCTTGGTGACTTTGGTGGCGGACCGGATGGCCAGYCCGTCATAACGGGGGATGGCTTCGATCAATTGTTCAGGGGTCAGACCAACAATCTGGTCCACTTCRATGCCACGTTTCTCGAAAATTTCCTTTGCSAGCGGGCTTAATTTGTCAGAAATAAGTACCTTKACCATTTTCAGGTGCCTTTCAAATAAAATCTATACTGTATRAAATTCAGGATGTTGTGATTTGTGCGTAAGCCCAGTCGAGCCACGGCAACAGRGCCGAGAGGTCAGCAGCTTCCACCGTGGAACCRGCCCAKATRCGCAGGCCCGCCGGRGCATCRCGATAGGCGCCAATATCAAAAGCCGCRCCTTCTTCGTCCAGAAGCGTTGCCATTTTCTTGGCCACCGCCGCCTGTTCYGCGGATTCCAGCGCGGTAAACCACGGGGCCACGATTTTCAGGCACACAGATGTATTGGACACGGTCTGCGCATCATTGGCGAGGAACKSKAYCCAATCSGTACGCGCCACCCAATCCCGGATAACAGCCAGATTTTCTTCCGACTTGGCAATCATGCCTTTCAGGCCGCCGATGCTTTCCGCCCAATTGAGCGCRTYAAGGTAATCTTCCACACAGAGCATGGACGGGGTATTGATGGTCGCRCCGCTAAAGATGCCCTCAATCAATTTGCCGCCCTTGGTCAGGCGGAARATTTTWGGCAGGGGCCAGGCCGGGTTATAATTTTCCAGCCGTTCCACCGCCCGGGGGCTGAGGATAATCATGCCGTGAGCCGCTTCACCRCCCAGRACTTTCTGCCAAGAGAACGTGGTCACRTCCAGCTTGTCCCAWGGCAAATCCATGGCRAAAGCCGCCGATGTRGCATCACAGATGGTCAGGCCYGCCCGGTCATCSCTGATCCAGTCGGCGTTTGGTACTTTAACGCCGGAGGTYGTTCCGTTCCAGGTAAAGACCACGTCACGGGCCGGGTCCACAAGGCTCAGGTCCGGCAGATCGCCGTAATCAGCGGTCAGGCTGCGGATGTCGTCAAGTTTCAATTGCTTGGTCACATCGGTGATCCAGCCGGAACCGAAACTTTCCCACGCCAGCATATCAACGCCGCGTGCGCCCAGCATGGACCAGAGCGCCATTTCAACGGCGCCAGTATCRGACGCCGGCACAATGCCCACGCGATARCCTTCNGGRWMGCCCNAGAATGGYCGCYGTGCGGTCAATAGCWTGTTTAAGACGGGATTTGCCAATTTTGGCACGATGAGAACGGCCCAAGGGCGCGTTTTTCAAATTATCAATCGTCCAGCCCGGGCGYTTCGCRCACGGACCTGACGAAAACAGCGGGTTCGCTGGTTTCTGTAAAGGTTTCATTTTATCTCCTACTCCTTGCAGAATAGGCGTCCCCCGTTGGGGAGGGATAGCCCACGGCAGAACATAGRGATRAWWWTYMCYCCGTCAAGTGAAGATTATATAAAAATTGCTGCAWRGCACAATAATTTATGCGTTATAAGGGCTTATACTAAAATTWAGGAAAGCAATATGGCACAGATCTTACTCATTACCGGGGCCGCCATTTTTGGCCTGCTGGGCACCGTYCATCTGATCTAYACCTTTTTCACYAATAAGTTCGACCCTTAYGATCTGTCGGYGAAAGACGCCATGCAGRGCACRTCGCTGGTRYTGACCAAGGATACGACGGTCTGGAAAGCATGGATCGGTTTTAAYGCCAGCCATAGTTTGGGGGCCATGCTYRTTGCCGCCTTTTACATTCCGCTGGCCCTGTGGRATTTCGCCGTTATYGAAAATAGCCTGTGGTTCACATGGTTGCCGGTTATCACGGGATTGAGCTATCTTTTTCTGGCCAAAAAATACTGGTTTAAAATACCCTTTATCGGTGTCCTGATCTCAAGTGYSTGYTTCATAGCGGCGGCGGTGACCCTGTGAGAGTGATTAACTTTCCCCTTATTCTGGGCGGGCTGCTCAGTATAATTGCCGCCCTGCTCCATATCGCCATTRTCATTGGCGGGCCGGACTGGTACCGCTTTTTTGGCGCRGGYGARSRRATGGCYSTCATGGCGGAACAGAGGAGCTGGTATCCGCCGCTGGTCACATCCGGCATTGCGCTTGYCYTGTTTATCTGGGSGCTTTATGCTTTCTCCGGCGCCGGAATTATCCGAAAACTGCCCCTGCTRAGAACCGGGCTTGTGATCATTTCCGGCATATATCTTTTGCGCGGCCTTGCGATCATCCCSGCYTATTTCCTTATGCCGGAAGTCATCGACAGTTTTCTGGTCTGGAGTTCTCTTATCTGTCTGMTTTATGGCATTAGCTATGCCATCGGCACCCGAAAGTT
Source organism: Alphaproteobacteria bacterium (assembly GCA_002749135.1). GTDB lineage: Bacteria > Pseudomonadota > Alphaproteobacteria > Sphingomonadales > Emcibacteraceae > Paremcibacter. Next base: position 30,678 of record NVVY01000021.1, on the reverse strand, counting down.
ATTTCTTCAATATCCCTGACCTAATACAAAATAAAAATCCCCCCTTGCCACCCCTCCAACTTTTGAGTATAGCTGTCGGCGACGATGGTGCCTCCATATAGGAGGATAATAGGGAACTCGGCRTATATTCCGAGACTGTACCCGCAACTGTAATTGCCATATGGCATAAGTCAGGAAACCTGCCATCTGGTCGCCCTTTCTGCCTATCGGGTTAATGGGACAGAGCGGATTTTCCGCATAGGTGACATTTGTTGCTGTGTGCGGATGGTTTTCTGAGATTCCCCTGCGAACTTCCTCACACATATTTAAAAAATATTTATGAGGAAAAGACCTATGAAATACCAGAAACATCTTATTACTGCCCTCCTGTCCAGTGCCGCTATTCTACCCGCCACCCGGGCCGCCCAAGCCGAAGACAGCATGCAGGAAGTCGTGGTTTCCGCCACCCGTTACGAGCGGCCACTATCTCAAATCGGTAGCAGTGTATCCGTGATTACCGCCGACGATCTGGAAAAATCACAGACCGTGTTTGTTCAGGACATCCTGCAAAATATTCCCGGACTGAGCCTGAACCAGAATGGCTCCTTTGGTGGTGTCTCCTCCCTTCGAATTCGCGGCGCAGGAACTGCTCAGACTGTGGTTCTGATCGACGGGGTGCAGATCAATGATGTCTCCGCCCCCGGCGGCGGCTTTAACTTTGCCAATCTTGACCCRGGCGGCATCRAGCGGATAGAAGTTCTGCGCGGCCCACAGTCCATTATGTACGGCTCTGACGCCATAGGCGGGGTGGTTAATATCATCACCCCCACCGGCGAAGAAGGATTAGGTGGCAGTCTTTTTGCTGAGACAGGTTCCTATAAAACATTCCGGGCGGGCGGGCATATTGCGGGCGGTAACGACAAGCTGAATTTCAGCCTGTCGGGCAGTGGCATCACCACGAACGGCATATCAAAAGCCGAYGAGAATAACGGCAACARCGAAGCAGACGGCTACCGCAATATTTCCCTGCAYGGTAAAATAACCGGAAAATTATCCGAAAATCACAGCTTGGCAMTAATCAGCCGYTATGTTGACACCCGAAGTGAGGTTGATGGTTTTGGGCCTGTCGATGCCAATAATGTAGACTTTAGCAAAGAATTTCTGATWGCCGGGCGCGGTTTCTTCAATTATCTGGACGGCRCATTGCAAAATACTTTGTCCGTGGAATATTCCAAAATAGACCGCCGCAGTGAAGCCGGRGGGGCGCCCAATCCCTTTGGCAACTTTGGCGGGGAACGTTTCAACCTTGACTATTTCRGCCATTATACTGTGAATGATGATTTCGGCATTTCCTTTGGCCTGCARCATGAAGAAACCAAAGCTGAAAGCACATCACCAAAAAAATTCAACATTGACAGTGTCTTTTCTGAGCTCAGTTGGCAAGGCGTGGAAGGGCTGACCCTGACGGCGGGGCTGCGCTATGATGACCATAACCAATATGGCGGCACCACGACACCACGCCTGACTGCCGCCTATTATTTGGCCGATAGCGGCACCAAAATCTTTGCCAACTGGGGCGAAGGATTCAAGGCACCCAGTATCTTTCAGCTGACTTATATTTGTGGATTTTGCGGGCTGACGGCACCAAACGCTGACCTGAAACCGGAAGAGTCCAAAGGTTGGGAAGTGGGCATTGAACAGGCTCTCTGGGAAGATAGAATTCAATTGGGCRCTACCTATTTCGATCAGAAAATCAAGAATCTGATTGATTTTGATTTCTCGGTCGGTTTTGGCAATATCAATAATGTGCGCACCAAAGGAATTGAACTGTCCCTTGAGGCACAGCTTGTTGACGGCCTGACCGTGCGCGGCAATTACACCTATACCGATGCCAAGGATAAAGGCTCCAATATTATATTGGTACGGGTGCCGAAAAATGCCGCCTTTGCCGAGGTTCAATGGCAGATCATACCAGAATTTAATGTGGCTTTCAGCATGACTTATAACGGAAAGGAAACTGATAGATTCTCCCCCGGCACAGATGGCTGGACCCGCTTTGACCTGAAAGCATCCTATGAATTCAGCGACGGGATAGAGGTTTATGGCCGGGTTGATAACCTGTTTGACAAAGAATATCAGCAGGTCTTTGGCTTTGGCACCCCGGACCGTTCATTCTTTGCCGGTGTCAGAAGCAAATTCTAGCYCGACTTTTTTTGCAGTGGCGGGGAAACGCCTCGCCACTGTTAAAGCATTGTCAGAAAAGCAACCGCCGCATCCAGCTCCGCCTTCATATTATCATGGCGGATTTTGGCTTCGTCATCCCTGCCCCATTGGTCAATCTGATATTGCTCATCCAGAATAGCCGCCCGCCAGGCCTGCGCCCCGTCAATATTGCCCCCCAACACATTCAGGGCCACCGAAACCGAACCACACAGGGTGGTGATATTATAAAAAGCCGCGAGCTGGAAACTGTCAACATCCTGTAGAATAGTCCCCACCTTGGCCAGTGCCGCCTTGTCCTGCGCCACATGCAGTATCCCTGTTGTAACCGTCAGGTGAACCTCATGCGTATCCGCCAGCCAATCAAGGAGCGGTTGCCATTCCGTAGCCTGCAAAGCCGCCAGATCAGCCGGAGATTCCGCCCGGTAACAGAGCAAATCCGTATCCGCATAATTGACCAGTTCAGAAATCAGGTCATCCCGGCGCGTGTCCACCCGGTCAATGGCCGTATTCAATAGCTTGGCCATCAACATACTGTCCGGCGCAACCTTATCCTCTTGCGCGTTCCATTCCYGGCAAATGGCCTCTGCCANGRSCTTTNGTMGGGCTGATGGCGGGTCTTTTTTCCGGCGTTTTAACCAAGCGCCCGTCAAGTTCCACCGTAAAGCCACTGKCCTGCGGCACCACGTCTGCGCGCTTATAAAACCGTTTCATCAAGAATCTTTCTGAGGTGGGAAATATGGTCAATCATATGATCGGCCCCGGCCTGCATCAGCTTTTCCGGCTCATGATAGCCCCATGTCACSCCCACGGCCCGCACCTTTGCSGCCTGYGCCATATGRATGTCATAGGTGGTATCACCGATCATAAAGGTATTTTCCGCCATGGCCCCAACATCCTGCATGGCGTTCAGCAACATGGAYGGATGTGGCTTTCCCGGCCCGTCATCGGCRGTATTCAGGGTMAGGAAATRMTCSCTCAAGCCGTGATTTTTCAGGGTGATCTCYAAYCCGCGCCGGGATTTTCCCGTGGCWATGCCGAGCAGATACCCCGCCTCGCTCAGGCTTTCAATGACCTCTTTCACCCCGTCAAAGAGCGGCTCCGGCACATCATCCTGCTTGCGCAATTCCTGAAAGCGGGCAACGAAAGCATCCTTGAGGGCAAGGTGGGTCGCCTCACTTTCGCCCGGATGACAAATTCCAATGGCTTCCATAAGGGAAAGGCCGACAATCTGACGGATGGCCTCATCCCCCGGATAGGCCGTATCACAGACCCGGCAAGCTGACTGCATGGCGTCAATGATCAAATGCTGACCATCCACCAAAGTCCCGTCACAATCAAACACRAYAAGTTTCATCTATACYCCCATATGCCACAGGGTGACGAACATCACCACCGCCGTCGGATAAAAGGTCACCGCAAAACCAAAGGCGCGGGACAGGGCATTTTGATGATAGCCAACCCAAAAGCTGATCCGGCCCACGATGAACAGGCTGACCAGAATGGGAATGATCTTCATATCCCCGCTATCCGCCGTGGCCGCATAGGCCAAATGAACAACGATCATCAGRACAAGCTGTTCCATGGTGTTCTGGATATAGCGCAGATTAATGGTAATCGCCTTGGGCAGTCCGTCAGTCTGTCCTTCAATGGCCTGATCAGAGAAAAACCGTTGCCCCGCCACCGCCATGATCCCGAACAATAGCATCAAGGCCGCGTAAATTTCGCTTTTCAGCACATAAGCCAGACGGTCGCCGGTGGTCACCCACAGGGGTAGGTCCATATCGATAAAGCCATAGCCCATACCAACCCAGACAACAGAAAATACCGCCCCGGYGATCATGCCGATGCGTACATCCTTTTGTTTCTGGTTCAGGATAATCATTACGCCTCATCCTCCGCAAAGGGATTGCTCTTGTCCTGTTTGTCAAAGCCRAACATATCCCAGCTTTCCTTCATATGGCGCGGCAGGTCCGCCGTCACATTGAGCAAGCCGCCGTCCGGGTTATCAATTTCAATGCTGCGCGCRTGCAGGTGCAGTTTCTTACTGACCGCCCCGTCCAGAAAGGCCGCCTTGCCGCCGTATTTACCGTCCCCCACAATGGGCGTATTCAGCACCGTGGCATGAACGCGTATCTGATGGGTGCGGCCCGTCACCGGCTTGAAAGCGACCCAGCTTGTRGACCTGAGCGCRCYRTCCATCACATARAAATCCGTYACCGCCTTCTTGCCCTTGTCGGCCACCATCATGCGCTCGCCCCGGGTGCCCGGTTCCTTGTCCAGCGGGGCATTAACGGTGCCCTCGGTCCGKTCCGGCCTGCCCATCACCAAAGCCCAATAGATTTTGGATGTGCGCCGATTGCGGAATGATTCYGTCAGGCTCTTTGCCGCCGCGCTGCTCCGGGCAATCACCAGAACCCCGCTGGTATCCTTGTCCAGCCGATGAACCAGCTTTGGCCGTTCCGGGTTATCACCCTGAAGACAGTCCAACAGCCCGTCAATATGGCGCGTCGTCTTGCTGCCGCCCTGTACCGCAAGGCCGGGGGGCTTATTGAGGACAATCACGCTGTTATCCTGATAAATCACCATATCCCGCATGAGGCGGCTATCTTCATCGCTGTGTTTTTTCTGAGGCCTGGGGGCGCGGGTCTTGCCCGCATTGGGGTTGTCGCCAATGGGAGGCACGCGAATTTCCATGCCCTCTGCCACCCGAAAGCCGGCTTTGATCCGTTTGCCATCGGCCCGCACCTGTCCKGTACGCATCAGCTTTGACAGGCGGCCAAAGCTTAAATCCGGGAATTTCTKTTTGAACCATTTATCAATACGCCAGCCATCCTCGAACGGCTGAATCTTATGGTGGGTCACGCCCATCACTGTCTCCTTATGTCAGGGGATGGTAGTACGCCAAATAGCGCCCGGCGTAAAGCCCCAAGAACAGGGCCGCAACCCCCAATATAAGTGACGAGACCGCATAGGTGCCCGCCAGTGCGATCTCATCCCGTTCCAGCATCAGTCCCACCTCCATAGAGAAGGCGGAAAAGGTGGTAAAACCGCCCAAAACCCCAATGACCAGAAACCCCTGCCAATGATGGGACAGGCTATATCGGGCCGCTAGGATAGTCACCACCACGCCAATGATGAAAGAACCAAGGATATTTACGGTCAGGGTGCCCCAGGGAAAGCCCGGMCCCATRAGCCTGAACATCATTTTACCCACCAAAAAMCGGCCCGTGGCCCCCARGGCACCGCCCAWTGCCACGGCTAAAATCATTTTAAACATATGCCCTCCCGGTGYMAWAACGCCAAATTATCATCTTGCACAGCATACGACAAAATGGCATGATTGCGCAAATCTTTAAAATTGGGTGACATATGTTCTTACTGGCCTTTTTCCTRAAAAAACTGATCCGCGAGGGCACACTTCATGTCATTGATGCCTCTGGCACCAAACATAGCTTTGTTGGTACGCCAACGCCTCAGATCACCATTCGCTTTCATGACGGCAGTGTTCCCCGGAAGCTGTTTTTCAAGCCAGACCTGAAGGCCGGTGAATGTTATATGGACGGCACGCTRACCGTCGAAGACGGCAAGGACATATATGACTTCCTCTATATGATCACCAAAAATATGGAATGGCGCAAGGGCAACGCCATGCATCTGACCGGCGGCGATCCCTATAGCCGTTTTAAAAGCTGGATCGCGCAGATTAATCCAACAGGSCGTTCGCAAAAGAATGTAGCCCATCATTATGACCTGTCGGGCAAGCTYTATGATATGTTTCTGRACCCGGACCGGCAATATAGCTGTGCCTATTACAGGTCGGCGRAAGACACGCTGGAACAGGCRCAGGAAAACAAGAAAAACCTCATTGCSGCCAAACTTCTGCTGGAAGGCCATCATGAGGTATTRGACATCGGTTGTGGCTGGGGCGGRTTGGCYCTGCATCTGAAYAAAGCCTCCGGCGCCAGTGTCACCGGTGTGACGCTCAGTCAGGAACAATATGACATTGCCCGCAAACGGGCCAAAGACGGTAATGTTTCTGATAAAGTTCGCTTCAATTTTCAGGACTATCGGGATGTRAGCCAAAAATTTGACCGTGTCGTCTCCGTAGGCATGTTTGAGCATGTGGGACGGCGGCAGTATCAAACCTATTTTGACAAGGTCTATGAYTGYCTGAAAGATGACGGGRTYGCCTTGATCCATACCATAGGGCGCGCCGATGGTCCCGGCTCCACSGACCCCTGGACCATTAAATATATCTTCCCCGGCGGATATGCGCCCAGYCTGTCGGAAATCGCCCCGRTCATTGAGAAAGCCGGGCTTTATATTACCGATATGGAGGTCTGGCGGTTGCATTATGCCAAAACMYTRAAAGAATGGCGTGCSCGSGTTWATAARAACARRGCRGCCATTATCGACCTTTATGATGAACGGTTTTTCCGCATGTGGRATTTTTATCTGGCCAGCGCRGAAKCRTCCTTTCGCAACCTTGGCCATGTGGTGTTTCAATTCCAACTGGCCAAAAAGGTGGGGACTGTACCCCTCACCCGGGATTATCTGTTAAAAAAGTAAGTTTTAATATTTGTTCCCATGTATCTCCTGCCCGGCGTCTATGTTGACAATGGTGCGGGTAATATTATAGTCTATACCCATGAAACCCGCTGTCTGCACCCGGATTCATGGCATCCCTGCCCGTCAGGGATTTGTCGATGTAAAAGTCGTATCACCAAGTAAAGATTNAAAAAATTTACTAATAGGTAAAAAACTTGCCAAAAAGCTTCTCTAGAACGTCTTTACTGCATAATTAACAATAAAAAAACACTATCCCCTAACTTCAATAATAACAGAGGAAACATATCCATGAAAATATCCAGAAAATTAACCATTCTTGCCGGGACCGCTATGGCGTCCAGCATGATCATAAACGGCGTTGTCTTTGCCGAAGAAGACACAAAAGACAAGGTCGTATTTGAGGAAATTCTYGTTACGGCAACCAAAAGGTCGTCCACCATCAAGGATGTCCCCTTTTCAATCAACGCCCAGACACAGAGAGATATTCAACGTACTGGCGCGCAAAGCCTTGAAGACCTTGCCCGCAATGTGGCTGGCCTGATGATACAAAATCTCGGCCCCGGCCAGAGTCAGGTTGCCATTCGCGGCGTATCAGCGGGTCAGATCGTTCGCGATCAGCCGGGCGTTAAGGAACAGGTTGGCGTATATCTGGATGAATCCGTGATYTCCCTGTCACTCTTTACCCCGGATATTGACCTCTATGACCTGAACCGTGTGGAAGTCCTGCGCGGACCGCAAGGCACGTTGTTTGGCTCCGGCTCCATTGGCGGCACCATCCGCTATATCACCAATCAGCCAAACACCGAAGGTCTGGAAGGCAGCGTCGAGGGTAATATCAATGTCGTTGATGGCGGCGGCACTGGCGGCCATATCAAAGGCATGATTAATGTGCCGATTTCTGAAGACAAGGCCGCCATTCGTATCGTTGGCTATCGCACGGAATATGCCGGCTTCATTGATGCCCTGCGTGAAGGGGGCGGCATAGATCATAATGTCAACAGTGGCTCCCGCACCGGTGGACGCATCTCCCTGCTCCTGAAACCCACAGAAAATATCACCATAACACCCCGGATTATCTATCAGAAAATCGATGTGGACGGCAATAACCGTCAGGAAGTCTTTAATCTGTACGCCAATCCATTCACAAMCACCCGGCCGCCGGTACAGTTAGGCCCACGCCAGCAATTCCTGCTCCGGCGGGAAGGCTTTAATGACAAGACCCTGATTGCCGATTTAACTGCCGAAATTAACTATGACGGTTTTGACCTGACAACGGTTTCAAGCTACACAGACCGGGATATACTGGTCAGCCGTGATGCCAGTGCCCTGACCGGCAGTGTGTCGGTTGACCTTGGCTTCCCGGATGCTGCTGTATTACTGCCGTCCAATCTGCGAGACACAACCAAGGTCAAACAATTTACYCAGGAAGTCCGGGTCAGCTCAAACGATGACGGGCCCTTGCAGTGGGTAGCCGGAGTTTTCTATGCCAACACCGACCGTTTCTATAAGCAGTTTCTGCCAACCCCCGGTTATGACGCCTTTGTTGACGCGGCCTTGGGTGCCGGCACTTCTGYKGCTGTCGGGGCCGGTGTCGGGCCGGTTGATTCGCCCTTCTATTCTGAATTGCCCTATAATCTGGAACAGATTGCGGTCTTTGCCGAAGCCACATATGACATCACCGACGAATTTCATTTCACCGCCGGTGGCCGTTATTATGATTACGAAGAAACCCGTAGCGTKACCCAGGTCGGGCTTTTCGGCAACGGTGTTGTGGATCAGGTGGACAAAACAGCCTCCAACGGCTTTACCCCGCGCTTTCTGGCCAGTTATGACGTGAATGACGAAATTACCGTCAATGCCCAGATTTCAAAAGGTTTTCGTCTTGGCGGGGTGAATGATCCTCTGAATACGGCCCTTTGTAATGCCAATGATCTGGCTATATTTGGTGGTTTTCAGGACTATAATGATGAAACCCTCTGGAACTATGAGGCCGGGGTCAAGGTTAACACGGGTAGTATGTCTCTGAATGTGGCGGCATTTTATACCAAGATGTCCAACCTTCAGGTAACATTGGACGCCGGCTCCTGTTCTTCGCGCATATCCTTTAATGTGCCGGATGCCCATTCACAGGGGGTTGAGTTTGAACTGAAAGCCCAGCCCATTGAAGGCTTCGATATTTCTGTTGCCGGTAGCCTCCTCCAGTCTGAATTTGATTCAACCGTCCTRGACAGCGCCGGTGCGGTTCTGGGCGGCGTGCGGGACGGCAATCGTCTGCCATCCGTGCCAAAATTCAATATTGGCGTGACCGCGACCTATAACTTCGAGCTTGATTCCTTTGGCGATAATACGGAAGGTTATGTTTCCGCAACCTTCCAGCATCGCAGCAGCATCTTTACCCAGCCTTCCGATCAGGAAGCGGGCGGACAAGGGAATTCCATTCTCCGACAGGCTTCCGGTCTGCCATTCGGCGGGGCAAGTGGCCTTGACGAAACGGTCATAGACTTGGAACTTGGGTCATACCAGACACTGAATATCAGCGCGGGTATTGTTATGGAAAGTTGGGAAGTWGTGGCYTATATCAACAATCTGACGGACGAGAATGCCAATCTGTCCTTTGACCGTGAGCGCGGTGGACGGGCGCGGCTTGGTTTCCGGACCAATCAGCCCCGTACATTTGGYYTRACTRTACGGTCCTTCTTCTAGGACGRKCAGWCAATAGTCATYCAAAAAAACGGGAGGTGTCAAACAACACCTCCCGTTTTATTAYCTTGATACTGAAAATCAGGCTTTWGGCTTGATYTCSTTCTGTTCRAACAGACCAAYCAATTCGCCATTTGCCGCCATCTCACGGATGATGTCACATCCRCCAACGAACTCACCCTTCACATAAAGCTGGGGAATRGTCGGCCATTCGCTATATTCCTTGATACCGTCCCGAAGCGCGGAATCCTGCAACACATCAAAGGCTTCAAAATCCATTTTAAAATGATTTAGCACCTCTATCACGGMGGCGGAAAAACCGCATTGGGGGAACATGGGACTGCCCTTCATATAGAGAACAATGTCACTATTTTGAACGTCRGCTTCGATACGGGCGAAAATTGGGTTTGTCATAAGNTTTTTCCTGAAATTATATTTTTGTCATTCTGGTACGGCGGTTTGWAGGGCAAGGGCATGRAGATCATCRCCCATTTTYCCTTTGAGGGCCTTATAGACCATCTGATGCTGCTTGACGCGGCTTAATCCGGCAAATTTCTGTGAAATCACCAGAGCCGCATAATGGTCCCCGTCCCCGCGCAAATCCTCTATAGTAACCTTGGCATCAGGAATTGAATCCCTGATCATTGCTTCTATCTCTGTTGCCTCCATGGCCATAATAATTTTCTCCTAGTCTATAGATATGGGATAACTATAGAAAATTTCAAATAAAAAAACAAAATATGTCCTGTCACGCATAAAAAGAAAGTAATTTATCACCGGATTTTGTCCCGGACACTATTTTTCTGACTTTTTCTATCTGTTCCGATGTTAATTCCTTTTTCCATTTTTCTGCCGCCGTTTTGGGATCACGCACTGTTTGAAAGTATTTTTCCTCACCGCCTTYGTAATTCAGGCTGCTTTTAATAAAAACATCCGTCTGRTYCGTATAGTCGAGGTTGCAAAAATCAAACARRCGGCGRCTTATTTCAATWGGGTCATTGCACAGATCTTCRTATARCAAYAGAAAACAATTTTCCTGRCCYTCAATATCATTRAAKACTTTCTCATTCAAACAAACCCATGTGCAGGCTATTTGTTCTTCCAYAGACATAYTTTTGATGACATCAACAGTCCAGCCCCGCTCCTTTGCAACATCCATAGATGATAATTGTGAATAATATATCACATTATTCAGATGATTCTGTTTTCTCCCTCTAAGCTGTGAAGATACATAACCACAGGGATGCCTGACAATAAATATTATTTTAGCCTCTGGAAATGCCCGTGTCACAAGGCCCGAACGGCAAGATGAATCGACCGATTTCATAACATCTACAAGCTTGTTATTTTTCAAGCCTTTCCTGACGAATTTCGGTGCCTTAATATCGACAGGAATTTTTAATTTGCTAAATATCTGTGAAACAGTTTTTAAAAAAACAATTAAACCGGGCAATATCCTATTGGTAGTTTTACTTAAATAATTTTTTCGGAAAACAGGGATCGAACCCGCTGATTTTAAATGCCTTACTTTAAAAAGTCCGGAAAAATAGCGCCGTGCCTCAGGCGCGCGTTCTTCAAATTCCTCTGGGTCAGGAAAATATGGGACATCCTGCGCTTTTTTAACTGAGTCAGGCTCATGATGATAAAGTACATCAGGATTACTATCAAATATCTTTGCCACCCATGTCGTACCGCTTCGCGGCATTCCAATTAAAAATATCATATTTTTTCCCACACTTCTTACAGACCACCCCAGTGTATGTTAATCCAAAGACATATAATTTGTCATCCACCTGTTGTGACAATCCTTTAATTCACKGACAGTTAGAACAATATCAGACAACCTCACCATAGCCCCCCCTGTATTACCCAAAACCTGTGCAATAATACCCGCTTGCTGAGCCATTTCAAACATATCATCGGCTTTATCCGCCGGAATCGACAATATATACCGCGCCTGGTCCTCACCAAAAGCCAAAGCATGGGGTGGTATAWCCCCGCCGTCTATGGCAACGGTCATGCCCATATTGGCGGCCATGGCCATTTCCGCCAGGGCCACATAAAGGCCACCGTCGGATATATCGTGRCAGGCGGCAATATTCCCGGCTTCTATCTGAGCRCGAACAAAATCACCGTTTTTCTTTTCGAGGGCGAGATCAACAGGCGGCGGTGCACCCTCTTCGCGGCCTTCCATCACCTCAAGATACAGCGAGGCCCCAAGGTGGCCTTTGGTTTCGCCGATCAGAATCAGAATTTCACCTTCTGCCTGCGGGGCGATGGTGACCATTATGGAGCTATCCTGTAACAGCCCGACGCCGCCAATGGCCGGGGTCGGGTGAATACCGGTGCCGTTGGTTTCATTATAAAGSGAYACATTGCCCGACACCACGGGGTAGTCCAGAACTTCGCAAGCCTCGCGCATGCCCTCAATACAGCCCACGAACTGGCCCATGATTTCCGGGCGTTCCGGGTTGCCGAAATTCAGGCAGTCGGTGATTGCCAGCGGCAAAGCGCCCACGGCGGTAAGGTTGCGCCATGTTTCCGCCACCGCCTGCTTGCCACCCTCCACCGGGTCCGCATAGCAATAACGCGGCGTGCAATCAGTGGTGATGGCAATGGCCTTGTTCGTCCCGTGAACCCGCACCACGGCGGCATCACCGCCCGGTTTCTGAATGGTGTCCGCCATGACCTGGCTGTCATACTGCTGCCAGATCCAGTGACGGCTACACAGATGGGGCGAGCCGATCATATCCAGCAACGCCTGTTTCATATCCGCAGGGGCCGCCACTGCGCCCAAGGGGGCTTTTGGTTCCGTCCGGACCCATGGCCGGTCATATTCCGGCGAATTATCGGCCAAAGGCTGAGTCGGAATATCGGCCACCACTTCGCCCTTGAAGGTCAGGGTCAGGTTGCCCGTATCGGTAATCTTGCCAATAACCGCAAAATCAAGATCCCATTTGTCAAAAATGGCCTTGGCTTCAGCTTCGCGCCCCGGTTTCAGGACGATCAGCATCCGCTCCTGACTTTCCGACAGCATCATTTCGTAAGGGGTCATACCCTCTTCGCGCTGAGGAACCATATCCAGATTGAAAGCAAAGCCAACCCCGCCCCCAGAGGCCATCTCAACCGAAGATGAAGTCAGGCCCGCCGCGCCCATATCCTGTATGGCCACCACCATATCCGTGGACATCAGTTCCAGACAAGCCTCGATCAGCAGTTTTTCGGTAAAAGGATCACCCACCTGCACGGTAGGGCGTTTTCCCTCAGTATCYTCRGTRAATTCTGCGGAGGCCATGGTTGCGCCGTGAATCCCGTCCCGCCCGGTTTTGGAGCCAACGTAGACCACAGGATTGCCGATACCCGCCGCCGCYGACAGGAAAATCTTGTCCTGATCCGCAAGGCCAACYGTCATGGCATTGACCAGAATATTACCGTCATAGGACGGGTGAAAATTGGTCTCGCCGCCCACGGTCGGAACGCCAACACAATTACCGTAACCGCCAATGCCCTCAACCACACCGCTAAGCAGATGCCGGGTTTTTGGATGATCGGGGGAGCCAAAGCGCAGGGCATTCATATTGGCAATGGGCCGCGCGCCCATRGTAAAGACATCGCGCAGAATACCGCCTACGCCCGTCGCCGCCCCTTGGTAAGGTTCGATATAGGACGGGTGGTTATGGCTTTCCATCTTGAATATAATCGCCTGATTATCGCCAATATCAATGACGCCCGCATTCTCCCCCGGCCCGTGAATGACCCACGGTGCCTTGGTGGGYAGGGTTTTTAGATGTTTTTTAGATGATTTATAGGAGCAATGYTCGCTCCACATTACGGAGAAAATYCCAAGCTCYGTCAGGGTCGGCGTCCGGCCCAGAATATTCAGGCACAGGGCATATTCATCCGCGCTCAGGCCATGTTCCCGGACCAGCGCATCGGTAATTTCCACGTTATTATTCCACGTCATCGGCAGGCCCTTAATTAAGTGCGTTGATCATGCTTTTAAAGAAGCCAAGGCCATCTATGCCGCCCTGTACCTCCTCAATCAGCCGTTCGGGGTGAGGCATCATCCCCAGAATATTCTTCCGGCGGTTGATGATCCCGGCGATATTGTTGCGCGAACCGTTGGGATTGCCTCCGGCCTGCCCGTCCTTATCCACATAGCGAAAAACCACCCGCCCCTCATCTTCCAATTCCGCCAGCGTCTCCGGATCGGCAAAATAATTGCCGTCATGATGGGCCACGGGAATGGTGATAACCTCACCCTGCCCGTAGGCATTGGTGAAGGGCGTATCGTTGTTTTCCACCTTGAGATGAACATCCCGGCAAACGAATTTCAGACTTTCATTACGCATCAAGGCGCCCGGCAACAGACCAGTTTCGGTCAAGACCTGAAAACCGTTACACACCCCGATCACGTGACCGCCCCGGTTCGCATGTTCAATRACCTTGCGCACCACGGGCGAACGGGCCGCCATAGCCCCGCACCGTAAATAATCGCCGAAAGAAAAACCGCCGGGCAGCGCGATCATATCCACAGCGGGAATATCATCATCCTGATGCCAGATAATATGGGGTTTTTGCCCGGTAATTTTTTCGAGCGCGGTAATCATATCGCGGTCACAATTAGAAGCAGGAAATACGACAACAGCAGTTTTCATGGGCGTCAATCAATCTCTATTGTGTAATTCTCAATGACCGTATTGGACAGGAGCTTCTTGCACATATCCTCAACAACGGCCTGAGCCTTGCCCGGATCAGTTTCCGCAAGGTCCAGTTCAATATATTTTCCCTGCCGGACATCCTCCACCCCATCAAAGCCAAGGGCCGACAGCGCATGCTGAATGGCCTTACCCTGGGGGTCAAGAACACCATTTTTCAGGGTGACATGTATGCGTGCTTTCACGGATAAGCCTTTCTATAATTACAGGGCAATGCCAAGCCGCCGGGCGACTTCCTCATAGGCCTCGATCTCACCGCCAAGATCGCGGCGGAAACGATCCTTGTCCAGCTTCTTGCCGGTTTCAATATCCCACAGGCGACAATTATCCGGGCTGAATTCATCGGCRAGRATCARGCTGTARCYSRTYTCRTCCTCATCATAAAGGCGGCCATATTCCAGTTTGAAATCAATAAGTTCAATTCCGACGCTGGCGAAAAAGCCGCGCAGAAAATCATTGATCTGATGGGTCATGTCGAAAATTTCGCTCAGYTCCTCATCATCGGCCAGATCAAGGGACAGGATATGTTCCTCGGCAATGAGCGGATCGCCCAGATCATCGTCTTTCAGGGAAAATTCGATGATGGGACGGGCCAGCCGCCGCCCTTCCTCTATGCCAAGACGTTTCGCCATGGTTCCGGCCACCACATTGCGCACGATAACCTCCAGCGGCACAATCTCAACCTCACGCACCAACTGTTCCCGGTCATTCAACCGTTTGATAAAATGGGTCGGAATACCAATCCGGGCCAGATTGATCATCACAAGTTCAGTGACCTTGTTATTGATGATTCCCTTGCCGGTGATGGTGCCTTTTTTCTGGGCATTAAAGGCGGTGGCATCATCCTTGAAATATTGCACGATGGTGCCGGCGTCTTCGCCTCTGAACAAAACCTTGGCTTTGCCTTCGTATAGTTTCTCGCCTTTGGGCATTTCTTCTGCGGGGGATTTGGAGGGCATCTGTGTGTTTCCTGTCAAAAATAGAGTGTTTTCAGTTAAGAGAATCAAGCGAGGCGAACATATCCCAATTAGTCCCGGAAAACAATTGGAACAGCCCTTAAAAAATAAAGTTACCGTCCCCATATAAAATAATGGAAACAAAATGCATTCTGGCGTACATAAGGACAGACGAATTTTGTGATGAGACTTTAAGGAGATCGGATAAATGACCCAATTTGACGACCGTGAACAGGCCTATGAAAAAGAATTTGCCCGTAATGAAGAATTAGATTTTAAAGTAGGCGCCCGCCGTAACAAGCTACTTGGGCTATGGGCCGCCGAAAAAATGGGCCTTGAGGGCGACGCCGCAGATGCCTATGCYRMGSAAGTYRTYAWWGCCGATTTTGAAGAAGTTGGTGAGGAAGATGTCTACCGCAAGATCAAGGGTGATCTGGATGAAAAAGGCGTCAATATCTCCGAACATCAAGTCCGCCGGGAAATGGAAGACCTCCTCAATACGGCGCGTGAACAATTATGTTGCTGAGACCTCAGCCTTCGAACATATCAAAGCCATCCCGCAACAGGGGTGGCTTTTGTCTTTATCCGGCCACGCAATGAACACAACTCAGTCATGCTATGAACATATTTATGGAACATAACGAGCCAAAATAAAACAGCCCCCAGACAAGGAACCATCGCTTGAAACTGATCAAATTATGTATCATGTCTTTGATTTTTCTGTTGCCGACAAACCTTCAGGCAATGGATCACAGCAAGCCATTAATGTTGCAGGATGCTTATTACAAGGAATATTGGGAACAATATTTCCTGTTTGAAGACGGCAGCTTTGTCACCAGCCAGTTTTTGATAGCCAACCTGCCGTGGCCCGTGGGCAAGCACCACGGCATTATGATTGCCACCGTGGTCACCCCTGACGGCAAACGCACCATCATCAAAAATGGCCGTGGCCCTGATGAATGGGGATTTGATAAAGAAAAGTTCGACCTGTTCATCCATGTCCATCGCCTGAAAAGCAATGGCAACAAACATGAGATTCGTATTGGCCGCAAGGACGGTAACTGGGTCAATACAAACGTGACTTCTCCCGAAATGCCCCGGTACCAACAGCGTTATGACAAGAAAAAAKCCTATATGGAAAGTTCTTTTTATATGCCGTTCGTTGAAGGACAGGGCCAATGGAGCATATTAGATGAAGACACGCAAAGCTTCATCACCGGCGGCGGCAAGGTTCAGGGCTTTGGCACTCATGTGGTTTTTAATGGCCGGACGGAGAAACTGTTGAAAAACWGGTTACGCGTCTTTGGCCTGAAGGCYGAGGGTAAGGGTCAGCCCGTACCCTTCCTGTCATCAATCAAACGGTCCGATGGCAGTGAAGATACCATATTGAGCCTTAGGGATTCGGATAATGATATTACTGAGTTCTCCAATATCACCCTGAAATACAAAGATATTAAGAAAGGCAATAACCATTCCACCTATCCCACGGTAATTGAGGTCACAGCCCGCAACGATACGGCGAGCTTAATCGGCACCATCCGCTTTACCCGCAAAATTGACCATTTCAACATCAATGAACATATGAATTTCTTTGAACGAAATTTTGCCGAATCCAGAGCCTCCGTAGCCAATTACCGTTATATTGCGGATTATGACCTGTCTTATGTGACCGAAAAGGGGGCCACAAAGCTCACTGGCAAAGCCCTTAGCGAATATAAGGACATCCTGCCACCCAAAAAAAAGAAATCCAAAAGAAGAAAACGGCGCTAAATTAAGGTAATTCTTAATCCTGCCCGTTTATAAATCTTAGACTCTTGCAAAAAGCCCTGATAATATCGGGAACAATTAGGGACGAAATCAAGTTAAGGACCAAAACGGCATGACCCGACCTCAGAAATATCTGACGCGAATTGTACTTTTTCTCATACCTGTTATTATTCTCTGTATATTCTTATACCCGCGATTGCAGGGTGCCTTTGCCACCAATCCGGGTCTGAATGGCCTCATTGCCAGCGTTCTGCTCATCGGCATTATTATGTCCATCCGGCAGGTAACCATGCTGAGTCCCGCCACCATATGGATTGAAAAATTTCGCAAAAGTGACTCATCCGAGATGCCCGGCGACGCGCCAAAAATTATTGCCCCCATGGCCGCCATGATGGGGGAAAGCGACCGCAAGCTGTCCCTGTCCGCCCTGTCCATGCGCACCATATTGGACGGTATCGCCGCCCGGATGGATGAAGGACGCGAGATTACCCGCTATTTCATTGGCCTGCTCATCTTTCTGGGCTTGCTGGGYACATTCTGGGGCTTGCTCGGCACCATTGGGTCCATCAAGGATACCATCAACAATCTGACSGTTGGCTCCAACGACATATCTATCCTGTTTGATGATCTSAAAGACGGCTTGTCTGCGCCCCTTGGCGGTATGGGAACGGCCTTCAGCTCCTCGCTYTTYGGTCTGGCRGGYTCCGTGGTTCTGGGCTTCATTGAYCTTCAGGCAGGACAGGCACAGGGCCGGTTTTTCAAYGACCTTGAGGATTGGTTGTCCGGCGTCACAAAGCTRTCCCGGGGCAGCAGCCTTGCCGCCGTAGAGGGCGGTGATGCCAGCGYCCCGGCCTATGTGAGCGCYCTGCTGGAACAATCCGCCGACAGTCTGGAGAACCTCCATAACGTCATTGCCCGCAGCGAAGAACGGCGGGCCGATGTGAATACGGCCATGCTCAGCCTGTCTGAACAATTATCCACCCTGTCGGACAGCCAGACGGAAATGCGGTCAGTCCTGAAACARATGCTGGAACTTTTCGCCAGCCAGATTTCCGGCGAGGATGATAAAATTCAGATCAAGCATCTGCGCAATATTGATGTTCAGCTTAAATATCTGACCGAGGAAACGGTGAAGGGACAGCATCAGTTTAACGATACCCTGAAATCCGAATTCAAACTTCTGGCCCGCACATTGGGCGCTATTGTTGACCGCAAACCCCAAGCCCAACCGAACCCTGCCCCGGCAAAGGCGGAACCTGCCCCAGAGGCAGAACCAACGCCACCGGCCCCGCCCGCGACTGCGGATAATCTGGACTATGACATGCCAACGCCCAAGCCAAAGTCCAATAAGAAGCCGCTCTTTACAACYGATAAGAAACTGACCGCCAGAAAGGACGACTGATGTCTCTGTTACGCACAGGCAGACGGCGGCCCGGCGGCAACGGCATGGATAACAGCTGGCCGGGATTTGTTGATGCCCTCAGCACCATGTTGCTGGTGATCATTTTCCTGCTGTCCATCTTTATGCTGGCCCAGTTCTTTCTGGGACAGGCCCTGTCCAGCAAAGAGGATATACTGGATAAGCTCCGGGCCGAGATTTTCGACCTTCAGGACAGCCTGTCCATTCAGGAACAGATCAATAATGATCTGAATATCGAATTCAACCGAATCTCATCTAACCTTACAGAAGCCAATATTTCCAAGGAAGACCTTGCGGCGCGCATATTGGAGCTGGAATCCGACCTTGCCGATGCACAGGGCCAAGGCAACCGRGTCAAACGCAGCAGTGATGAWCAGGTGAGCATCATCCGTGATCTGGAAAAAAGATACCGGGAATCCACCGCCACACTGGCCCGTGAGAAGGAACTAACCCTGGCCGCCAACCGGCGCGTTGATCTGCTCAACCATCAATTAACCACCCTGCGTAAACAACTGTCCGTCCTTAATGCGGCTCTTGAGGCCTCAGAGAAAAGGGACAAAGATCAGCGCGTGTCCATTGAAAACCTGAGCCAGCGGTTGAATGCCGCCCTTGCCTCCAAGGTGCAGGAACTGAGCCAGTTCCGATCCGAATTCTTTGGCCGGTTGAAAAAGGTTCTGGGCAATCGGTCGGATATTCGCATCCACGGCGACCGTTTTGTYTTTCARTCCGAAGTYCTCTTTACCTCTGGCTCCGCCGTTCTGGGGTCAAAGGGACAGACCGAAATGCGCAAACTGGCCAGTGCCCTGAGAGAAATTTCGGCCACTATCCCGAAAAATATTGACTGGGTGCTGAGGGTCGATGGTCATACGGATAACCTGCCGATCAGGACAAAACAATTCCCGTCCAACTGGGACCTGTCCACGGCGCGGGCTTTGTCGGTGGTTAAGTTTCTGATTTCGGAAGGCATCCCGGCCAAAAGATTTGCCGCCACAGGTTTTGGACAATTTCACCCGCTGGACAAGGCCAATACGGCAGAGGCCCGCAAACGCAACCGCCGCATAGAAATGCGCCTGACYCAGCGGTAAGMATTTTGCACACCATACCCTGTTTCGTCACCCTGGACTTGATCCGGGGTCCATATTTATATGGGTATAGACGCACGGTCTGAAAGGTCAAATATTTATATAGGCATGGACCCCGGATCAAGTCCAGGGTGACGGAGCGTGAATGAAAGTACCAGAACCTAAGCCTCGTCCTTATCGCCGAATTGCAATTTGGCCAGACGGGCATAAAGACCGCCTTCTTTAATTAATTCATCATGGGTGCCGATAGTGATGATACGGCCATGATCCATGACTACGATCCGGTCCGCCTTCTTCACCGTCGCCAGCCTGTGGGCCACAATAAGCGTGGTGCGGCCCTGCATCAGTTTTTCCAGTGCTTCCTGCACCTTCTTCTCGCTTTCCGCATCCAGCGATGAGGTCGCCTCATCCAACAACAGAATCGGCGCATCCCGCAATATGGCGCGGGCAATRGCGATRCGTTGRCGCTGTCCCCCGGACAGGCGGCTRCCGCGCTCRCCCAGATARGTCTGCATCCCGTCCGGCAGGCGATCAATRAATTCATCGGCRCGGGCGGCCACGGCGGCRGMCCTGACCATKTCCACGCTGGCATCGGGATTGCCGTAACGGATATTATCCTCCACCGTGGTSGCRAAAACCACCGTYTCCTGAGGKACAATAGCCAGCCGTTTWCGYACCTCTTCCGGATCAGCCTGACGGATATTYACGCCGTCAATGGTGATGKWCCCCTCSGCCGGRTCATAAAAACGCTGTATGAGCTGAAARACCGTRGTTTTTCCGGCRCCGGACGGRCCGACAATAGCCARATTTTCGCCCTTTGCCACGGACAGGTTAAGCTGATTYARTATCTTCTCCCCCGGCCTTGAAGGATAGGTGAAGGTCACRTYGTTAAAGTCAATACGGCCCTCATGGACATCYGGTAAGGRCTGAGGGTTTTCAGGGGCCTTAATATCAGCCTCCGTATGGATAATCGACACRCACCGGCTRATGGCACCWGCGGCCCGTTGCAGTTCGCCGTAAACCTCRCTGAGCGAGCCCACCGCCCCGGCSACCATGGCCGCATACATRACGAAAGACGCCARYTCKCCGCCGGTCATCTGGCCCGARATCACATCSGACGCCCCGATCCACAGGACAAAATCCATGGCGGCAAACATCGTCAGGATCACAAGGCCCATCAGCCATGAGCGGATTTTAATCCGCCRKWYCRSSRTMTSRMRCRKGGCCTCCACATAGGTGGAAAAGCGCAGGCTTTCCCGCACTTCCTGCGTGAAGCCCTGAATGGTCTGCACCGCGCCGATGGTTTCATTGGCCACCGCGCTGACCTCGGCGGTTTTATCCTGTGTTTTGGTGGACAGTTTGCGCACCCGGCGGCCCAGAACGATRATCGGYACCACCACYAGCGGCACCACCAATAACACCAGYCCCAGCATCTTGGCACTGGTCACCGCCATAAAAACCAGGCCGCCTACAAGGGTCAGGACATTCCGCAGGGCAATGGAKATGGAAGACCCCACCGCCGACTGRATAACRGTGGTGTCCGTGGTCAGGCGCGAAATAATATCACCGGTAAGATTTTTCTCAAAAAACGTCGGGCTTAAACGAATAACATTACTGAATACGGCYTTKCGAATATCGGCTACGACTCGTTCGCCAATCCATGAAACAAAATAATGCCGGGCAAAGGTTGCCACCGCCAGGATGAAGGCCACCGCCATCAGAATGGCAAAATAACGGTCAATTAAACCGGCRTTTTCAGCGGAAAACCCCTCATCAATCATACTGCGAAAGGCCARGGGGATCAGCAARGTGGCCCCGGAAGCGATGATCAAAGCGATGAAGGCGCTGACCATTGTTTTTTTATATTGAGATAGAAACCCCCATAACAATTTGATTTCACTTACTTTTCTTTTGGGCGCTATATCCTGTTCTGACTTGGATATTATCGCTGCTTGTGGTTCTGACATTTTTTCCCTGATCCTGTTTTTATTACCCTGTGCCCTCATCCCACATCATATAGGCCCCCGCAGGCTATCCCGCAATGGTTCAGCAAAAGAAATCTGCAAACTTCCCTTGCTTTCGTCATTTCCCTTGGGTATATAGGCGCAATTAAATTTTCGCGGAGAAAAGAGAGCGATGAAACAGAATATTCACCCGGACTACCATGAAATCAATGTGGTAATGACCGATGGCACAAGCTACAAAACCTTTTCTACCTGGGGTAAAGAAGGCGACACAATGACTTTGGAAGTTGACCCAAAATCCCATCCGGCATGGACGGGCGGGACCAAGCAAATTGCAGATAAAGGACGCGTTGCACAGTTCAACAAGCGTTTTGCAAACTTCAAATTGTCAAAATAACCGACTTTACGGTTTAAAAGATTTTAATTGGGGCATCCTCTACAGGGTGCCTCAATTTTTTATGGGCTCAGCTATCTTCGCGGCTTAATCTGTGAAACAGCTGATGCACGGGATTAACAATTTTACGGTCGCCGTAAACCATTTTATCCATCCGGGAGACCTGCCGATAAATATTTTGGGCTTTCTCCAGAAAAACCACAAATTCCGCCGGTAGACTTCCCTGACTGGTATCCACATGRGCCAGACAAATATCCTCTGCCCCAAGCCGATATTTCATACTCCCGGCCTGCTCTTTGGTGATTTCGCCCGAGGCGACCCCCTTTTGAACCAGAAACCACGCCATAACCTGCATCAGGCAGGTGGATACCCGCATGCTTTCGCTGGCATAATAAACATCTGATTTCACCGACAGGTTAAAACCGGAAATTCGGTCATTATCGGCCTCAAGATAGCTTGCCACCGCCTGGGTAAGCGCCATCGCTTCCTGATAGGTTCTCTCCAGAAAACGCGAATTTAGCAGATCATCTTCACTCATACCCGGTGGTGCCTTATATAGCTGTCCATCTTAGATTCCGATCAATATTACAGGTTATTTCTTAAGGCCGGGTTACTTTTTTCATACAGTTGTCTTGAAATATTCCGCGTCCTGATTATCTATATTTTATAGACAGGGCCAAATACGGACTGCCTATATTTTAAGACGTCCCGGCCATTTGGCGGGACATGATGAACATATCGCTTTTAAGATAGAAAGGATAAKATTATGCGTACAATGGATTTAACCCCCCTCCTGCGGTCTTCCATCGGATTTGACCATATCAACCGCCTGCTGGATACGGCGCTCACCAATAACGAGCCAAGCTACCCGCCCTATAACATCGAAAAAATCAGCGAGGATGATTACAGAATCACTRTSGCCCTTGCCGGWTTYTCAGAAGATGACCTTGATGTGACCATCAATGAGGGCGTGCTGATTATCTCCGCCCGCAACACACAGGAAAAAGAAGAWGAKRRKGATGATGGCCGCTAYCTCCATCGCGGCATTGCCCAGCGTTCCTTTGAACGCCGTTTCCGTCTGGCYGAAACCATCCGGGTTATCGSGGCCGCWCTGGAAAACGGYCTGCTGACCATTGATTTGCAGAGAGAAGTYCCCGAACATCTCAAACCCCGCAAGATCAATATCAATGGCAAMAGCAAGAAACCAAAGGYRATMAAMGACAAAGCCGCCTGAACCCTGCCACAGAAACCCTGCCYGAYCCGGCGGGGTTTCTTTTTATGAAAAGAAACTTTCCGCCGATTGACGGGCATCCCCCTTTTGGGYAATGGCCTGTTCGGTYCGGCTTATTTCACCCTTGATGGCMTCYARRCGCATGGTCAGAAGCTCCACAGAATGAAGGGTTAAATCCTCCGCCAATACATCAATCATGGGGGTGTTTTTCAACAGTTCCCATTCATCTTTCAGGTCCGTTAAATTAGTCATTTAATTCTCTTGATCTTTTGTCATTAATGCGCATTCTCTATAGCATAAATCATATGTAAAAGGACATCCCATGACAGAATTTATGACGGCCATAGAAATAACCCGCTTTGGCGAGCCGAACGTCCTGAAACCGCGCCAGCTTCCCGTGCCTGATATAAAGGGTGATGAGCTTTTGATCAAAGTCGCCGCCGCCGGGGTCAACCGGCCCGACATCATGCAGCGCACGGGCATGTATCCGGCCCCCAAAGGCGCATCGGAAATTCCCGGCCTTGAAATATCCGGCGAGATTGCAAGCATGGGCGCAAATGTATCTGGCTGGTCCATTGGTGACAGGATTTGCGGATTAGTGGCGGGCGGTGGCTACGCCGAATATTGCGCGGTTCCGGCAAGTCAATGTCTGCCCGTGCCAGAGGGGTTAACCATGGCRGARGCCGCCGCCCTGCCGGAAACTTTTTTCACCGTCTGGTCCAATGTTTTTGATCGCGGAGCCTTGAAAGCGGGTGAGACTTTCATGGTTCACGGCGGCACATCCGGCATCGGCACCGCCGCCATTCAGATGGCCAAAGCCTTTGGCGCCRCSGTCATCACCACCTGCGGCAGTGACGAAAAGACGGMCTTTTGCCGGGAGCTTGGYGCGGACCTTGCCATCAAYTACAAAACCCGGGACTTTGCCGAGGAAGTYAAGAAATTCACYAAGGGCAAGGGCGTCAATGTCCTGCTGGATATGATYGCGGGCGACTATATGAAGCGYAATCTGATGGTCATGGCCCCGGAAGGGCGCATCGTYATGATCGCCGTACAGCGTGGGCCGAAAATCAAGGCCAATATCCTGCCGATTATGTTGAAACGGCTCACCTTCACCGGCTCCACCCTGCGCGCCCGGGAAACCGCGTTCAAGGCGGATATTGCCCGGAACCTGAAAGAAAARGTCTGGCCGCTWATTGAACAGGGYAAAATCAGGCCCGTCATGAGCAAAAGCTTTGCCCTGAAACAGGCCGCCGCCGCCCATRGCTATCTGGAAAGCGGRCAGAATATGGGGAAAATCGTCCTGACCGTGCCGAAATAAATTTTAGGCTTCACCTGTGCCGGGAAATATGATTTAACATGTGATTATCACAGCAACAGGTATTGTCWCATGCGTTTTTTCTCCTATAAAGACCGGCCCTTYCAYCTCGGTCCTTATCCMTTGGAAAGCCTGAAACGCACRRCGGAGCCWGTGGATTTTACCGCAGTTCCCCCCATGACGGCCCTGCCCTTTGCCCGGCCTGATGATCCGGCCAGTGTGGTCAACGCCATGCAGGATTATCAGGCGGTTCTGGACGCCATCCGGGACGGCATGGTGAAAAAGGACAAGGCSGAAATTCCGGRTGAYCTGACCGCGCGCGCAAATAACCTGAAATCCTTTGGCTATTATTGTGACGCCAGTCAGGTGGGAATCTGCGCCCTGCCCAAAGAGGCTCTGCTGGAAACGCCGATCGTTAACCCGGATATTCAACGGCTGGCGGAAATTCTGAAACATAAACAGACAAACACACTGGCGTCCGGCGTCGATGCCATAATGGCCGAGCTGAAARCCACGATGGAGGCCYCGCCAACGGCCATAAATCATCACAGCCACGCCATTGTWTTTCTCTATGARTTTCCCCGCGAYCCGAAAGCGGAKGARMSCGGGGCTGACTGGATACAGGATTGTCAGTTGGAACGGGCCGCCGTCCGYGCCGCCGAAACCGTGGCCACACTGGCCAATTATATCCGCCTGCTGGGTTATGAGGCCCGCGCCCATAGCCATAGCTCATCGGAYGTTAAYCTCCATGCCCTCGCCGTGGCCGCCGGACTGGCMACCGTTGAGCAGGACGCYASTGGCCCCTATCTCACCACCCCYCATATGGGCCGCCGTTTYGGCATTGGGGCGATYACCACCACGCTGGAAATGACTCCGGACCTGCCGCTGGCCCAAAATACCCGGCCCGGCCTTACATGGTGGCTGGGCAAGGGCATGGCCAAGAATGGCTTTAACCAGCAGATGTTCAAGAACCGCCCCTTCAAAGACGGGGCCTTTCCCTTTGAACGCTCAAATACCCAAGACACGCCCACCACCTTCATTGATGAGGAACGGGTGGCGCGGGTGCCAAAACGCACCGATATGTTTGCCCGCGCCCTGTTCGGCGATATGGGACCGGCTTTGCAAAACGCCGCCAAAAACGGTAATTATGTCCGCAAGAATCCCACATCCTTTGCCGCCCGGGCGGGCCTTGGTGCCTTTATTGTTATCCAGAATGGGGAAGCGGCCCCAAAGGTCGCTGACGATACAGAGGATGCAGGCCGCAATGCCGACAATGTGAAGGCAGCGCTCTATTTTCTGGGGGCCGATGCGGTGGGGATCAGCCGCTGTCCCGACTGGGCCTATTATTCCCAYGATGCGGGGGGCGAGGCSATCACCCCCTATCACAAGAACGCCATTTCGGTGATCATTGATCAGGGCCATGAAACCATGGACGGGGCCAGCGGTGATGACTGGATCGCCTGCGCCCAATCCATGCGGGCTTACCTGCGCTTTTCCCTGCTGGGCGGTATTATCGCCGGCCATATCCGCGCGCTGGGCTATAGCGCCCGCGCCCATACGGTCATGGACGGAGAAGTATTACAGCCGCCGTTGTTGCTCCTGTCCGGGCTCGGCGAAGTGAGCCGCATTGGCGAAGTGATCCTGAATCCCTATCTGGGGCCGCGCCTGAAGTCGGGGGTTATCACCACCGATATGCCCCTGCGCCATGACAAGCCGATAAATTTCGGGCTACAGAATTTCTGTGAGGCCTGCAATAAATGTGCGCGGGAATGTCCGTCCGGGGCGATCACCGCCGGACCAAAGCTCATGTTCAACGGCTATGAAATCTGGAAATCAGACAGCCAAAAGTGCCTGTCTTACCGGGTGGGGCAGACCGCCGGGGCCATGTGCGGGCGATGTATGAAAACCTGTCCGTGGAATCTGGAGGGCCTGTTTGCCGAGGCCCCGTTTCGCTGGTTGGCGAGCAAAGCACCATGGGCGGCAAAACCCTTGGCAAAATTTGACGACTGGCTGGGCAATGGCCGCCTGAATCCGGTTAAGAAAYGGTGGTGGGATCTGGTGATGGTGGATGACGGCCCCTATCAAATGGCCCCTGAAACCAACAAMCGCGAGCTTCAGGTTGATCTTGACCTGAAATATGAGGATCAGACGTTGGCGGTTTATCCGGCCAACCTTGCCCCGCCGCCCTATCCCGCCCCCTTTCCCATGGACCGGGAGGCCGGGATAGAGGCWTACGAAAATCTGATCACCGCCAAGGCCTATAAAAAACGSCTGAAGCTGGGCGATGTCACGGGCCTGTCCCATAAATTCACCCTGCCCGAAGGCCCGCCGCCGGTCTTTCAGGTTGAGATTTCCAAAGTGGGCCGCATGACCCCGGACGTGACCAAATATGAATTTTCCCACGGGGACGGCRCCYCYCTGCCGCCGTTTGARGCGGGGGCGCATATTGATGTGGTGGTCGCGCCGGAATATCTGCGCCAATATAGCCTGTCCGGTGATCCGGCTGACCTGTCCCGCTATCAGATCGCYGTCCTGCGRGAAGATGAAGGCCGGGGCGGATCAAARCTCATGCACCGCATATTTACCGAAGGCCGCAAGGTCTTTATATCGCCGCCGCGCAACCATTTCCCCCTTGCGGAAACAGCGGCGAAATCCTTTCTCATGGGCGGCGGCATCGGTGTCACCCCCATGATTGCCATGGCCCATCGYCTGCATAGTCTGGGCMGMGATTTTGAGCTTCATTATTCCTGTTCGACCCGGCGGGTGGCGGGGTTCCTGACCGACCTTGCGACAGTGCAATGGGCGGATAAAGTCCGCTATCACTTTTCCGATGAAGGCAGCCGGGCCGAACTTGACAAAATATTTGCCAAGCCAAATCCGGACCATCATATCTATGTTTGCGGCCCGGACCGCTTTATGACGGCGGTTCTTGAMGCCGGGGAAAAGGCRGGYTACGRCGARGAAAATCTGCACCGGGAATATTTCTCGGTGCCGGAAATGCCYGAATATGTCAAYCATGACTTCACTTTGCATCTGGCCAARWCGGGTACGGATATTCCCGTTCCGGCGGATATGAGTGCMACKGATGCCTTGGCCAAAGCGGGGATTCATGTGGATGTRAAATGTTCAGACGGCCTRTGCGGSGTCTGYGCYTGCGACCTGCTYRAYGGMGAKGTKGACCACCGGGATTTCGTCCTCAGCAAAAAGGCGCGGGAAACAAAGATTATCCTCTGTTCCTCCCGCGCCCGCGATAAAGAYGGCGTTGTTACAATAGACYTATAAWACTTCAAAYAATCCGGCGGCKCCCATGCCGCCGCCAACGCACATGGTSACGACCACATATTTAACGCCGCGCCGCTTGCCCTCAATCARGGCATGGCCGATCATGCGKGAYCCGCTCATGCCRTASGGATGCCCGATAGAGATCGCYCCGCCGTTCACATTCATGATCTCATCCGGAATCCCAAGCTTGTCCCGGCAATAGATCACCTGCACTGCAAAGGCCTCATTCAATTCCCACAGGCCAATATCATCCATGCTCAGACCCGTATTTTTCAACAGCTTTGGAATGGCAAAAACCGGGCCGATGCCCATCTCGTCCGGCGCACATCCGGCCACCGCCATACCCCGGTACAGRCCYAAAGGCGTSAGSCCCCGCCGTTCAGCYTCCGCCCGCTCCATAAGCAGRTTGGCCGARGCCGCATCGGAAAGCTGGCTGGCATTRCCRGCGGTCACGGTGCCGCCCTCWATCACCGGYCCAAGACCGGCMAGGCTGTCCGCCGTGGTSGAGGGRCGATTRCCCTCRTCTTTSGCCAGCACCACATCCTCATAGCTGATYTCACCMGTTTCCTTRTCCTTGATGGCYTTTTTGGASGGCAAAGGCACGATCTCATCATCGAATTTTCCRGCCTCYTGCGCCGCCGCCGTRCGCATCTGGCTTTGCAGGGCATATTCATCCTGAGCMKCCCGGCCAATGCCGTAACGCTCKGASACRATCTCWGCCGTTTGCARCATGGGCATATAGGCCGCCGGRACTTTCTTCAGCAGYCCCTTGTCTATCTGTTTCATGATCAGCTCAAAGGCCGGRCCCTGCACAATGGAGATATTATCAAGGCCGCCGCCCACSGCGATGGTCATGCCGTCACAGATGATCTGTTTCGCCGCCGTGGCCACCGCCATCAGGCCCGATGCGCATTGGCGGTCCATGGTCATACCTGCCACCGATGGGGGCARGCCCGCCGCCATGGCRCTGGTYCGCCCCACATTCCAGCCCGTGGARCCMGCGGGCAARGCTGWSCCCATGATCACATCTTCCACCTCSCCGCCSTCWARSCCWGCRCGRYGCACCACTTCCGCRATCACATGACCGCCCATAGTCGGGGCCATGGTGGCGTTAAAAGCGCCCTTATAGGCCCGGCCAATTGGGGTGCGGGCGGTGGATACAATGACAGCTTCTCTCATGATTATCTTCCTTTGGTAAGTTBAAATGCGGGTTGTAGAGATAGCCCCTTCATACCCTATTTCAGCGCAAAACCAAAGAAAAATTAAAACGRTCGTTTGATRTTTTACCCGATAGCCCCCATATGGGCGGACAGGGCCTGYGAGATTTTGCGDATCTGATCATAGATATTTTCGATCTCGTCAAAGATTTCCTTATTCTCATAGGTATAACCGTGGGTATCATCACCGGAAAAGCTGATCTTCTCCGGATTGTCCGGATCAATCTCATAGGCGCCTTCAAGGGGAAAAATCTCGCGCAGYAGCAACAGGGTCGGCGAYACCTGAAACCGCAAAATGCGCAAGATCAGGTCATCCACGCTCAACCCCTTATGATCGCGAAAGCGGGGAATACGGGTGATCAACAGGAATATGCGCTGAATYARGGCCATGCGRATCACATGRAGCAGGGTCGCGCGGCTTTTCTCACCCACGTCAGGACGGAAAGGCGGCAGATCAACCTCATGGCCCTTCAACCCGTCGCGCAAATACATCARATCTTCCCKGAGGGTYAGTTCGATACGGTTCAGCCCCTCAAATATGCCGTGACGGCCCATCATYTCSGCCAGACGGAGCATACGGTCATGGTCRTAGCTCTCSTCCTCATGRCGGGCCGAATGCATCCAGTAACGGGGCCGGAACAGGGCGGTATAGGCACCCAGAAARTCCTCATCCGTCATATCCACCGCCGCCAGAACCATCATCATGATATGGCGCAGGCGCGGCGATTTGTCATACATTTTCCAGAAACCGTGACCGTCCTGCATAATAGCGGTCCCCACCCCGCCCAGACTATTGGCCAGATAACCCAGYTGATGAAGCAGCATATTATTGGGRATYGCCCGGATCTGAGACAGCTTTTCCAATGGYCGGGMCACAACSCCCTCATCCTGCCGAATGGTCATGCGCGARCCGGAGGGATAGCAAATATCCGTSCCCAGCACCGAAATCARCTTCATAAARTCCGGATCGCCSGAAATATGGCTGTTATAATCCTTRACYGTCAGGAAGAAATCCAGCGACCARGCCGTATTTTCATAAAARGGGTCCGGCRYYTCMTCCACCGGGCTTAACATATTCTCCATCACCCGGCTYARRGTGGCAAAGGCCAAATCCGGCGTATGGAGCCACAGATAACCATCCCCGCCCTGAAGGCTGAATTCCTGCTTGTAGGCAATGTCATATTTCTTCACCAGCCGCCGGGCCTCGGGCGTATGCATATAATTRAGCCGCCCGTCAAAGCCTGCCGGATGCGCSCCCCGGCCCACGCTTTCGCCGCCGGTGTCAAARATCACAAGCTCCACATCATGCAGATCAAATTTTCGCCACAGCTTGGCGACCTTGATMCGCAGCCGTTCAATGGCCAGCCCCGCCGCCACCTGCCCCAGATAGCGGCCCGCGTCCGAATAGCCCGCCTGAATACACAGCCGTCCGCGCTGTTTCACGTAAGCAAAATAGTGGGGATTTTCCAACAATTCCTCAATGACCTCTGCCCCGCGCACCAGGGCCTGATCCGTTTCAAACAGGGGGGATATATCCACATGCTCCGCCACCCCGAACAGCTTGGCATAGCACAGCGCCGCCAAAACGGTGAACGGCGTCTCATTTTTTAAAATCTTTGATCTGACAACTTTTTTACTGTCGGAATCTTTAATATAAAAAGCTAAAGCACTTTGAAGCTCACTCTTTTGAAGTACCTTTAGTTCTTGTAAAACTGCATCGATTCTGTTTTTTTTCCAAAGTAGTAAAACCTTTGCGGAAAGATCGTTCTGATCAGAAAACGACAAAGTGATAGGTTCCCCAAATTCAAAAGCTACTGAAGTACCTACAATTTTATTAGGGAATGGAACAGCAATCCGAACA
>NVVY01000020.1 GCA_002749135.1 Alphaproteobacteria bacterium | reverse complement strand
CCGTTCAATGGCCAGCCCCGCCGCCACCTGCCCCAGATAGCGGCCCGCGTCCGAATAGCCCGCCTGAATACACAGCCGTCCGCGCTGTTTMACRTAAGCAAAATARTGGGGATTTTCCARCARTTCCTCAATSACCTCTGCCCCGCGCACCAGGGCCTGATCCGTTTCAAACAGGGGGGATATATCCACATGCTCCGCCACCCCGAACAGCTTGGCATAGCACAGCGCCGCCAAAACGGTGAACGGCGTATCGGATTCCGCAATCAGAAAGCGGATCGGGGTTTCCCCGTCAATATATTTCAAAAATTGCGCCACGATCATAAACAGCCGCTTGGCCGTGGTCTGCTCATGAAGGATGGTTTCATAGCCCACCGTTTCCGCCGTGATATGATCCAGCAACTTGCTGGCTGCCGTCATATAACGGCGGCGGCTTGTGGCATCATCGGGGTCTTTTTCCAGCGCCACCATGGGCCGGATGGCATTGTGAAGCTGTACCGCATTCAGACGGAAGTGGACATGGGAAAAGCCGGTGCGGAAATTGGCAAACAACGCCCGGAATATAATCAGCTCCGCAACCTTATCCTCTGCGGCATAGCCAATCATATGATCCAGTTCTGTCAGGACTTGCCCGGGCAGATCACCGCCCCGGCTGCTGGCCATATGGCGGGCAAAAGCGCGAACCTCATCCACATTATCCGCATCGCCGGGGAATATATCAAGGTCACCTTCAAACAGACCTAAAAGCTGTTGAAGCAGGTTTGAAATCTTTTCATCACCGGAAATATTCTGCCATCGGTCAAGATAGACCTCACATTGGCGCACGGCCATACGGGTGCGGAATTTTACACTGTCAAGCCAAGTGATGTCATCRCGTCCGTCCACATCAAAGCCAACCCAGCTTGCCGCCGTAACCAGTTTCAAATCAAGGTTTTTCCAGTCATCCCGATAAGTTTTCCGCGCAACATTCAGCACCACAGCGTAAAGCTCGCCAATGGCCTCCTGAAGATTTAGCAAGGCCCGTTCTGACTGRACAAATTCATAATCCAGCGTCAAACCCGCATCGGGGCGCACCTGACAGGCTTTTATYTGTGCGGTGGCTTCGGCCTCGTCAAGGCTGCCCTCTATCAGACCGGCCAGAATATCATATTGTGCGCTGCTAAAGCCGAAAGTGGGGTGGGCGGTAATGACAATCCCGGCTAGTGCCCKGCCAGCTATCGCCTGAAATTCTGCAAAGCTCTTGCCAGWAACCAGCTTTTCAAAACAGGCGGTCAACTGCGTCCGGTTCTTGTCCATGTTCGTTTCCTGAACATAGGCCCGCGCCCGCCGCCCCCGGCTTAAAAAACTTTCCGCCCCAAGGTCAGCCAGCAGTTCATCAATATCCGCGGAAGGCAAATCCCCCGCCTTCATCTGTTTCAGCATACGATAAGACAGTTGCTGATACGGATTGACCAACGGCGTTTCCACAGACAACCGGCGGCATTTTTCCAGCTCTGACGACAGCTCACCCAAGAGTGATGCGCTTTTCTCTGACATAAATTTACCTTTTTTGTCTGCGGTGAAAAAAAACTAAAATGTTAGCGTTATCATAGTTATGGTATGGCACTTTTTCAAGGTCTTACCCTAAAAAAACGGTTCATGGGAAATTCCAACATGAAATGACCTGATTTCTACCATAATATTACCTTCAAGTCATTGGATAACTATAGTCATTACATCAATATAGTCTTGGGTCTGTTGACAATTAAGGTCATGGTGGGATTGGCACACTCATTCATGAAATTCGGCCTTCTCCGGAATGCGGGTGAAGGCAATTTTGCTGCCGGTATAACGGGACATGGGTTCGGGCAGGGAACCGATAACAATGGTATCCAGACCATATTTACCGTTGATCAGGTCCATGGCCTTGGACAGGCGGACGTTTTTCTGTTGTGTGCGGGCAACGGGGTCGCCAAGGGCGGCAAACATATCYGGCATAATCTCGCTCTCATGGACAAGGCCGTAAAGGGCGATGGATATCTGCTTGACCCGGTTGCCATTGCCGCTGTCCGGCATGGCTTGCCACAGGCCGTTCAGGGCGCGCAAAAAAGTGGCGTTATCTTGCGCAGGGGGCAGTTTGAGGTGAGCTTGCCACCGGGTCAATTCTCGCGGTCCATGAAAGTCATAACGCACATAAAGGTTATAAAARCTGGMGGTATAACCCATCCTGCGCAGGCGGGCCACCGCCTTGATGGTCAGTCGCCGGGCCACAATACGGGCCTKGTGCCGGGGSCGCATGCGGGGACTTAATACGTGGCTGTGACCAACGGTGTGACGCTTGCTTTGCGGCGGCTCACCAACCTCTACACCGTGAAGGGCGTACCAGAAACGCTCCCCCTGCACACTATGCCAGATGCGGCGGGCATGTTTGGGCTCCAGATTCCAGAAAGCCTGCAGGCTGGTGATGCCCGCCGCCCTCAAACGCTGTTCCATCTTGCAGCCAATGCCCGGCAAATCCCGCAGGGACAGATGCAACAGGCATTCGGGCAGCTCATGCCCCTCTACAACCGTCAGGCCATCGGGTTTTTGCAGGTTACTGGCCACCTTGGATAAAAAGCGATTGGGGGCGATACCAATGGAACTGCGCAGGCATTGGCCTACATTATCCGTGATCCCCTGTTTGATGCGCCGGGCGAGGGCAATGGCATTTTCCCGGACCTGTTCCGTACCGATCAGGCGGCAGGCGGCCTCATCAATGGAACAGATTTTGGTTACCGGAATATGACGGTCCACCTCAGCCATGATCCGGTGATGAAAATCCACATATTTATCATGACGGGCAGGCACGATCATCAGCGACGGGCATAGCCGCCGGGCCTCATAGATCATGGTGCCGGTCTTAATGCCCARAGCCTTGGCCTCATAACTGGCGGCAATGGCACAGGTGCTGTCGGTRCCRGCGGTGGGCACCACCACCATGGGCCTGTTGCGCAGGCGGGGCTGCAACTGCTGTTCCACACTGGCGAAATAGCTGTTCAGGTCAATGTAAAGCCACCGCAGGGACGTGGGAATGTTCAACATGCTGTTCCTTGGAGTCTGTGAATGCCAAAAGGGCAACAGTATAGACTCTAAATAAAGAACAAATCAAGAACAAATAATAGTGCAGCTATTCAAATCTGGCTTTAAACGCGTCCAGTTCATGCTGGCGGAGGGGGCGACCATTCCAGGTTATGGCTGTGAGCTTGTTGTCCTGAAACTGGCAGGTAATATTATGAGGCAGGGGAACTTTGAAATCATTCCAGGCATTGAAATCAACCTTGACCTCAAGCCGCCCCTCGGCGGCCATAGTTTCTTTAGTGGAAATATGATCATAGCTGCCGGGATGTTTCAGACGGCTGTGGGCGATTTCCGTGCAGGTTTTCTCGGCTGGTGAGGACGGTGTTATCAGATCACAGCCAGCAAGGCCAACCACCACAAAAGCCGTGAGAATATATTTTTTCATATTTCCGCCATTTATCTTCAATAATTTGCCCGCATCCCTATATAAGGGGATATGGAAAAAGAAACAACTGACTGGAGTCATAAATGAAAATATCCCGATTTCTAMTTTTGCTTTCTGCGGTGCTGGGGCTGTTGTCCGGCAATTCTTTGGCCGCTGACAAGAGGGTGCCGTCTTCCGACCTTGAGGTTCAGATGTCCTATGCGCCGGTGGTGAAACGCGCGGCCCCGGCAGTGGTTAATATCTATACCAAGCGAGTGATCAAGACACGCAGCTATTCCCCCTTTGCCAATGATCCCTTCTTTCAACGATTTTTCGGGAACAGATTTGGCGGTGCGCCGCGTCAACGTATTGAACGCTCATTGGGGTCCGGCGTTATTGTTAAAAATGACGGGGTGATAGTCACCAATTTCCATGTGATCAATGGCGCGGATGAAATTACCGTAGCCCTCTCCGATCGGCGGGAATTTGATGCGGAGGTTATTCTCAGCGATGAGAAGGCCGACCTTGCCGTCCTGCGCATCAAGACGGACGGTGAGATGTTACCCACATTGCAATTTGCCAATTCCGACAAGATAGAGGTGGGGGACCTCGTCCTTGCCATTGGCAATCCGTTTGGCGTGGGACAGACCGTGACCAGCGGTATCGTATCGGCGCTGGCCCGAACGCAGGTCAGCAAGCAAGACTATCAATTCTTCATTCAGACCGATGCGGCGGTTAATCCGGGCAACAGCGGCGGCGCATTGATCGGCATGGACGGCGCGCTGATCGGCATTAACACAGCCATATTCTCCCGCTCCGGTGGCTCAAACGGTATCGGTTTTGCCATTCCGGCCAATATGGTACGTCACGTGGTCAATTCAGCCCTGTCAGAGGGCAAGCTGGTGCGCCCGTGGTTTGGCGGCAGTGGTCAGGCAGTGACGTCTGATATTGCCGAAAGCCTGGGCTTTGACCGTCCCGGCGGTATATTGGTTGATGACATCTTTCCGGGCGGTCCGGCGGATAAGGCCGGGTTRAARCCGGGCGATGTTATCTTGAAGCTTGATGACAAGGAAGTCTCTAACCCGCAAGCCCTGCACTATTATACCGGACTGGAAACTGTRGGCGGCACCATCCCGCTGGAAATATTGCGYGGGGAGGAAAAGAAAATTTTGACGGTTCCGTTGGAGGCCGCRCCTGAAGACCCRCCGCGCAATATCACCACAYTGGAAGGGGATCATCTKTTTTACGGTATGAAGCTGGCCAATCTGTCCCCGGCCTATTCACAGGAAATCGGCACCAACGTTTATGAACAGGGGGTCATTGTCCTGAATGTTCCCCGGGCSGTTATGCGYCGGACCAGCGTGCGGCGCGGCGATGTGTTCAAATCGGTTAATGATAATAAGGTTAGGACCATCAAGGATATAAAGGCCGAACTTGATAAAGACCCGGCCAATATCGAATTCACCCTCAACCGGTCAGGCCGACAGGTGGAATGTATCATCCGGGTCAAGGGAAAATCATATTGTAAATGAGTGATCTATTCACATCGGCGGGACTGGAAGCAGACGCGCCGCGCCCTCTGGCGGACAAGCTTCGGCCCAAGTCACTTGACGAAGTGGTCGGGCAGGATCACCTGATCGCGGCGAACGGCCCCATCGGGCGGATGCTGGCGGCGGGGCGGCTCACGTCGCTTGTGTTCTGGGGGCCGCCGGGGACGGGCAAGACCACCATTGCGCGGCTTCTGGCCCAGCAGACTGATCTTTATTTTGAACAGATTTCAGCGGTTTTCTCCGGTGTCGCCGACCTGCGCAAGTGTTTTGACGCCGCCGCTGAGCGTAGGCGCACCGGCAAGGGGACCCTGCTGTTCGTTGATGAAATTCACCGTTTTAACCGTTCGCAGCAGGATGGTTTCCTGCCCTATGTGGAGGATGGCACCATCATCCTTGTGGGGGCGACCACGGAAAATCCGTCTTTTGAACTTAATGCGGCGTTACTGTCCCGCCTGCAGGTTCTGACCCTGAACCGTCTGGATGACGTGGCCATGGAAGAACTGCTATGCCGGGCGGAAACGCAAGAAGACGAAAAACTTCCGGTCAGCGCGGAGGCACGGGCCATGCTGTATGGCATGGCGGACGGGGACGGACGGTATCTGCTGAATCTGACGGATATTCTGCTGGGACTGAATTTTGAGGAAACACTGGATGCGGCGGGACTGGTCAAGATTCTGCAAAAACGCGCACCCGTCTATGATAAAGACCGGGAGGGGCATTATAACCTGATCTCCGCCCTCCATAAATCCTTGCGCGGGTCCGATACCGACGCGGCGTTATACTGGACAGCGCGGATGCTGGCGGGGGGCGAGGATCCGCTGTATATCCTGCGCCGTCTTGTGCGTTTTGCCGCTGAGGATATTGGCCTTGCGGACCCGAACGCCCTTGTTCAGACATTGGCCGCCAAACAGGCCTATGAGTTTCTTGGCTCGCCGGAGGGTGATCTCCATGTGGCACAGGCGGTGATTTATCTGGGCACCGCGCCCAAATCCAATGCCGCCTATAAAGCCTATAAGGCGGCAGGAAAACGGGCRAAGGATACCGGGTCSCTGAACCCGCCCATGCATATCCTGAACGCGCCGACCAGCATGATGAAGGAYATGGGCTACGGCAAGGATTAYGCCTATGACCATGAYACSGAACATGGCTTTTCCGGKCARRATTATTTYCCYGAYGGTYTGGAGCGCGAAGAATTTTACCGCCCRWWMGAGCGTGGTTTTGAGCGCGAGATCAAAAARCGGCTGGACTATTGGGCYAAACTGCGGGCGGAGTTAACGTAAGCTATATATTATCACCCATCAACAACGGGCATGTCGATCCAGAATGTCGTGCCCTTGCCGAGCTTGCTTTCAAAGCCGATGGTGCCGCCCATGGCTTCGACCAATGCCTTGACAATCGACAGGCCCGCCCCGGTGCCTTCGATGCCTGAAAGCTCCATACCGGCCCGGTTAAAGGGGGTGAAAACATTTTCAAACTGTTCCTCTGCAATGCCGATACCATCGTCGCGGACGCTGATCCTCAGGCCGTTTYTTGTCTCTTTTAACGACAGCCAGACATTGCCCTTGCGGTGACCATATTTGACGGCATTGGAAATCAGGTTAACCAGAATCTGATCCATGCGGATATTATCAACAATGACCGGGCTCAGATTGTGCCGGATGCTTTCCTCATGAAGATGTATTTGCCGCTTGTCCAGGATATGTTGAACCATGGGGATCACATTCAGGATAATCTCGGACATGTCATGCTGTTTTAAATCAAGGTCAACCGCCCCGGATTCGATCTTGGACAGATGGAGCAGGTCATTGATTAATTTAAGCAGTAATGTGCCGCTTTCATGGATGTAATCGACAAATTCTGTTTGCTTCTCGGTCAAGCTGCCAAAGACGGGCAGACGCAGGGTTTCAGAAAAACCAATGACCGCATTTAATGGCGTACGCAATTCGTGGCTCATATAGGACAGGAATTCCGATTTGGCCCGATTGGCTGCTTCCGCCGCCAGCTTGGATTCCATCAGGTCTTCTTCGCGGGCGGTGGCGTGCTTCGTCGCCTGTGACTTGATATGAAGGATATAGAGCAGAAATCCGACGCCTAAAAACAAGATAGCCACCAGTCCGACACCCAGATAGCGGAACCCTTTTTCCTTTTGAAGGGACAGTTTTTGAATTTGGTTATCCCGTTGGAGCAGGGTTATTTCCTGCTGACGTTCCTTCAGTTGAAATTCTGTTTCCAACAATGACAGAGCGGTTACGATATTTTTATTGGTAACTATATCCTCATATTTCTGTTTTAAATCCTGATACTCCAAGGCTGCTTTATAGTCTTTTCGTTGGCGGGCCTGATCGGACAAAAGATTATAAAGGCCGGGRAGTTTGCCAACATCGTCATTTTTCAGCGCCATTATAAGGGCCTTGATCGCATGGCCTTCTGAGATGGAAAATTCTTTCCGGGCAAATTCAATCAGCCCCAGGTAATAGTAAATCCCGGTGATCAGAGGTTCAATGCCATCGGCCTCTGCRATTTGAAGGGCAAACATGAGATATTCTTTTGATTTATCATATTGGCCGGTATGRTAATAGGCCTCCCCKGAATTCTCATAAGTATAGGCSATGACCAGTTTGTTGCCCATTTTCTCTGACAAGTCCCGGGCCAGATCAAGATACTCAAAGGCCTTTTCGGCGGCACCATTCTCGATATGGGTGAAGCCCAGATTATTTAATGTCCTTGTATATAGGAACCTGTCACTTTCAGCGTCCAGAAGCGACAGAGCCTTTTCATACTCCCTTATAGCTTCATTGTATAATTTGGTCCCCACGAACAAGCCCGCCAGATTTAATTTYGCAGATGCCATGCCGCGAGGGTCATTTGAGGATWGAAAATTTTTATAAGCTTTTTTATAAWRTTGCATGGACTGGGACATGTGTCCCATACCTTCATGGTTCTTACCAATGACRTTATGGATATAGGCAATGATATTGGCACTAACCCTRTTTTCTCTKGWGAGGTYCAGAGCTTGTTGTCCGACCTCCAGGCCTTTTTTAAAATTTCCCAGTCTTTCATAAGCACCGGATTGGTATGCTGTAAGCKTTATCCTTTCCTGYGGAGAAAGAGAYGCGCTATTTTGCTCAAGRATATTATRAATTTTTTCCARGGCCCGCTTRGGTTCAGMATTAACCTGTTCTYTGATTAAAGAAAAAATCTCTGGTGTTAAAGGCGATGACGTTACGGGATTTTCTTGGGCATTGGTTGGTAACAATGCGGCACCCGGCATTRCAATGAGCAACAATAGCCACAGTCCAAAACTACAGATTTTCCACATATCACGCCTRGCTTTTATTGCTTACGCATTAATTGTTATCATTAGAATATTTAAATATCTTATCAGTCGACGTTTAATAAGTCATTAAACAGCRCAATCTCCCCACCACATTATCGTCTAAGCCAAGTGGCCTGTTGGGTAAAATAAAAAACCCCGGAAATTACCTTCCGGGGTTTTCTTATRAAATYAAGTCGCGGTCCGYGCCGCTTTCTTGCGCTCATGGGGGATGAGGTAGCGTTTGCGCAGGCGGATATTTTTCGGAGTTACCTCCACCAGCTCATCATCATTGATATAGGCAATGGCCTGTTCCAGTGTGAGCCKTTTTGGTGTCGTTAATTTGATCGCATCATCCTTGCCGGACGCCCGGATATTGGTCAACTGCTTGCCTTTAAGCACATTAACGTCGAGATCATTATCCCGGCTATGCTCACCGATAATCATGCCTTCGTAAACTTCTTCCTGTGGATCAATCATRATAACCCCCCGGTCTTCCAGATTCCACAGSGCRTAAGCCACCGCCTTGCCCATMCCCATAGAGATCAACACCCCGACCCGGCGGCCCGATATTTTTCCTTTATAGGGGGCGTAACTGTGATAAACCCGGTTCATAATACCGGTGCCGCGCGTATCAGTCATAAATTCACCGTGATAGCCAATCARGCCCCGYGACGGCGCRAGGAAGGTAATCCGGGTCTTGCCCGTACCACTTGGCCGCATGTCAGTCATTTCCGCTTTACGCAGGCTCATTTTCTCAACCACTACGCCGGTATATTCATCATCCACATCAATCACGGCTTCCTCAAAAGGTTCCAGCCGTTCGCCGGTATCCGGGTCTTSCTTATAAAGAACCCGTGGGCGGGATATGGATAGTTCAAAGCCCTCACGGCGCATCATTTCAATGAGGACGCCCAGTTGAAGTTCCCCGCGCCCGGCCACTTCAAAACCGTCCTTGTTTTCACTTTCAGTGATCTTAATGGCCACATTACCTTCAGATTCCAGGGCCAGCCTGTCGCGGATCATGCGGGTGGTGACCTTGGTGCCTTCGCGTCCCGCAAGCGGGCTGTCATTCACGGAAAAGCGCATAGACAGAGTGGGCGGATCAATGGGCTGCGCCTTCAGGGGAACGGTCACTTCCGGCACACAGAATGTGTCGGCCACGGTACCAACGGACAGCCCGGCAATAGAAATAATATCTCCGGCAATAGCCTCATCAACCGGCACCCGATCAAGGCCGCGAAARGCCATAAGCTTGCTTGCGCGGCCMGTTTCAACCACATTGCCGTCCGGGTTCATGACTTTGATCCGGTCATTGACCTTGATCTTGCCGCTTTGAATACGGCCAGTGACAACCCGGCCCAGAAAATTATCCCGGTCAAGGAGTGTCGCCAGCATGGAAAAGGGCAGATCAATATTTTCCTTGGTCATCACGGCCGGTTTGTCATAATAATCCAGAATKGTTTCCAGAAGCGGGTCAAGGTTCTCACGCGGYCCGTCCAGCTCATAATCCGCCCAGCCATCACGGCCAGARGCAAATAATGTGGGRAAATCCAGTTGCTCATCACTGGCATCCAGATTAACGAACAGGTCAAAAATCTCATCATGTACCGCATCCGGGCGGCGGTCCGGCTTATCAACCTTATTRATKACAACAACAGGTTTYAGSCCAAGAGCCAGTGCCTTTGCGGTGACAAATTTGGTTTGTGGCATCGGCCCCTCGGCGGCATCGACCAGCAGGATTACCCCGTCCACCATRCTRAGAATACGCTCCACTTCGCCGCCAAAGTCGGCATGGCCCGGTGTATCCACGATGTTGATACGATGGTCCCGCCATTCGATAGAGGTACATTTGGCCAGAATGGTAATACCGCGTTCTTTTTCCAGATCYCCGCTATCCATGGCCCGTTCGTCAACCCGCTCGTTATCCCGGAACGTCCCGGCCTGCCGGAAAAGAGTGTCCACCAATGTGGTCTTACCATGATCAACATGGGCGATAATTGCAATATTACGTAATGACATCTATTTTACCTTGGATAATGGGCCTGTATGCCGTACAAACAGGCGAAAATTCGGCACACTATACTGCCATTCTTTGTAAAGTCTATGTGAA
Source organism: Alphaproteobacteria bacterium (assembly GCA_002749135.1). GTDB lineage: Bacteria > Pseudomonadota > Alphaproteobacteria > Sphingomonadales > Emcibacteraceae > Paremcibacter. Next base: position 47,824 of record NVVY01000020.1, on the reverse strand, counting down.
TCTATTAATAAGGAAAAATCTATGAAAGCCATGATCGTCAGGGAATGCGGGCCATTGGAAAATTTAAARCTGGAAACCGTTGCCGACCCCGTCGCCGGTGCCAATCAGGTGGTCATAGATATAAAGGCCTGTTCRGTRAATTTCGCCGAYAGCCTGATGGTKRAWGGCAGCTATCARGTGAAGCCRCCWTTGCCCTTCAGYCCCGGCGTGGAAGTGGCCGGAATTATATCCGAAGTCGGCACTGACGTTTCCGKCTGGACGGTCGGCGACAAGGTKCAGGCATTGACCAAYTGGGGCGGTTTTGCGGAAAAAGTCGCCGTGGRCACAGARACCCTCTGCGCCCTGCCGGARAATATGCCYTACGCYGATGCGGCGGCCTTTGTGGTCGCTTACGGCACCAGCCATGTGGCCCTTGATTAYCGGGCACGGGTKAAAAARGGCGACTGGCTTGTGGTCAACGGTGCCGGCGGCGGCGTGGGTCTGACCGCCGTTGAAATCGGCAAGATGTTGGGCGCGCGGGTGATCGCTGCCGCCAGCACCGATGAAAAACTGGCCATTGCCAAGACAAAAGGGGCCGAGTTYACTATCAATTACACCACAGAAAACCTGCGGGATAAAATCAAGGAATATACCGGTGGCCGGGGCGCKGACGTGGTTTATGACCCCGTGGGCGGCGATATTTTCCGYCAGACATTCCGGGCCATGGCRCCSGAAGGCCGGATGCTRGTCATCGGCTTTGCCAGCGGTGATATACCGCAAGTRCCCGCCAATCACCTGYTGGTCAAGAATATTGAGTTGATCGGTTTTTACTGGGGGGCTTACCGGGAATTYAAACCTGAAGTGYTKCARAAWTCSACCAAACAGCTTTTTRAMTGGTAYRMAGARGGCCGCATCRCCCCCCATATCAGCGCCACCTAYCCTCTTGAGCAAACAGTTGATGCCATWCGCGCCCTGCGCAATCGYACRTCAWCSGGAAAAGTGATTGTGACCATGTCTTGACTTACTCTACTCTTNATTCCTTGAACGGAGGGCATAGGTRCATGTGATAAAATKTAYCTTTYTCMAGKGGAAGAGGTTCTTTTTTTTCTATAYCAAGTTTTTTCAGTAAATTAGAGGGTGTAATTGGGATACATTTGAATTGAATATTTGAAGATAGTGTTAGTTTGTTTATGAACTTTGYATCCATAGTAAGAAAACAGTCTATATTATTTACTTCTGCGGTCCATAAATGGAATGCATCGCATAATTTAGGGTGCTCCGTTGGCGCGCTAGAAATATTTTTACAAATCTCCCGAAATCTATTGAGATTGAAAATATTATTGATTTGAAAGTCTGAAAGGCCCATCTGTTTAAATTGGCTTGTTTCAATRTTTTCAAGTTTATTTTCAATTAAAAATAGACARAAATCTATCATTGGTTGCCGARCACCTAATTCKAAAWAGTCATAGGATTGGAAAAAACTTCTATTTATTGCGGGTTCAATTKTTTTAAAATTATTTCCTAGTATATCTCCAAACGGCATACCATTTGGAAARCTTGCCTGTAGCCTCTCAAATCCAATTTCGTGATAAGAATATAGCTCAACCCTTCCATCATCTACGGCTTTTTTAATTGAAGGGAGGCAACTTATTTGAGCCATTTTGACATGGTCAGTTTTGGRGTAATYTTTTTGTAGRTAWCCAGGRAGATCATGCTCMAGTTCAATATCCCCCCATTTTATTTTTGATTTTTGAGAAGCATAAATAGCTRTTGATTGATMAKCTTCAATATTTCTATCAACTAAAACCTTTRTTAYCRYCAAATTAGTCACCTNMWAAYWTATTRWGKAATRATATAGTAWMTWRTTCAAACAAGCAACAAATAGMCCTTTGTTTTGAAATACTTATTTTCMAAATAATATTGAATTGACTTAYYGAAATTAAAAATGTTACTCATGAGTAAGAAAATCTTCAATATTTRRTGAAAAGATCCCKAAAAACAACAGAGGACATTATGCAGGACATCCTTAACAAGCTTGAAGAAAAACGCAATGAGGCCCGCCTTGGCGGGGGCCAGAAACGCATTGATACCCAGCATAAAAAAGGCAAGCTAACGGCCCGCGAACGCCTYGAYATTCTRCTCGATCCGGGYAGTTTTGAAGAATATGACATGTTCATGGAACATCGCTGTGTTGATTTTGGGATGGAGRAGCAGAAAATATCYGGTGACGGGGTKATYATCGGCACCGGCACCATCAATGGCCGCCTWGTYTGCGTTTTCAGTCAGGATTTCACGGTGTTTGGCGGGTCTTTGTCCGAAACCCATGCTGAGAAAATCTGCAARATCATGGATATGGCCATCAAGGTSGGYGCGCCGGTCATTGGCCTGAATGACAGTGGCGGCGCCCGYATTCAGGARGGGGTCGCGGCCCTTGCCGGCTATGCGGAYGTRTTTCAGAAAAAYATCATGGCCTCCGGTGTGGTGCCGCAAATATCMGTGATCATGGGGCCATGCGCAGGCGGGGCGGTCTATTCCCCGGCCATGACCGACTTTATTTTCATGGTCAAGGACAGCTCCTATATGTTTGTCACCGGCCCSGATGTGGTCAAGACCGTGACCAATGAAACGGTAACGCAGGAAGAACTTGGCGGGGCCATCACCCATACCACAAAATCCAGCGTAGCCGATATTGCCTTTGAAAATGATGTTGAGGCCCTGAAACARGTGCGGCGGCTSATTGAYATGCTKCCSGCCAATAATAAAGAAAAGTCCCCGGATTTYCCAACTTTTGAYGAYCCAAACCGGGAAGAACCGTCACTRGATACYCTGATCCCCGACAATCCCAAYAARCCCTATGACATGCATGAGCTTATTCAGAAAGTCATTGATGAGGGGGATTTTTACGAAATTCAGCCGGAATATGCCAAAAATATCATCACCGGCTTTGGCCGTATAGAGGGGCAGACCGYGGGCTTTGTCGCCAATCAGCCCATGGTGCTGGCCGGATGTCTGGATATTAATGCCTCCCGCAARGCGGCGCGTTTTGTRCGKTTCTGTGAYTGTTTTAACATTCCCATCGTGACTTTTGTTGATGTGCCGGGCTTCCTGCCGGGAACCCAACAGGAATTTAACGGCATCATCAARCAGGGGGCCAAAYTGCTCTTTGCTTAYGGTGAGGCAACGGTGCCAAAGATTACYATYATTACCMGAAARGCYTACGGCGGGGCCTATGACGTCATGGCGTCAAARCATTTRCGCGGCGATYTRAACTTTGCCTGGCCCACGGCGGAAATCGCCGTTATGGGCGCGTCGGGCGCGGTAGAAATTATCTTCCGGGCCGATATWGGYGACAGCGAYAARATTGCCGCCCGRACACAGGAATATTCCGATAAATTTGCCAATCCCTTTGTGGCCGCTGGCCGGGGCTATATTGATGACATCATCATGCCGCACGCTTCCCGGCGCAGAATCGCGCGGGGCCTGCGGATGCTGAAGAATAAAGAGATCAGCAACCCCTGGAAAAAACACGATAACATCCCCCTATAAGCAATTGAGAAGACAAAAAATATGTTTACAAAAATCCTCATAGCCAACCGCGGTGAAATTGCCTGCCGGGTGATTAAGACAGCCCGGAAAATGGGCATTAAAACCGTTGCGGTCTATTCCGATGCGGATGCTGATGCGCTTCATGTGTTGATGGCGGACGAAAAAGTCCATATCGGCACGGCCCCGGCGGCAGAAAGCTATCTGATCGCCGACAAGATTATAGAGGCCGCCAAACAAACAGGTGCGGAGGCCATTCATCCCGGCTATGGCTTTCTGTCAGAAAATGCCAATTTCTGCGCACAGCTTGAAAAAGAGGGCATTGCCTTCATCGGGCCGGAAGTCAGGGCCATCGGCGTGATGGGGGACAAGATTGAATCCAAGAAATTTGCCGCCAAGGCCGGGGTCAATACGGTGCCGGGCAGCACGGAAATTATTACTGATTCAGCCCATGCCATCAAAATCGCCGGTGAGGTCGGCTATCCGGTGATGATCAAGGCCTCTGCGGGCGGCGGCGGCAAGGGCATGCGGGTGGCYTATAATGATGAACAGGCAGGCGAGGGTTTTACCTCRGCCACCAGTGAAGCCATGTCRAGYTTTGGCGATGACCGGATTTTCATTGAAAAATTCATTGAGGAACCGCGCCATATTGAAATTCAGGTTCTGGGCGATGCCCACGGCAATGTGATTTATCTGGGGGAACGGGAATGTTCCATACAGCGCCGCCATCAGAAAGTRATTGAGGAAGCCCCCAGCCCGTTTCTGGATGAAGCGACGCGGGCCAGCATGGGCGCACAGTCCGTGGCACTGGCCAAGGAAGTGGACTATCAATCGGCGGGCACCGTTGAGTTCATCGTTGATAAAAACCGTAATTTCTTTTTTCTGGAAATGAATACCCGCCTTCAGGTGGAGCATCCGGTCACAGAAATGATCACCGGGGTTGATCTTGTGGAACAGATGATCCGGGTGGCTTACGGCGAAAAACTCTCCCTGACACAGGATGACATAAAACTCACCGGATGGGCCATGGAAGCCCGCGTTTATGCCGAAGACCCCCTGCGCGGCTTTCTGMCCTCCATTGGCCGGGTGGTCAGATATTCGCCGCCCGAGGAAAGCGATAATGTGCGCGTTGATACRGGCATCTATGAGGGCAGCGAAATCAGCATGTWTTATGACCCCATGATTGCCAAGCTGATCACGTTCGGCGAGACACGGGATGAGGCCATAGGTCATATGCGCACGGCCCTTGACCGTTATTACATACGCGGCGTTGGCCATAATATCGCCTTTCTGGCCGATGTCATGAACAGTGCGCGCTTTCAGTCCGGCAATATCACCACCAAYTATATTGCCGAGGAATATCCCGATGGCTTTAAYGGCGGYGCAYTRWCGGAMASKGCTAAAAAAACCATGCTCGCGGTAGCACAAACCGTCCATTCCTTTGAAATGGGCCGGCAGTCCCATATTTCCGGCAAAATGAATGAGGACGCGCCCGATTATAAAGACAAATGGGTTATCACACTGGCCAATGAGAATTTTCCCTCAGGCTTTTTTGCCACRAAAGACGGCTGTTCAGTCATTTGTAATGGTGAAACCTATAGCGTTATGAGCGACTGGCTACCGGGCAAGCCCATGTTCGAAGGTAAGATTAACGGCAGGGATGTCTGCGTTCAGGTGGACCGGCTCAAGGATGGATATTTATTATCCTATAACGGCGCGCAGGAGAAAGTCTTTGTCCGTACCCCGCGCGAGGCCGAGCTTGCGGCTCTGATGCCGGAAAAAATGCCCCCTGACATGTCCAGCTTCCTGTTATGCCCCATGCCGGGCCTGATCGTTTCCATTGACCTTAGCGAAGGGGATGAGGTCAAAGCCGGGCAAATCCTGTGCGTGGTAGAGGCCATGAAGATGGAAAATATCCTGCGCGCTGAAAAAGATGCCGTGATCAAGGAAATATCTGCCAAAACCGGCGATAATCTGGCGGTTGATGACGTGATCATTGAATTTGAATGATGCCGGAATAAGGGAAAACAGGCTTTAATTATCCACAGAGCCTAAAGCCTCCATCTCCTCCTGCATGGCCAGCCATTCAAGCTCGAATTCTTCCAGATCAAGGGTCATGTCCAGCTTTTCAGCGGTGAATTTCTTGAGGGCGGCGGCGGCTCTGACATCACCGTGAACATACAGTTTCGGGTTTTTCAGGGCCCGGTCATATTTGGCAATATCTGTGGTCAGCTTCTTGATTTTCTTTTCCAGCTTTTCTGACTTCTTGCGCAGGCTGGTAAGCTCCGGATTCTCGCTTTTAACCTTTTCCACCGCATCCTGTTTTTTGGCTCTCTTGCGGGACGTTGAGCGGGCTTTCAGRATCAGTTTYTTATAATCCTCCATATCGCCGTCGTAAGGGGTGACGGTGCCGTCATGGACCAGCCACAAACGGTCGGCGCAGGCCTCAATCAAATGGCGGTCATGGCTGATCATAATCACCGCACCTTCATAACCGTTAATGGCATGAATCAGGGCTTCACGGCTTTCCACGTCCAGATGGTTGGTCGGTTCGTCAAGAATCAGGATATGGGGCGCATCGAGGGACATCAGGGCGAATAGCAGCCGGGCTTTTTCGCCGCCGGACAGATCCTCGACCCTTGTCATGGCCTTGTCCGCGCCAAAGCTGAACGATCCGAGTTTTGCCCGAACCCGGCTTTCGGGGATGTTGGGCATGCGTGCTTTAAGATGGCTCAGCGGTGTGCCGTCCATATTCARTTCATCCAGTTGATGCTGGGCAAAATARCCCACATTCAGCTTGGAGGATTTYTTAAGCTCGCCGTCCATGATYTCCARCCGTCCGGAGATCAATTTRGCAAAGGTGGAYTTGCCGTTGCCGTTTTGRCCCAGAAGGGCGATRCGGTCATCCATATCAAGGCGCAGGTTGAGCCGTTTTAACACCGGGTTCCCGGCACTATAACCCACCTCACCATGATCCAGCGTGAATAATGGCGGGGCGAGCGGTTTCGGGTTGGGAAATTCAAAGGAAAATGTCTTGTCCTCCAGAATACTGTCCAGMGGMCCCATYCTTTCCAGCATYTTGACCCGGCTYTGGGCCTGYTTSGCYTTGGARGCYTTGGCCTTRAARCGGTCRATRAAGCTTTGYAGATGTTTYTGVGCSGCTTCCTGYTTGACRATGYYGGCCCGSCGATGGGWCARCTGYTCCCGGCGYAAYTTYTCGAAATTRTYRTAATTKCCGGTRTAGAGYTTKARYTTYWGCTGRTCCAGATGCAGRATSGCGGTSACKGARCTGTTGAGCAGRTCRCGGTCATGGCTGACRATRATGATGGTATARGGRTAAKTYTTGAYGAAATTCTCCAGCCACATGACCCCTTCAAGGTCAAGATAGTTGGTGGGYTCATCCAGCAACAATAAGTCYGGRCGAGTGAACAGGGTACAGGCCAGYGCCACCCGCATCCGCCATCCACCGGAAAAGGACGAACAGGGCCGCACCTGCGCCGCCCCGTCAAAGCCCAGGCCGGACAGGATACTGGCCGCACGGGCCTTKGCCGTATGGGCCTCTATATCAGCCAGCCTCAAGTGAATATCCGCGATTTTTTCCGGATCSGCYTCMGTTTCGGCGGCTTTTTCAAGGGCCTGYAATTCRTGATCGGCTTCCARAACCGTATCCARMAGGCTGGTGGCCCCGCCGGGGGCTTCCTGTGCCACTTGTCCCAATTTTGCCCCGCGCCKGATCTTYARGSTGCCGTCATCGGCGTGAAGCTCGCCCGTAATCAGTTTGAGCAACGTGGATTTGCCCGCCCCGTTCTTGCCGACAATGCCGACTTTATGGCCCGCAGGCACCCGCGCACTGGCCCCCTCGAGCAAGGTTTTCCCGGCAATGCGGTATGTTATATCCTGAATCTGAAGCATGAATTATTCCGTTAAAAATTTCTAAAGGGTTTAGCAGGATTCGTTGAAAATACAATGGGTGATTTCTTCTGTTGATGTTCCGGTCATAAAACACTATAACCCGCCCCGAAATGGATTTTTATTTTATAAGGATTGACCGATGACTGTTACCCGTACTTTTTCTATTATCAAGCCCGATGCCACACGCCGCAACCTGACCGGTGCGGTGATAAAAATTCTTGAAGACGGCGGYCTTCGGGTTGTGGCSTCWAARCGCATTCATATGACCCGCRMACAGGCCGAAGGCTTTTACGGCGTTCATAAAGACCGGCCTTTTTTYGGYGARCTGGTTGATTTCATGATCTCCGAGCCGGTTGTGGTTCAGGTTCTGGAAGGTGARAATGCTGTGCYGAGAAACCGCGAACTTATGGGCGCGACAAATCCSKCWGATGCRGACGAAGGYACYATCCGTAAAACCCACGCCCTGTCCATCGGTGAAAATTCCGTACATGGGTCCGACAGTGACGAAAATGCGGCCATTGAAATTGCCTTTTTCTTCAATAAAGACGAAATCGTCGGCTAATCAAGAAAAGTCACCTGTCGCCGGCAAGCCGTCAATACTGATACGGTTTTTTTCCTCGAAATAGTCTTTSAGGGCTTGCTCGCCTTTGTTYTCAGCCCATTTACCGAGGGTTTTACGCTCTTCCACCAGTTCATATACCGGCACYCCGTAACCGCATGAGGTCTGWARGTTGTCAATCTGAACCGTAAATATCTGGCGRAYRSCRAYGCTTTCCTCAAACAGGGGCATRAGTTCCKCAAACCGCGCACTGCCCSGCGCATGGGCYTGKCCATGGCCATACAGCCGCATGATTAAAGGATTRCGGCTATAGCTGTTRAACATTAYMGTRAYCCGGCCATCRTCCAGAAGATGGGCGGCGGTYTCGTTRCCRCTGCCRATATARTCAAGATAGGCCACTTCCGTYGGTGAAATGATRCGGAAACARTCAAGACCCTTTGGTGACAGGCTGATCCGGCCTTTTTTGGGCGCGGTAGCCACAAAAAACATTTTCTGACCCATGATGAAATCAATATGCTTTTGCGTTAGCGCCTCAAAAAACTCTGCCATACTTCTTTATCCTTCCGTGCCGCCGATGGTCAGACCATTGATCCGCAATGTGGGTTGCCCCACGCCCACAGGCACGCTTTGCCCGCCTTTGCCGCAAATACCGACCCCGCTGTCCAGCTCAAGGTCATTACCAATGGCCGCCACCTTGGTCAGSACATCGGCGCCGTTACCAATCAGGGTCGCYCCTTTAACTGGCGCACMGATCTTGCCGTCCTTGATCAGATAAGCYTCMGTACAGCTAAAAACAAATTTACCGTTGGTAATATCCACCTGCCCGCCGCCGAAATTAACCGCGTACAAGCCGTCCTTGACCCCTTCGAGAATCTCCTGCGGGTCTTGTTCTCCCGCCAGCATATAAGTATTGGTCATGCGCGGCATGGGTTGATGTGCATAGCTCTGACGGCGGCCATTGCCAGTGGCCTCTACCCCCATAAGCCGGGCATTCATCCGGTCCTGCATATAGCCCACAAGGATACCATCCTCTATCAAAGTTGTGCATCCCGTGGGGGTGCCCTCATCATCGAATGTCAGGCTGCCGCGCCGGTTTTCCATGGCTCCGTTATCAACCACGGTCACCCCCTTAGCCGCGATCTGTTGTCCCATCAGCCCGGCAAAAGCCGAGGTTCCCTTGCGGTTGAAATCGCCCTCCAGCCCGTGACCGATGGCCTCATGGAGCAGAACCCCCGGCCAGCCGGGGCCAAGCACCACATCCATTTCCCCGGCGGGGGCGGCTATACTGTCCAGATTGACCAGAGCCTGACGCAGGGCCTCATCCACCTGACCCTTCCAGTTTTCTTCGGTGAGGAGCTGGCTGTAATCATATCGGCCCCCGGCCCCCTGATAGCCGCTTTCCATACGGTCCCCGTCCCGAACCACCACGCTCACATTCAGGCGAACCAAYGGCCGCACGTCCCGCACCCGATGGCCGCCGGGMCGAATGATCTCRACAGTTTGCCATTCCCCGGTTATGGAGGAGCTKACCTGACATATTTTGGGATCMCGCGCCCGCGCAAAGGCATCAATATCCTCAAGCAAYCTGATCTTGTCCTTGAACCCCATGCCAAGCAGGGGGTTTTCTTCGGAATAGAGTTTTTCATTGGTGCCGCGCGGATGAATRGCCAGCGTGGCCGAYTTRCCYGAGGCGATGGATTGCACYGTTGCCTTGGCCCGCAGGAGCGCATCTTCGGTCAGGCTAGAGGAATGRGCATAGCCGGTGACCTCACCCTGTACAGACCGCAGGCCAAATCCCTTGGTCGTATCATAGGCGGCACTTTTCAGACGGCCATCATCAAAAGAGAAACTTTCCGACTGGGCATACTGAAGAAAAAGCTCGCCATCATCCATGCCATGAAGGGATTCATCGAYGATACGCTGTGTGCGCAAGCTATCCAGCTCCGATTCTGAGAAAAAATGTGAATCGGGATTTACCATGTCTGTCATACCTGTGAAATATCCTTCAAATTACAGTCCGCGCACCAACTATAAGCGAGGAGATAATGCTTTTGCAAGAACAGGTTGTTTTTTTGCTTTTTATGAGAATAATACTTAGAAATAATTACAACAAATTGCCRTAAAATCATGCGACGCGAGGCTTTTGCATTAATTTGGCAATAGTTCCTTGAGCTATATCAATTTAGTGGCTATAAGATTCGCAATTGTCGTATTATTCAGGGTRGAGCCAAAAATAATATTATCCAGATTTTACGGCTGTTTCTTAATTCATTTGTGGATTTAAGGGGTAGGACGGATATGTCTCTCAATAAAATACTAAGTGCGGTGACTGCATGCCTAGTCACATTTTTTATCAGCGGTCCGGCGGCTCTGGCCAACGGCGTTTTCAAGGCCGAACCCGATCAGTTGGGTTTCATGCAGCCTGCGACAGAAGTCATGCGTGACATTGTCAGCTTTCACAATTGGTTGCTGGTCATGTGTATAGCAGTCAGCTTGTTTGTRATGTTGCTGATGGCCTATATCTTCATCAGGTTTAACGCCAAGGCGAACCCGACACCTTCGAAAACAACGCATAATACGTTTCTTGAGGTTGCCTGGACGACGGTGCCGATTATCATCCTTCTGATCATTGCYATCCCGTCTTTCAAACTKCTCTATCTTGAGGATGTCATTCCAGAAGCGGATCTTACGGTAAAAGCCATTGGCAACCAATGGTACTGGACCTATGAATATCCCGATAATGATGATTTTTCTTTTGATGCCGCYATGCTCACGGACGTAGAGGCCGCWGAGGCCGGACTTCCCCGCCTGTTGGCAACRGATAATCATATTGTTGTACCGGCCAATAAAACCGTACGGCTGATTGTTACCGCAAGCGATGTTATTCATTCATGGGCYATGCCCGCCTTCGGGATAAAGATTGACGCGGTGCCCGGCAAGCTGAATGAAACATGGTTCAATGTGGAGCGCGAGGGCATTTATTACGGTCAATGTTCCGAACTTTGCGGTAAAGATCATGGCTTTATGCCCATTATGGTCGAAGTCGTTTCTCAGGAAAAATATGACGYATGGGTGGAAAAGGCCCGCGCSGAATATGCCGGAATTAAAAAAGATAACCTGATCCGGGTGGCCACTGCGCTGCCGGCTCAGCAATAGTAGAGGGTTATACAAATGAGTGATCACGCACATAGCATACCAACTGGCTGGCGCCGTTGGTTGCTGTCAACCAACCACAAAGATATTGGTACCATGTATCTGATCTTTGCTATTTTTGCCGGCATTATTGGCGGAGCCTTTTCCGGTCTTATACGCGGCGAATTGATGGAACCGGGCATTGCCTATCTGACCATGTTTACCAATGGTGACGTGGATGCAGCCAAGCATTTCTTTAACGTCCTGGTCACCGGGCATGGTCTGATCATGGTTTTCTTCATGGTTATGCCAGCACTGATTGGCGGGTTTGGCAACTGGTTCGTGCCTATCATGATCGGCGCACCTGATATGGCTTTCCCGCGCATGAATAACGTCAGTTTCTGGTTATTGCCTGCGGCTATTCTCCTGCTGGTGCTGTCCACCATGGTTGAAGGCTCAACCTATCCCGGTGCRGGTACGGGCTGGACTGTTTATCCGCCGCTTTCCACATCCGGTCATCCGGGTCCGGCGGTTGATCTGGCTATTTTCTCCCTCCATCTGGCGGGGGCCTCATCCATTATGGGGGCAATCAACTTTATCTGTACCATATTCAATATGCGCGCACCGGGCATGACATTGCATAAGATGCCCCTGTTTGTCTGGTCCATTCTGGTCACRGTATTYCTGTTGCTCCTGTCCCTGCCGGTTCTGGCGGGCGCGATCACCATGTTRCTCACAGACCGSAATTTCGGCACTCATTTCTTTGATGCGGCTGGCGGCGGTGACCCCATATTATATCAGCATTTATYCTGGTTCTTTGGTCATCCGGAAGTTTATGTGCTGATCCTGCCCGGTTTCGGTCTGGTCAGCCATATTATTTCCACCTTCTCCGGCAAGCCKATYTTTGGYTATCTGGGCATGGCCTATGCCATGGTCGCCATTGGTGTTGTCGGCTTTATCGTCTGGGCCCATCATATGTATACAGTGGGTATGGATGTGGATACCAAGGCCTATTTCACCGCCGCAACCATGGTGATCGCGGTGCCRACCGGTATCAAGATATTCTCCTGGCTGGCGACCATGTGGGGTGGTTCAATTCGCTTTGAAACCCCCATGCTGTTTGCGCTGGGSATGATATTTCTGTTTACCATTGGCGGTGTGACCGGTGTGGTWCTGGCCAACAGCGGTGTGGATACGGCCATGCATGACACCTATTATGTGGTGGCYCATTTCCATTACACCATGTCCATGGGCGCRCTATTCTCMATCTTTGCCGGCTGGTATTACTGGATTGGCAAGATGAGCGGCAAGCCCTATCCCCAATTCGTCAGCAAGCTTCATTTCTGGCTGACCTTCATCGGGGTGAATGTGATTTTCTTCCCGCAGCATTTCCTTGGCCTAGCCGGAATGCCGCGCCGTATCCCAGATTATCCTGATGCCTATTCCCTGTGGAACTATGTCTCTACCGTGGGCTATATGATTGCAGGTGTCGGCACATTGGTCTTCCTRTACGGCGTCTTTCTGACCCTGCGGTCCAAGGAGCGGGTTGGCGACAATCAGTGGGGAGCAAGTGCAACGACGCTGGAATGGACTTTATCTTCTCCGCCRCCGTTCCATCAGTTCAACACCTTGCCTAAAATAAAGTAAGGCCGTTAGATGCAGACTACTGCCTCAACCATARMYCAARAYMTCCGGGAAGATTACCTTCCCGGRGCCGGKGACTTTTTCGCRCTYCTGAARCCGCGCGTCATGTCTCTGGTGATCTTTACCGCCATCGTTGGTATGATCATGGCRCCGGGGGATATTCATCCGGTGATCGGCTTTGCAGCCATTCTGTGCNNAGCCATAGGGGCCGGAGCGTCCGGTTGTCTGAATATGTGGTATGAGTCCGATCTTGATGCCCGTATGGAACGCACGGCGGGCCGTCCAATCCCCTCTGGCCGTATTGATCGTCAGACCGCCCTGCATTTCGGGGTTGCCCTGTCGGTTGGCTCCGTTCTGCTTATGGGATTGATGGTCAATGTGGTGGCCGGGGCGTTGCTGTTGATGACAATCCTCTTCTATGTGGTGGTCTATACTATTTGGTTGAAGCGGCGCACATCAATGAATATCGTCATTGGCGGCGCGGCGGGTGCCTTCCCCCCCATGATCGCCTGGGCCGCCGTCACCGGTGATATCAGTATGGCCCCTATTGTACTGTTCGGCATTATATTCATGTGGACACCGCCCCATTTCTGGTCTCTGTCCCTCTTTGCCTGCAAGGATTAYAAGGCGGCRGGCATTCCCATGCTGCCYGTTGTTTCCGGCGAAGGGGAAACCCGCAAGCAGATTTTAATCTATACATTCCTGATGGCGGCAGTATCGCTATTGCCGTGGGGTATGGGGTTTGCCGGGCCGGTTTATGCTATTGTCGCCGCCGTTATGGGCGCGGTCTTTATCTGGCTGTCCCTTGCTCTGTTGGTGAAAAAAGATATAAAAACCGCAAAAAAAGTTTTTTTCTTTTCCCTGTTTTACCTTTTTATTTTATTTGCTGTCATGGGCGGCGAAGTCATAGTTGGAAGGATGAACTAATGCCTCTGCATGAAGAACACAAAAAACGCGCGGGCCGCAATTACGCTATGGCGGGGATATTGCTGGCGCTGGTGATCCTGTTTTTCGTGGTGACCCTCGCAAAACTGAATGTGATTTAAACCATGAACAGCTACGCCGCCGCCCATAAGACAAACAACCGCAAAACACTGATGGTGTTGCTGGTTATACTCGGCCTGATGATCGGGCTGGTCGCGGCGTCCGTTCCGCTTTACCGGCTGTTCTGTCAGGCCACGGGCTACGGCGGTACCACCCAAAMGGTAGAGTCCGSCAGTACAACAATATTGGCCCGGGAAATGACCATACGGTTTAATTCCGATGTCAACAGCGCATTACCATGGTATTTCAAACCGGTTCAGCGGTCCGTCACGGTAAAGATTGGCGAAGAAGCCCTGATATTCTTTCGGGCGGTCAATAACAGCAATGAGACCATAACCGGTACGGCAACCTTTAACGTTACCCCGTTCAAGGCGGCCCCCTATTTTAACAAGATCGAATGTTTCTGTTTTACGGARCAGACACTGGCCCCCGGCGAGGAAGTAGACATGCCTGTCTCTTTCTATATCGACCCGGATCTGGCCACGGATAAACGTCTGRATGAAGTGAAGGAAATYACCCTTTCCTATACTTTTTTCAGAGCTGAGGAAGACTGAGGAGGGAGCGGAGGTTACAGCCCGCTCATAATAATTTTTAAACTTAAGGTATAAGGGATCAAAATGTCAGATTCACATGCACAAAAACATGAGTACCATCTCGTAGACCCGAGCCCATGGCCCATTGTYAGCTCTGCGGGTGCCTTTTTAATGGCCGTYGGGGCCATGATGTATATGCATGAAATCCCCCTGATTTCCAGCATGCCCGGYTCWTACAGCGCGCTGTTTTATGTGGGCGTTATCATTGTCCTGTATGGGGCCTATAGCTGGTGGGGCGATGTGATCCGGGAAGGTGAAAAAGAGGGCCATCATTCGGCAATCGTTCAGCTTGGCCTGCGCTATGGCATGTTCCTGTTYATCATTTCAGAGGTTATGTTCTTTGTGGCCTGGTTCTGGGCCTATTTTAACGCCAGCCTGTTCCCGACCGAGGCCATTGGCGGCGTCTGGCCACCGCAAGGCATAGAAACCCTTGACCCCTGGCATCTGCCTTTGATCAATACATTGATCCTGCTTACCTCCGGCACCACGGTCACATGGGCCCATCATGCCCTGCAGGAAGGTGACCGCAAGACATTCATCAATATGCTGTTGTTTACGATCCTTCTGGGGGCATCCTTCACCGGAATYCAGGCCTATGAATATGCCCATGCAACATTTGCCTTTGATGAGAATATCTATAGCTCAACCTTCTATATGGCGACCGGATTTCACGGTGCCCATGTGTTGATCGGCACCATATTCCTGACCGTATGTCTGTTCCGGGGTCTTAAAGGTCACTTTAAACCCGACCATCATTTCGGATTCGAAGCYGCCGCATGGTATTGGCATTTCGTTGATGTGGTCTGGCTGTTCCTTTTCGTCAGCATTTATGTGGGCGGCGCRGGATCGCCTGGCGTACATTAAGTAGGCGGCACGTGAGCCATTCACCTGATAATACCACAGTTTCGCCCTTTCGGGCGGGACTCCTTTGTAAATGTCCAAAATGTGGCATCGGAAAACTCTATGCGGGCTTTCTGACCTTTGSTGAMAAATGCCCYRWCTGYGRYCTGGATTTTACCAAATTTGATTCAGGCGACGGCCCGGCRGTATTTATYATCATGTTTCTGGGTTTTATCATTATTGGCCTTGCCCTGTTTGTTGAGGTTAAATTCTCCCCCCCCCTGTGGCTGCATMTGRTRCTCTGGATACCAAGTATCATCGGCGGCGCACTATTGATGTTGCGCCCGGCAAARGCMCTKATGGTTGCTGCTCAATATCATTTCAATGCCAGCGAGGGGAAACTCGATCAGTAAATATTCATTCAAGCCGCGCCTTTGGCCTACGCTGATGACGATCCCCCTGCTTGTGGTGCTGGCCCTGCTGGGYAATTGGCAGGTGGACAGGTTAGACTGGAAACTTGGCCTGACCCAAAAACTTGAGCAACRCTATTACCTGCCTCCCTCGGGCATTCCTGCCACCATAACCACCCCCGATGACTGGCTATATCGCCATGTGACAGTTTCCGGTCGTTTCCTTCATATGCGGGAGATGCCGCTCTATAGCGTCGGCCCGAATGGACGGCCCGGCTATGACCTGTTCACCCCCCTACTGACCACGGATGGCAGATATGTGATCATCAACCGGGGCTGGGTACCGGAGGATTTGAAAGAACAATCAGCGCGGCCTGATACCATTAAATCCGGTCCCGTAAAAATTACCGGTGTTTTACGCAAAAGCTGGCACAAGGAACGCTTTGCCCCAGAGAATGATCTTGACCGGAATATATGGTTTTACGGMGACCTGAACGCCATGGCTCAGGCACAGGAATTGAGCGMTGTCTTGCCCATGTTTGTCTATGCCGACRCAGGCACAGAACCKGGTCAATAYCCCRTTGGCGGGCGCACGCGGGTTCAACTGGTCAATAACCATCTGGATTACGCCATGACATGGTACGGTCTGGCCATCGTTCTGCTGGTGATTTATGTTATCTCCAGCCTGCACAAGGTTRAAAGRCCCGAKGACCATTTCTGACTTGCATTCRCAARGGTCWGGGCCTATTAATYTCAYCCATTAATGTTAAAGGGTTAAATCGTGAAATATATYAGCACCAGAGGTCAGGCACCAGAGCTTGGGTTTAATGATGTTCTGCTCACCGGGCTTGCCCGKGACGGCGGGTTATATGTGCCTTTGGACCTGCCCCAATTCAGCGCAGATGACATACGTGCCTTTCGGGGTATGAGCTATCAGGATGTGGCCCTGCGGGTTATGACCCCCTTTGTCTGCCCCGATATTGCCGAGGATGATCTGGCAGAAATCATTGCGAAAGCATATAGTACTTTTCGCCACAGAGCTATTGTCCCCTTGAGCCAGAGCGACAGTAATCGCTGGATAYTGGAGYTGTTYCACGGCCCYACSCTGGCCTTCAAGGATGTGGCCCTGCAACTKCTCGGYCATCTTTTTGACCATATATTGACCAAACAAGGGCGCAAGGTAACCATYGTKGGGGCGACCTCCGGCGATACSGGYTCTGCCGCCATTGAATGTATCAAGGACCGGGCCTGTGCGGAAATCTTCATGCTCCACCCCAAGGGCCGGGTGTCCGATGTTCAGCGGCGGCAAATGACCACCGTCCTGTCGCCCAATGTGCATAATCTGGCCGTGGATGGTAATTTCGATGATTGTCAGGCCATGGTCAAGGCTCTGTTCAATGATCTGGCTTTTCGGGATGAGATCACATTATCAGCAGTCAACAGCATCAACTGGGCGCGGGTCATGGCCCAGATCGTCTATTATTTCACCTCTGCGGTGGCTCTCGGCGCCCCGGACCGCGAGGTTTCCTATAGCGTACCCACAGGAAATTTCGGCGATATTTACGCGGGCTATATGGCGCAAAAAATGGGGCTGCCCATCCGCCAGTTGATCGTGGCCACCAACCGCAACGACATCCTGACCCGCGTGCTTACCAGCGGCGACTATACGGTGGGCARTGTCAGCCCGACCATCAGCCCCAGCATGGATATTCAGGTCTCCAGCAATTTTGAACGGCTGCTCCATAACCTCTATGATGGGCAAGGCGAAGACGTGCGCCGCCTGATGGRTGAYCTCACMCAGTYGGGCAGCTTCACCATTGATGGGCCGCAGCTAGACAAGGCCAAACARATTTTTGATGCYATWCAGGTCAGCGAAGGCGATACGCAAGCCACCATCAARGCCGTCTTTGAGCAGACCGGGCAAYTGATTGACCCCCATACGGCGGTTGGCRTCAGGGCGGCAGAGTTGAAAAAYRCCGAYCCCGCCACGCCCATGATTACCTTAAGCACCGCCCATCCGGCCAAATTTCCAGGCGCCGTGGAAAAGGTCACCGGACAGCATCCGGCCCTGCCCGCCCATATGGCTGACCTGTTCGAGCGGCCAGAAAAATATGATTTTCTGGACCATGATCTGGATGCGCTGAAGTCCTATATTCGGGGAAATTTATGACCGGTACGGTAACAAAACTGGACAGCGGCCTGCGGGTTGTCTGTGATGTTATGCCCCATGTGGAAACGGTGACCGTCGGCGTCTGGACCGATGTGGGCAGCCGCCACGAACGTCCCGACCAGAACGGCCTGTCCCATATGCTGGAACATATGGCGTTCAAGGGAACCGAAAGGCGCTCGGCCCGTGACATAGCCGAGGTGGTGGAAAATGTCGGCGGCTATCTGAAYGCCTATACCTCGCGGGAACATACCACYTATTATGCAAGGCTTYTGAAAGATGACCTGCCGCTGGGCCTGAATGTCYTRGCYGATATTCTGCAGAATTCGGTCTTTGACRATCARGAACTGGAACGGGAACGCGGGGTCATCATACAGGAAATCGGCCAGTCCAACGACACGCCCGATGACATCGTCTTTGATTATTTTCAGGAAGCCGCCTATCCGGACCAACCCGTTGGCCGCCCTATTCTGGGCACCGTGGAYCTGGTCAATAATTTCAGCCGAAATGACCTGTCCGATTATATGGCCAGCCACTACAAGGCAGAACAGATGGTGGTGGTCGCCTCGGGCAATTTTGACCCTGACCGCTTCATTGAACAGACATCCGCAGAATTTGACACCTTAGAGCATGCGCGAGACACCACAAACGATACAGCCCGATATCAGGGGGGGCTAAAGTCCCATAACCGGGASCTTGAGCAGGTTAACCTGTTGATCGGYTTTGARGGYATAGCKTAYGATGACCCGGATTTTTACGCGGCGCAAATCATGTCCATGATTTTGGGCGGCGGCATGTCGTCGCGCCTGTTTCAGGAAATCCGGGAAAAGCGCGGCCTTGTYTATTCCATCTAYAGCTTCATGCARTCCTATATGGACGGCGGCAGTTTTGCCATCCACGCCGGRACCGGCCCGACGCAAGTGGCGGAATTRATCCCCGTRGTYGCCGGGGAAATGCACGCCCTGTCACAGTCCGTTACCGYGCAGGAAGTWCARCGCGCCTGCGCCCAGATGAAGGCCGGGTTGCTYATGTCACTGGAAAGCACCACCAGCCGCATGGAACAGCTGGGCCGGCAAATGATGATCTTTGGCCGCCCCATGCCCCATGCTGAAATCATTGAAAAAATAGATCAGGTCGATGAGGTCGCCGTCATGCGTTATATGGACCGGATGCTGAGCAATAACAAGCTGTCCCTCGCCGCCGTYGGCCCCCTTGGYGCGCTGGAAGATTACGACAARRTCGCSGCKCGGTTTTAAAATCTTAATCCCTTGTCCATCCCTCAGGATACATCACGATAAATCCGGGGGTCGCCTCAATACGCTCTATCCAGCGTAATATTGCTGGAAAGCGGGACAGGTCAAAATCGCCCATYTCTGCWTTRTGGSTATAGGCRAAYARCGCYATATCCGCGATGCTGTACCCATCSCCCRCCAGAAAWYYATGRTCTTTCAATCGRYYYTCCATAACCGCAARGGCGTCATAGCCTTTGGTATGAAGCAGGGGAATTTCCGCCCGGCGCGGACTGTCAYCCGGCAACATGGTCAGAATATATTTGGCCACGGCCACAAAGGGCTCATGGCTATATTGTTCAAAAAACAGCCATTTCATAACCTCTGCCTGTTGCCATTTGTCRYSCGGGAAAAAYGCYGTATCCCGGGCGAAATAATAGAGGATGGCATTGGATTCCGCRAGRCACCGGCCATCYYCAAACTCAACAACCGGAATCCGGCCATTGTCGTTKATGGCCGACAGRAAYKCTGYGCTGCGGGTTTCCCCCTCTACCACATTATATTGGATAGTTTTGAAATCCAGCYCAAGCTGGCTCAAGAGYAGCCGCACCTTATAGGCATTRCCGGATTCAGTATTATCATGTAGGACAAGCATCTAAAATCTCCAAGAGCGTCAAATCATTATAAAACTGGCAATCACATAAAAGACCAGAGTCAACGCCCCCGCCAGCAGGGCATAGGGCAATTGGGTRCGYACATGTTCCARCAGGTCRCAYCCGCTGGCAATRGCCGACACGGCGGTGGTATCGGAAATGGGCGAGCAATGGTCGCCAAAGACCCCGCCGCCCAACACGGCGGACAGCACCAGTGACGGCGGCAGGCCCAAGGTCTGAATCAGCGGCACCGCCAGCGGAATCAGGATGGCAAAAGTCCCCCATGATGTGCCTGTGGTAAAGGATATGATCGCCCCGCTCAGRAACAGSRCMGGCACCACCAGCACCAGCGGCAGATAATCCCCGACCAGCCCGGCTATAAAAACCCCGGTGCCCAATTGTTTCAGRCTTGCGCCAAGGGCCAGAGARAACAGSACGATYGTCACCAGCGGCAACAGCTCRCCCATRCCYTTAAAGCCGATTTCCACCAGCTTGATATGACTATATTTTCGGCTCGACAACATCATGACATAGGCCACGGCGCAGGCCAGCGCGGTGGCATAAAGMACTGATTTGGAGCCACTCCCCTTGGTGAGTTCGCCGCCGCCGGTCCAGAACATAAAGCCCACCATGCCAACGATCATAGTCATGAGGGGAATGATCATAAAGCGCGCCTTTGTCGGCGGATATTCATGTATATGGACCGCCGATTCTTGCTCTGCTTTGGCATCACTCCGCGCCATGGGGCCGTGAACCCTGTCCCCGATCACCGTGTAAAAGACAATGGCCAAGGTGATCAGCGCATAAAAATTAAGCGGCACCGTACCCCATAATATCTCTACCGCCGGACGGTCCAGATCATAACTGCTCAAAAGGGCCAAGACATAAGCCCCCCATGCATTCAGCAGAATCAAAATACAGATAGGCGCACTGGTGCTGTCGATAATATAGGCTAGGCGGGCGCGGCTCATGCCATATTTATCGRACAGTCCCCGGGCCAAAATACCCGATGTCAGGACGCTGAGATTAGATTCAATAAACACCACGATCCCGGTCAGGATGGTCAGGAGGCCCACGGACCGGCGGCTTCGGGCAAGGCCGCTATGCACCAGCCTGTCCACCATGGCCGTYACCCCGCCGGAAACCCGGATATAGGCCAGCAACGCCCCAATCATCAGGCTGAAGACCAATATACGGCTGTTGCCCGCATCACTGAAGACGCCAACAATCCGCTCCAGACTGGCCAGAAAACCGCTTAGCGGCGCGATAATGCCCGGATCGATCAGCAGAAGAAGCTCAGAGGTAAAAATCGCCAGAAATAACGCCAGAATAACCTCCTTGCGCCATAGAACCACCGCAATCGCCACCAAAGGCGGCAAAACCGTCAACCACTGCATATTTTCCGCCATAAAGGCTCCTTTTATTATMTCTTGATCAATAGAGCACGACGCTGCGGATACTTTTCCCCGCATGCATCAGGTCAAAGGCCCTGTTAATATCWTCRAGTGGCATGGTGTGGGTRATCAGRTCGTCAATATTGATCTTGCCGTCCATATACCAGTCAACAATTTTAGGCACATCGGTACGGCCCCGCGCCCCGCCAAAGGCACTGCCYCGCCAGACCCGYCCGGTGACCAGCTGAAAGGGCCGGGTRGARATTTCCTGACCCGCGCCCGCGACCCCGATGATGATGCTTTCGCCCCAGCCTTTATGGCAACATTCCAGCGCCTGACGCATGGTATTCACATTGCCGATACATTCAAAGCTGTAATCCGCGCCGCCRCCCGTCATATCCATGATGGCYTCAACCAGYTCCGGGGATTTTTGCGGGTTGATAAAGTCGGTCATGCCGAATTTCCGGGCCATATCAACTTTGYTTTCATTAATATCAATGCCGATAATTTTATTGGCCCCGACCATACGCGCGCCCTGTATCACATTCAGGCCGATACCGCCGAGCCCGAAAACCACCACATTGCTGCCCGGCTCCACCTTGGCATCAAAGGCCACCGCCCCCACTCCGGTGGTCACCCCGCAACCGATATAGCAGACCTTGTCAAAGGGGGCATCTTTGCGAATTTTAGCCAGCGCAATTTCCGGCAAGACCGTATGATTGGAAAAGGTAGAGCAACCCATATAATGCAGGATCGGCGTGCCGTTCAGCGAAAAGCGGCTGGTRCCATCGGGCATCAGGCCCGCCCCTTGGGTTTCCCGGATAGACTGGCACAGATTAGTTTTGGGATTCAGGCAATAATCACATTCCCGGCATTCCGGCGTATAAAGCGGGATTACATGATCCCCCACGGACAGCGATTTTACCCCCGCACCAATTTCCACAACCACCCCGGCGCCCTCATGGCCTAGAATGGCGGGAAAGGCACCTTCCGGGTCATCACCGCTCAAGGTAAAGGCATCCGTATGGCAAATACCCGTGGCTTTCAGTTCCACAAGAACCTCCCCGGCACGCGGCCCCTCAAGATCAACTGTTTCAATGCTCAAAGCTTCCCCGGCTTTAAAGGCCACCGCCGCGCGTGTTTTCATGATGTATCTCCCAAAACTGAAAAGGTCGGCCTAGACTATCCGCCTGACGCCGTATCCGCAAGCCACGCTCCCCAGAAAACTGATAATAATGGTCGGGGCCATCGCTCTGATGACACCCCCCTGTCTAGCATGGTCAAATACATCATTCCCTCCTCAAAAACACAGCACAGTATATTTTGTCTATATTCTCAAGAAATTCCGGGCTGATGCAGTTTGCCGCTATGCGGAAATACCGCCATACCCAATACCAGAAAGATCRCTCATGGATTTATGCCATGTGGTAATATCYTCACTATTAAACTGRTTGAGATGATCATGTCCGCAGGCACGGGCCATTACCTTCATCAATTCCACYGAAGACTCCAGAWARCGCGCCAGYTGTTCTGCTGATTTYTCMACATCAATCCGGGCGCGTAATTCAGGCTTTTGGGTRGCAATTCCGGCRGGACARTTRTTGGTATTRCACATACGYGCRCCGACACAGCCAATGGCCTGCATGGCSGAATTRGCRAGSGCWATGCCGTCCGCACCAAGGCTCATGGCCTTGATAAAATCAGGTGCCATACGCAGGCCGCCGGTAATAATCARRGTAATATCCGCACGGCCCAAGCTATCCAGATGCCGCCGCGCSCGCGCCARWGCCGGAATGGTYGGYACAGAAATATGATCCCGGAAAATGAGCGGCGCCGCCCCCGTGCCGCCGCCGCGCCCGTCCAGAATRATGTAATCAGCCCCGGCTTCSACGGCAAAACTKATRTCRTCCTCTATRTGATTGGCAGAGATTTTATAACCGATAGGAATGCCGCCGGTAATTTCACGRACCCGGTCGGAAAATCTGGCAAAATCGGCAACGGTCACAAGATCCTCAAAAGTTGGCGGCGATATGGCCGGGGTCCCTTCGGCAAGCCCCCGGACCTTTGCAATTTTGCCCACCACTTTACTGGCTGGAAGGTGACCGCCGGTGCCGGTTTTTGCCCCCTGACCACCCTTGAAATGGAAAGCCTGAACCCGGGGCAATATATCTTCCCGATAGCCAAAGCGGGCAGAGGCCAGTTCATAAAAATAACGGCTGTTGGCCGCCTGTTCCTCTGGCAACATACCGCCTTCACCGGAACATATACCCGTCCCGGCCTGCTGCGCGCCCGAAGACAGGGCAACCTTGGCTTCTTCCGACAGGGCCCCAAAGCTCATGTCAGAAACAAACAGGGGCATCTTGAGGACCAGCGGTTTGCGGGCATTGGGTCCGATGACCAGATCCGTGGCGACGGGTACATCATCCATCAATGGTTTGCGGGCAAATTGCGCCGGTAAAATCTGAATWTCGTTCCAGTCCGGCAAGTCGTAGCGCGGCACCCCCATGGAYGYCATCTCACCGTGATGCCCGACCTTGGAAAGCCCRTCCCGTGCCAGATCATGTATGGCCTTGACCGTGGGTTCCTCCGCTGTTGGCACCGGGTCAGGCGGGCCGTTTGAGGGGGTGGGCGCGGCAGTTTCCTCTGCCCCGTCCTGCGGTAATTTTGYATGAGAGCCATCACAAAAGGGAGCATTTTTCGTATGCTTGCACAGGCAGAGATAGGCCTCGCCGCTGTCTTCTGCTGTGAAGGCGTGGGGGGTGAAGGATGTTCCCCGGTGTGAGCCATCACAAAAAGGCTGGCTAGCGGATTTGCCGCAACTGCACCAATGGTATGTTTCGCCCGCCTCCAAATCTACCTTTACCGGTTTGCGATCGACAATATTCGGCTTTTCCATCTTATTCCCTTTTCATTCTTGTTATTGCTTAATATGAACTATATTCACGGTTTCTGCAATGCCCGGTTGCTGATACAGGCTTCGCATTCATCGGTTCAAGCGGGCGTAAACTGGTCTTTCAGGCGGTATCGGCTGCCCGGATGATACAGGCGGGTATAGGTGGCCACCCGGTCCTTTACCCATGTGCGCCGTTCCAGCAACAGACAAGGTTCATGGGCCTGTAATTTCAGAGCATCACTAACAGCCTTGTCCGGCGTGATGGCAGACACGACATGTTCCGCCCGTTGTAACGGGGCCGCGCCCATCAAATATTCATGGGGGGTGAGCCGGGTCAAATCCACATCGCCAAAGTCCGGAAAGACCATTGGGTTAACATATCTGTCCTCCAGCTGGATTGGCATATATTGCTCAAAATGCAGGATATGGCAGTGGAAAACCACACTGCCCTCCGGCAGGGCCAGATGGGATAGAATATCCTTCGCCGCCAGCGTTTTATCCTGCGTCAAAACCTCTGACGAATAATAATGGCCGCGCGCGCGAATCTCCTGTGAAATATCATTGACCTCCAGCAGATGACTCTGCGCTTTGGGTTCGGCAACAAATGTCCCAACCCCGGCAAGCCGCACCAGATAGCCCTCATCGGTCAATTCCCGCAAGGCCCGGTTCACGGTCATGCGCGAGATTCCGAACATCTTGACCAATTGATGCTCCGATAGAATCTTTTCATGAGGCTTGACCTCACCCGATTCAATCTGGCCCATGATGAAGTTTTTTATTTTCTGGTATAGCGGGGCCGCCATGGACTGTTTCATATGTGTTCTCTCAGCCTTTGAATTACGTTATAATAGCGAGCCGTGATGGCCGCTTCCCGGTCATGATGCCCGTCCTTGATACGCCAGACACCGCCGATCATCAAACCTTTTATCCGCGCGGTGGGCCTGCTGAAAATCAGGGTATCCAGAATAGTCTCATCCGCCATATGGTCCAGCAGGCCATCTCTGGCAAGCAGCATAATATCTGCCCGCTGACCCACTGCAAGCGCACCGGTTTTCTGCCCCAAGGCCTGCGCCCCGCCCCGTTGCACGGCGTTATACAGGGCCGTTCCCGTATGGGGCTGATCCGCATTTGCCGCCATATTCCGTTGCCGGGCCACAAGCCGCGCGCCATATTCCAGCCAGCGAATTTCCTCTAGCGGATTAATCAGGCTGTTGCTGTCCGACCCGATGGACAGCCTGCCGCCGCCTGCCAGAAAGTCCCGCAACGGAAAAAATCCATCCCCCAGATTGGCCTCTGTGGTCGGGCAGATGCTAACCACCGCGCCGGATTTTGCTAAAGCCATTCGCTCCGCCGCCGTCATATGGGTGGCATGGACAAGGCACCAGCGCGGCCCCACGTCATAATGGGACATCAGCCAGTCCACAGGCCGTTGCCCGGTCTGTGACAGGCAATCCGTGACCTCCTGCGTCTGTTCGGCAATATGAATATGAACGGGCATGTCCCCGTCAATGGCTCCCATCACATGAGAGATTGCCGCCTTTGGCACCGCCCGCAGGCTATGGAAGGCCACGCCCAGCTTATGAGGCCCTGCCTTAAGCTGATCCAGCAAAGACAGATAAGCATCCACATCGTGATGAAAGCGCAATTGCCTGTCCTGCAACGGCGCACCGTCAAAACCGCCCTGCATATAAAGCACAGGCAGATGAGTCAGGCTGATGCCCACGTCCTCTGCCGCCTGAAAAATCGCATAAGACATTTCCGCCGGATTGTCATAGCGCGCCCCGCCCGGCTGATGATGCAGGTAATGAAATTCCGCCACCGACCCATAGCCCGCTTTTAACATTTCCAGATAAAGAAAAGCGGTAATATCTTTCATATCATCCGGCGTRATRATATTGGCGAASCGATACATCTCATCCCGCCATGTCCAGAAATTATCCTGTCCRCCTGCCCGATATTCCGTTMRTCCGGCAAARATTTTCTGAAARGCATGRCTRTGGGTATTCARGAACGGYGGCAGGGMCAGACCCTTRATACCGCCCCCGCCGGAAACATCCGTTTCAACGGCGGTAATCATACCATCYGKCCCCRCCGTAATGCGYACATTCCGGTGCCAKCCCGTGGGCAGATATGCTTTATCAAACAGATAMGACGTCACGGCGCCCCCCCCTCCCGRAACAGGTCCAGCATTTGCCGCAACAGTGGTCTTAACTTTTGCGCCCTGACCTCACAAAAGCCGTAAGGCGCATTCTCATCCATATAGGTACATTGGGCAATTTCAAGCTGAAGCGCGTGAATATTTGCCGCCGGATTGCCATAGTGGCGGGTGATATAGCCACCCTTGAACCGCCCGTTCAGAACCGTGCTATAGTCGCTTTTCCGGGCAAGGTCATGGACTCTCTTTGACAGGTCAGGGTCACACGTCATACCGCCGCCACTGCCCAGATTAAGGTCCGGCAGGCGGCCCTCAAAGAAGCGCGGTACATGGCTYTTGATGGAATGGGCATCCCACAAYARRGCRTARCCATAACGGTCCTTGATCCGCRAAAGTTCCGCYGYWATCCTGTCGTGRTAGGGTTGCCAATAGMGSTYTATACGCCGYTYWATTTCRGYCYCGTCYGGCTCATGRCCGCCTAAATACAGAGGCTGSCYCGYAAAGCTGTCRAGRGGRCACAGGCYWGTYTCACTCTGCCCCGGATAGAGCGCGCTGCCCGCCCGCGACCGGTTCAGGTCAACCACATAACGGGAATGGGTSGCCATGATCACATTGGCCCYCATATCCGCCAGAAAATCATAAAGCCTGTCCAGATGCCAGTCCGTATCCGGYACCGCCCGCACCCCWTCCCCCATAYRAYSCRSWATATCATCCGGGATRTRGGTGCCCACATGRGGCATACTGACCAGCARGGGGCTGYCCCCCGTTATTTGGCGAAASACMTCCATTACTGATTAATCATGGGCAGGATYAAYCCCTGCTCATCRGCACATTTTATSGCTTCTTCRTASCCCGCATCCGCATGRCGCATGACGCCCGTGGCCGGATCATTCCACAGCACCCGGTTGATTCTWGTRGCCGCCSCGTCCGTACCATCGCACAGGATGACCACGCCGGAATGCTGAGAAAAGCCCATGCCAACCCCGCCGCCGTGATGGATGGACACCCAKGTGGCCCCRCCCGCACAATTGAGCATGGCATTGAGCAACGGCCAGTCAGACACCGCGTCTGAGCCATCCTTCATGSATTCCGTCTCCCGGTTGGGGCTGGCCACCGAACCGGAATCCAGATGATCGCGGCCCACCACGATGGGCGCTTTYAAYTCRCCRYTTCGGACCATTTCRTTGAACGCCARSCCCAGCTTGTGCCGCTGKCCCARYCCAACCCAGCAGATGCGGGCGGGCAGACCCTGAAACTGTATTTTCTCCGCCGCCATATCAAGCCAGTTATGGAGATGCTTGTCATCGGGAATGATCTCTTTCACCTTTTGATCGGTTTTATAAATATCCTCAGGATCGCCGCTCAAGGCCACCCAGCGGAACGGCCCCACGCCCYGGCAGAACAAAGGCCGGATATAGGCGGGTACAAAGCCCGGAAAATCAAAAGCATTTTYAAGCCCCTCATCAAACGCCATCTGGCGGATATTATTACCGTAATCAAAGGTGGGGATGCCCATGTCATGAAAGTCCAGCATGGCCTTCACATGAATGGCCATGGACTTTCGGGCCGCTTTTTCCACCTCTGCCGGATGGCTTTCCCGCTTGCTTTCCCAATCSGCCACGGTCCAGCCCACRGGCAGATARCCGTTGATGGGRTCATGGGCCGAGGTYTGATCGGTYACCGCATCGGGCCGGATGCCCCGGGCCAGCATTTGCGGCAGAACCTCCGCCGCATTGCCCAACAGKCCWACGGAAATRGCCTCGCGCTTGCTCACCGCWGAGYTGATAATYTCCATRGCATGATCAAGGCTGCCCGCGCAGACATCCAGATAGCCACTGCGCAGGCGGGAATCTATRTGGCTTGACTGRCATTCAATAGTCAGGCTMGACGCCCCGGCCATTTTCGCCGCCAAAGGCTGYGCCCCRCCCATRCCGCCMAGGCCCGCCGTCACTATCCATTTATCGCTCAAATCRCCGCCGAAATGCTGACGKCCCATTTCAACAAAAGTCTCATACGTCCCCTGCACTATGCCCTGCGAGCCAATATATATCCATGACCCCGCCGTCATCTGGCCATACATCATCAGGCCCATGCGGTCCAATTCGTTGAAATGCTCCCATGTGGCCCAATGGGGRACCAGATTGGAATTGGCGATTACCACGCGCGGCGCATCGGGATGGGAACGAAAAATCCCCACCGGCTTGCCCGATTGAATGGCCAAAGTCTGATCTTCTTCCAGATTTTTCAGGCTTTCCACAATACGGTCAAAACAGTCCCAATCCCGGGCCGCCTTGCCTATGCCGCCGTAAACCACAAGGTCCTCTGGCCGTTCCGCAACCTCTGGATCAAGATTATTCATCAGCATACGCAGCGGAGCCTCCGTCTGCCATGATTTGGCGTTCAGCCGGGTGCCGCGCGGGGCGCGAATGGTGCGAATATTCGGATGATCTGTCATGGATGGATGCTCAATCTGTTTAATTGTATTGACCTGTATATATAACATTATATGATAGGGCCATTACGCTGTCAAACCGAAAGAAAAACCATGACCCCTTGGGATAGCCTGTGGCAGGGCGGCAGGATCATGCCCCTCCATRACCCGGACAATCCGGCGMARATCATTGYGGATGGGGCCATTGCAGTGACAGAGGGCCGCATTGCATGGATCGGACCCATGGCGGATATGGACCAAAGCCGGATTTCCCCGGAAACTGAAATTCATCATGCGCAGGGCAAGCTSATGACCCCCGGMCTCATYGACTGCCACACCCATCTGGTCTTTGGCGGCAACCGGGCSGATGAATTTGAGCAGCGGCTGTCCGGCGCATCATACGCCGAAATTKCCCGYGCCGGGGGCGGCATCAAAAGCACCGTGGCCGCMACSMRRMRGGCCAGCGAACGGGATTTATATCTGTCCGCCCATGACCGTGCATGGCATTTGATCAACAGCGGCGTCACCACGRTGGAGATCAAGTCCGGTTACGGCCTTGACCTTGAAACAGAGCGGAAGATGCTCCGCGTTGCGGCCAAGCTCGCGGATAATCTGCCGATCACCATTCGGACAACATATCTGGCCGCTCATGCCCTGCCCGATGCGTATGAAAATGATACGGCGGGCTATATAGATCATGTGATTGATCATATTCTRCCTGAAATTGCCCGCGAGAAACTGGCCCATGCGGTKGATGGYTTCTGTGAAACCATAGCCTTTCAACCGGACGATATAGACAGGCTGTTCACGGCGGCAAARRAATTGGGGTTTGAGGTCAAGCTCCACGCGGAACAGCTTTCCAACAGCGGCGGGGCARTGGTCGCCGCAAAACACGGRGCMTTGTCGGCGGATCATCTGGAATATGCRGACGCCGAAACCGTCCGCCGGATGGCGGCGGCGGGRACCGTGGCGGTCCTGTTGCCGGGTGCCTTTTATTATCTGAACGAAAGCCAGAAACCGCCCATAGCCCTGTTCCGGGAACATGGCGTGCCCATGGCCGTTGCCACGGACTGCAATCCGGGCAGCGCRCCCCTGTTGTCCCTGACGGCGGCCCTGAATATGGCCTGYGTCTTATATGGCATGACRCCYCTKGAGGCCCTTAYRGGAGCAACCCTGAACGGWGCCMRGGCCCTCGGGCTRKCTGATACCAAGGGMTCATTRGCCGTGGRCAAGGATGCKGATTTTATTCTCTGGAACGYARAYCATCCTGCCGAAATATGYTATTGGGGCGGWGCKKCCCTGACCCGYAAMRTSRTCYATCAGGGRCRGRTYATCGCTCCCCYGWCGGYAGAATATCCWSMAGATARTCTCTGAAATAACCGCCCGCRATCATTTCAGCGGCGGCATTCATATCRGGKGCRATAAARCGGTCTTTATCGTAAAAGCTGACCTTTTKSCGCARRTCACCATGAACCTTCTGCAACGGCTTTGACGTCTGCATGGGCTTGTGAAARTCTATGCCTTGCGCTGCSGCSAGSAGTTCCACGGCCACCACATTMAYCGAATTMTGKGCCATTTCGCCAATDCGGCGAGCGGCAAAGGTGGCCATGCTCACATGATCCTCCTGATTGGCCGAGGTKGGCAGGCTGTCGACGCTGGCCGGATGGGCGAGGGATTTATTCTCGGACGCCAAAGCCGCCGCCGTTACCTGCGCAATCATAAAGCCCGAATTAACCCCGCTGTTATCCACCAGAAADGCGGGCAGGCCGCTCATTTTCGGGTCCACCAGAATAGCGATGCGCCGCTCTGAAATGGCCCCRATTTCGGCGATGGCAAGGGCCARMRTATCGGCGGCAAAGGCCACCGGCTCCGCATGGAAATTGCCGCCGGAAATCACATCGCCGTTATCACAGAAAATCAGCGGGTTATCGGTCACCGCATTGGCCTCGRTCARYARSGTCTTGCTGRCCTGATGCATAAGRTCCAGGCAGGCCCCCATGACCTGTGGCTGACAGCGCAGGGARTAGGGGTCCTGTACGCGTTCACAATTCACATGGGAGTTCAATATACGGCTGCCCTCAATCAATCCCTTGTATTTTTGCGCCACCGCCATTTGGCCCGGCTGACCCCGCGCGGCATGAATCCGGGCATCAAAGGGGGCGATACTGCCCTGAAGCGCATCCACGGACATGGCCCCGGCCACAACCGCCCCGGCAAATAAATTTTCCGCCGC
Organism: Alphaproteobacteria bacterium; assembly: GCA_002749135.1. Lineage (GTDB taxonomy): Bacteria > Pseudomonadota > Alphaproteobacteria > Sphingomonadales > Emcibacteraceae > Paremcibacter. The sequence continues at coordinate 17,013 of NVVY01000020.1, read as the reverse complement.
AAACAACCCTGCCAGTGCCAGYGCCGTTGAAGTCTGGGTGCCGTTCAGCAGAGCCAARCCYTCTTTCGGCCCAAGGATCAGSGGCGTAATTCCRGCCTTTTTCARGGCYRYAYYRGYCGCCATACGCKCRCCRTCATAATAGACATGACCCGCGCCGATCAGGGCCAGTGCCATATGGGCCARRGGSGCCAGATCACCGGACGCGCCCACCGACCCCTTGGCCGGAATGGCCGGGATGATATTYTTRTCCAGAAACAGCAGGAGCGTCTCCACARCCACCCGCCGRACCCCGGAATAGCCSCGCGCAAGRCTRATGAYTTTAAGCAGCATGATCAGCCGCACCAGATCMGCCTTTAAATCATCGCCMACGCCYGCACTATGGGACAGCACCARATTCTCCTGWAGCAGRTTAAGYTGGTCATTGGGGATTCGGGTTTGCGCCARCAGGCCAAAGCCTGTGTTRATRCCATAAACCGTCRTATCTTTGGCCAGAATATCCAACACCATATCATGGCTTTTATCAATATCCTGCCATGCGGATGCCGGAAGCTCAAGGGGTTCCAGTGCTTCATAAAATGACCGCAGGCTGGCGAGAGAAACTTTTCCCGGATTGATTTTCATGGATAAACCTTCTTCATTCTAAAATCTGTATGTACAACTATATACAAAGAAAAAACTTTAGGGTCAAAAGCTATTAATTTTACTTTGTAAAATTATATGTTAAGTCTATCTCATATGCCCCTTTGGAAAGTATGTAATATGATTAAAAAACCCTATCTTTTATTCGTTGGYGAYGTTCAGGACGCCATATATGCCAAAACSGCCGCCGGGGTRMAATACTGGCGWCCKGAACAGGCGGCRGGRCARTTTCGTTTYCCCGGCGGTGTTGATCTGGGYCTGCCCGATTATGACATGAAAGCCGCCGTRGRCGCCGGGCTTAAAACYATWTTRATCGGTGTCGCRCCGCAGGGCGGRAAACTSCCYCARRACTGGCTKGATTTCCTGCTGGARGGDYTGGAAGCCGGRCTTGATATTGCCAGCGGTYTGCATGTGCGCCTTGCCGAGGTRCCGGAATTRAAGGCRGCGGCGGAAAAATATAACCGCCAGATTTTTGATGTGCGTTTCCCGACCCARTCYTTCAATGTGGGCACCGGGRCGCCGCGCGAGGGCAAAAGRCTKCTGACCGTRGGCACYGATTGCGCRGTAGGCAAGATGTATGCRGCGCTGGCRCTGGAAAARGAAATGCAAAGYCAGGGCYTGAAGGCCACWTTCCGGGCCACCGGGCAAACRGGYATCCTGATCACCGGRTCCGGGGTGTCCGTGGACGCCGTGGTGTCYGACTTTATTTCMGGAGCCACAGAATACTTAAGCCCGGCCAACAGCCCCGATCACTGGGATATAYTRGAGGGGCAAGGCTCCCTCTATCATCCAGCTTACGCCGGGGTGTCCCTTGGCCTGCTCCACGGCGCACAGGCCGATGCCATCGTTGTCTGCCATCAGGCAGGACGGACGAATGBCAAGGGYATYGARGGCTATGCCCTGCCCTCCCTCAAGGACTGTATTGCCCTGAATTTGCAGATGGGGGGCCGCACCAATCCDAACATCACCTGTGTTGGKATWAATATCAACACGTCGTCTTTAAGCGAGGABGCGGCCATGGATTATCTGAAAAAGACCGAGGATGAATTGGGCCTGCCCTGCGTCGATCCGGTGCGTACGGGCGTTAGCCCCATTGTGGACAAGCTGATCAAGGATAAAATCTGATGAAAATGACCCTCACCAAAGACARCCGCGAGCTGAAAGAACCCTTTGTCATTGCCCGTGGCCCCATCACCGAAGTTGGCCTGCTTGTGGTGGAACTGGAGCAGGRCGGTATTATCGGGCGCGGCGAAAGCTGTCCCCAGAAATTTCTCGACCAATCCCTGTCCGGYGAACATGACCGCCTCAWGCRAGCCCVTVVCCGTATAGAGCAGGGGATCACCCGCGCAGAATTACAGAGCTTAATGCCTGCCTGTTCGGGCCGTAATGCCCTTGATTGTGCCCTGTGGGATCTGGAAGCCAAAACCACGGGCCAGAGCATCTGGCAAATTTCAGGGCTTGCCGAACCCGCCGCCCCGCTGGAAGGCGATATTACGGTTTGCATCGGCTCCCCCGAATGGATGGAGAGTAAAGCCCGCAGCTTTACCGGTTTTGACCTGCTGAAAATAAAACTTAACCGCGAGCTGGTYATGGAGAGAATGCGCGCCGTCCGCGCCGGAGCACCCCATGCGGATTTCATTGTCGATGTYAATGAGGACTGGACGCTGGCGGAGCTTGAACGTTACGCCCCCCAGCTTAAGGAAATCGGCGTTAAAATGATTGAACAGCCCCTGAAACGGGGACAGGACAGTGGCCTGATTGACTATCAATCCCCCCTGCCTCTGGGCGCTGATGAAAGTTGCCGRGACCGCGATGACCTTGACTTTCTGGTCGGGCGTTATGACCTGATCAATATCAAGCTGGACAAGACCGGCGGCCTGACTGAGGCCCTGTTGCTGGCAGAGGCGGCACAGGCCAAAGGGTTCGGCCTGATGATGGGCTGTATGAGTGCCACATCCCTGTCCATGGCACCGGGCTTTGTGGTCGCCAGCCTGTGTAAATACCGTGATCTTGACGGCGCGTCCATGCTGATCCATGACCGCACACCCTCTTTGCGCCTTGAGGACGGACTGATCTATCCTTACGATCAGCAGTTATGGGGTTAGTAAAAACTAGGGTCCGTACCTTCAAAAAGATGAGTGCCTCTTTCCCTTAGGCGGTCGGTGAGGAGCAGGATCAAGACATCGGTGGTGTTGAACTGCTTATCAACCACCGCCCCGTCGCCAATATAACAGCCCAGAGACGCGTAACCACGCACCAAAGGAGCCAGTTGGCGTTTGGCTTTGCTCCGGTCCATATCATCCCATTCAACATAATTCATCCGCTGATAACGTTCCGGCAGCGCTGGAATATTGAACTCATCGGGRGTTTTATATTTGTGATACAGGTARGAYARTGGCAATTCCAGATCGCCCTGAATAACCCCGGTCAGGCTGGCACAGCCAAACATACAGCCCACATTATGCCGGACAATATATTTCGCGATGGCCCGCCACATAAGCTGAATGATGTTGTGGGACCGATAGGCCTCGCGCACACAGCTACGGCCCAATTCCAGCAATTGCCGGCCCGCCATTAGCTCCCTGAAATGAGCATTATCCATATTGCTCAGATCAAATTCCTGAAAGGAATAGAAATCATGAATGCTGTCGATCTTTTCTTCCCGAAGCAGGCGGTAGGTGGCTATCACGGCATCGGAGCCGCTTTTGGTGGTATCAAAGGCCAGAAGCTGATCGCAGATCAAATCAAAATCGTCGAAATCCCGTTCCTGCCGGGCGACCTCGGGGCTGGCGATGGCCTGCATTTCCTCATAGAAAACCTTATAGCGCAATTTCTGGGCCGCAAGCACTTCTTCCTCTGTGGCGGCGAGACGAACCTCTATATCCCCGGCGGAGATCAAGACATCCTTTTCTGCACTATCTGAATTATTAGCCATATATCCCGTTCTTCATGCGACAAATGCTTTTTTTATATTCTTATAAATCATCTTAACTTTCGTTCAAGGCTAACCTATAAGAATGATAAAAAATTTACAATGAAGCTTTGCAAGAATTTATGACTCATGTTCCCGTTATATGTCCCGTTTGCGGGGCCAAAATTCCGGATGCACCATCCGTGCAGGCGTATATTTGCCCCTTTTGCCAYTTTGAACGGCGGMTAGCYATTACAGATCAACAGCCCYCCGTTGAAGATATTCCARAGCGCGTTCATAAAGAGCATGTCTGTGAGTTATCAAATATGACCCTGCCCTTTCAGGATGACCTGAACCAGTATTTTCGGCAGAAATTTCAAAAGCTCGCGCCCGGCGAAACATGGTATCTGTCTGTACCGGTAAAACGGGTTTTTCAAAAGGCCGCTCCCCTGTCCGGACAGATTAATTTTTTCACCTCAAAAAATATTATGTTTCTGCTGGAACAGCATGGGTTCAAAATGACATGGCGGCAAAACCGGTTTGCCTCAATCCTTAGGATCATCGCCCGGAAGTGTTAGGTTCTCCCCCACATAGCCCAGCCTTTTCATTACCATCAACAAGATAATTCCCGGAATGGCCATTACCGTGGTCAAGAGGAAGAACTCGGTATAGCCCATGGCTTCCTGCATAAAGCCGGACGGGGCCCCGATCAATAATCGTCCAAGGGAGGCAAAGGCCGATAACAGGGCATATTGGGTCACCGTATAGGCCATGTTGCACAGCCCCGACAGATAGGCAATGGCAATGGTCCCACCCATACCGGTGGCAAAATTCTCAAATCCGATGGCAAAAATCAATATATCCACATTGCGGCCATTTTCCGCCAGAAGGACAAAGCTCAAGTTTGTCACCATCATGAGAACCGCCGCGACCATAAGGCCGCGGTAAGTGCCAAGACGATYAAGGACAACACCGCCAAMAAACGCCCCCACAAGCACCGCCACGAAGCCCACGGTTTTGTTTGCCCAGATAATCTCATCCTTGGAAAAACCCAGATCACCGATCAACGGCGCGGTCATCACCGCCGCCATACTGTCCCCGACTTTCAGTAACAGGATGAACAGCAAAATAACCCACCAGCCTTTACGCTGGATAAATTCCTTGAATGGCACGACCACGGTCATATAGATATTCTCTATGATTTTATGCAGGACTTCCGGCTTCTGGCCGCCCTGTGACAGCCAGCCCCGAACCGCCTGAATTTCTTTTTCGATCAGCTTCTGGCCACGCTTCACCGGCTCACCGAAAATCAGAGCCGGAATCAAGCCGAAAAGAAGCAATAACGGCATGGTGAGATACGCGACCTCCCAACCATACCAGTCGGCAAGTTTCAGGGTCACAACCCCGGCAATCAAATTACCAACCCGGTAACCGAATTGGGTCATAGCCGCCCCCGCCGGCATTTCTTCTTCTTTCAGGATCTCAATCCGGTAGGCATCAATCACCAGATCCTGACTGGCGCTCATAAAGCATACTAGCATGGCCATAAGGCCAAAATGAACCGGGGCCTCAACCGGCGATGCGCTCGCCAGGCCCACAATGGCAAAGGCAAGACCAATCTGGATCAGGATAAGCCACGCCCGGCGGCGGCCAAATAACCTGTCCAGCAAAGGCACCCGCAGGCTGTCCAGCACAGGCGCCCAGACAAATTTCAGAAAATAGGGAATGAGGGACAGGGTCAGCAGGCCAATGGTCGACTTTGACACCCCCTCGTCAATCAACCAGAAGCCCAGAGATGACAAAAGAAGCGTCAGGGGAAAACCACTGGAAATCCCCATAAAAAAAACGCCCATCACCCGGGGGTGACGATACTCCTGAACGGAATGCCGCCAGCTTTTACCTGTTACCATATTTTTGCGTATATCTTTCTTAAGGTCACTTATTCAGTTTTTTACTGATCCAATATTTGGTTCCCTGCAGGGTGGCTTGCAGAGCCAGACCGCGTTTGGTCATTTGATAAACGGTCACGCCGCCAATGACCGTGTCCGCCGCATTGACCTCTCCGCCAGTATCATCAAGGGTGGCCGCCGCGTCCGCCTGCCCGGAAAAATCCCAGCCATCTTCAACAAATTCATCAAAGGCGGACCGTTTGTGAAAGATCATCACCGCCCGATAATCCTTGATGCCAAGGCCAATGCCGACACCGCCGGTGGCCATGCGCATAAAAGTATCCTTGCCGCTCTTATTGTCATGGGCAACCCCCNTTGCCGCTGCCCGCTGACAGAAAAATCAGGTTAATACCCCCGTTGTTAAACACCGCATAACCCGCCGCATTTTTAACCATGACTTTGGCTTCCGGGTGATTTACATAAAGTTGATTCAACACCTCCGTGCGCATCTCAAGAATATCAGCCCTTTTCTGCGCGCTGGATTTTGCCATTGCGGCCAGCGGCATAAGGGTCAGTGCAAAAATCAGAATGACTTTTTTTAACATAATCAGGCTTCCTGTTATTTGTAAGCAATCATAGCATCATAATTTATTGAGATGTCAACGACTATTACGCCGGGAATGGATCAAAAAAAAGGCGACCCGTAAAGGCCGCCTGAAAGTAACACCAATATTATGTTTATTTACGGCGCCTACGCGCCAGCGCCAGACCCAACAAACCAAAACCCAACAGAGCTAATGGAGCGGGTTCAGGCACACCTGTCGGCGCGATACCAACGGGCTGAAAACTATCCCTGAATTCCCATGAAATAATATCATGATTTGCATTTGCCGCACCCGTTCCAGAAGTAAATCCAACAAAAGCATTGCTCGTGCCCAATACGGAAAGTAAATTAAGATTGGCATAGGATAAAACAGCAGTGGAGGGCCGCAAATCAATAGTACTCAACCGAATTTCAAGGTCTTGAGTAACACCATTATAATCTACCCAAACAAAACGATCCTGCCCATTTTGAAATTCCACCGGATCATTATAACGCACAACAGAACTGATACTGCCGTTTAAATTCACGCCGATATGATTGTTGTTATTACCATCAACTCCGCCATTATTCCACGTATCAAATTCAATACCCAAGCTGTTGTTGATGCCTTGGTATCCAATTCCGCCACCTGAACTACCAACATTGTTGCCTTGAGGCTGAACAACGAAAACCAAACCGTCTGCTCCTCCAGAATGAGGGTTGTTTATATTGAAAGAAAATTTACTGGAAAAAGACGTGTTGCTGACCAGGTTTACTGTTGACGTACTAAAAAAACTGCCACTCTGGCCGTTAATAGCCGGTGTTATTCTGAGTACATTACGGCTGCCATCATTCACTGCTGCTGCATTTCCGTTAATCGTAAGACCCGTGGTTGACGTAAAATCCGTATATGAAATAGTAGTGGCCTGTGCCTCCACCGCCATTAACGCCATTGCAGATGCAACAATAGTAATCATTGTTTTTTTCACTTTATATCTCCTTATTAATCAACTTTATGTGTTTCAATTAATTATGAAACAAATAACAACCTATAGGCCTGTCATTTATATTTTAGTGCCTACGCCTGCGCGCCAGTCCCAGACCCAACAAACCAAAGCCCAGCAAAGCCATGGAAGCAGGTTCAGGCACATCATGTTGAATAGAAGCGCGACCAAAAGTAATGCCACCCTCATAATCTATACCCGTCAAGCCGAACAGTGAAGCCACATCGTTTTCTGACACAAATAAGGCTCCGGAAGATACGTCAATAGTACCGGCAGAGAAATCATCAACCAGCCAGCGATATATATTGTCCGTATTTTCCTCTGCAACATAGAAATTACCAAAATCATCGAAAATGATACCACCTTCCAGATTTACATCGCCACCAACAAGCCCCTCTAGTTCCAATTCAGAAAGAAAACCGGATACAACACCGCCGGGGGTTACCCGAAAAATCTGATCTCCGGTAGAACCTGCGTCATTGGCAATAATGATATCCCCGTTGGGCGCAAGGGTCAGAAACACGTCAAGATCACTAAACCTGCTGTCATCAGACAGTAACGTCGGTGTTCCGGTCAGCAAATCGACCTCATAAATTGCCCCTGCTGTATCACTGGAACGATCTTCATCATGGGCCACATAAATTTTGGTCCCGTCAGGAGAAACAGCAATACCGCTTTCAATATCCACATCAAGCCCATCTGGGGCCACACCCTCAAAGGTTACTTCATCTGTCACCACCGTAACAACACCTGTTGCGGCATCAATTTTCAGCAAAGTATCAGATCTTGGGTCAGTAACATATAACATCCCGTCTCGCAGGGTTATATGTTCCGGACTGGCAGAATCATTGCCCGGAACCGCAGCTTCAATATCAGCTGCAGAAGCAACGACGGAAACGATACCTGTCGCTCCGTCCCACACCAAAACAGCATCAGACTCACTATCGGTAAAATAGAGTTTGTCATTGGCTTGATCATAATAGACGCCGTTATCAGTAAAACGTGCCGTTGTCGCCCCGGTTGCGGCCAATATGTCCGCCTCGGACACCAATATTGTAATGGCTTTAGTCGGCGTAATTGCAAAGATATTTCCGGACTGTGAATCCGTCACATAAAGGTCCCGTTCAACGGGAACCGCCCATGCGGGCGCACTAACCATCATACCCAGAAATACAACCGTTGCGCCAACGACCTTACCAAGGTTTTTACTTATATTGTTAAACATTTTCTTCTCCCATATACTAACCCCAATATACGGCCTTAACCATAATCATGCAAAAACTACGCCATTGCCGGAATATTATTATGAATCAAGGAGGTGAAAATACTTTCACGGATATAAACTACCGATAAGTGTAAAGAATTCCGACTCTTTGTCAGGATTCTTTACACTTATCGGTAGTTTATATTTTACCTGATATGTTTTTTCTGACGATAACTGAGGGCTTCGGAGACATGTATTTTTTTGATATTCTGACTTCCGTCCAGATCGGCAATGGTACGGGCCACGCGCAGTATGCGGTGATAACCGCGCGCTGTCAGACGCATGACATCAATGGCCCGGGTGAGGATGTCCTGCCCTGCATCATCAAGACTGGCCACGGCCTCCAGAGCCTCGCCGTCCACCTCGGCATTACAACGAATATGACCCAGCCCCATAGACTGATAACGTTCCGTTTGCAGGGCCCGGGCGGCCATGACACGTGCGGCCACATCCGGGCTACCCTCGGAAGGGGCGGGCAGAGTGAGGTCATGGGCGCTGACCGCCGGGACCTCAATATGAATGTCGAAGCGGTCCATCATGGGGCCAGAGATTTTTGACTGGTAATCCACCGCACATCTGGGCGCACGGGAACAGGCCTGAGCCGGATCATCCAGATAACCACAGCGGCAGGGATTCATGGCCGCCACCAGTTGAAACCGCGCCGGATAGGTCACATGACGGTTGGCCCGGGCCACCACCGCCTCGCCGCTTTCGATAGGCTGGCGCAGGCTATCCAGGGCATTACGTTGAAATTCGGGCAATTCGTCAAGGAATAACACCCCCCGGTGAGCCAGTGAAATCTCGCCGGGCCGGGCCTTCAGTCCACCGCCCACCAATGCCGCCATAGAGGCCGAATGATGGGGATTGCGAAAGGGCCGGTTGCGGGTAATCCCGCCCTCTGTCAACAGGCCGGAGATTGAGGCAATCATGCTCACCTCCAGAACCTCCTCCGCCGTCATGGGCGGCAAAATACCGGGCAACCTCGCCGCCAGCATGGATTTTCCGGACCCCGGCGGGCCTACCATACACAGGTTATGGCCCCCGGCGGCAACGATTTCCAGCGCCCGTTTAGCGGTTTCCTGCCCCTTTATATCCCGAAGGTCGGGAATGTTCTTGACGTCACGGGCAATTGCCGCCGTGGGGGGCTTAAGCAATTGATTGCCCTTTAAGTGATTGATCAGGCTGAGCAGATTCTCGGCGGCGATGATCTCCACCTCTCCGGCCCAGGCCGCCTCGCCGCCCGAGGCCGCCGCGCAGACCAGACCACAATCAAGCTCCAGTGCTTTCATGGCCGCCAGCAAAACCCCCGGCACCGCCTGTATGGCCCCGTCCAGCCCCAGCTCCCCCAAAACAATATAGGATTCCACCGTATCACTGGCCACCGCCTCCATAGCCACCAACAGGCCAAGGGCAATGGCAAGGTCATAATGACTGCCTTCCTTGGGCAGGTCAGCGGGGGCCAGATTAACGGTGATTCTTTTGGGGGGCAGTGCTAAGCCGATGGCCCCCAGTGCGGCCCGAACCCGTTCGCGGGATTCAGCAACCGCCTTGTCTGGAAGGCCAACAATGGTAAAAGAGGGTAGGCCCGACGCAACCTGTACCTGCACATCAACCAGTCTGGCCTCTATGCCAACAAAGGCAACTGTCCCGATATGTGCAACCATCCCCCGTCCTTTTTCTGGAATATATGATTTGCCGATAGCTTATCAGCAAAGACAGCAAGAAAAAAGGCAAGATTTTTATCTGTAATATAGGACTAAGAATTAAATCCAGGAAAAGGCTTTCCGAACGTTCCGGTTATTCCCTTTGGTGTCAGCGTCCAAATCCGTATCACGGGTTTCTTCTGTGATAGTCTCTTCGTCACATTTGGAACTGTCCGCATAGCCCGGCCTAGGCAGGATTATTTTATAGGAAAGCTGCAAGGCCCGATCTTCCAGCGACCTGATTTTCCGCAATTCCCGTTCCAGCTGTATAATGACAGTTCGTTTTATAGCTGTGGGAATTGAAGAATCCTGCTCCACGTCCCGAATGGTATGGTTCAATTCCGTCACCATATTCACTTTTATGTCAGCCAATGTCTGCCGAACTTCTTTCAGGGATGCGTTAATATCCAGAGTGCCGGATTCTGTAATAACCCCGAACTGCCGGTTAAGCTCAATCTTAATATCCATATCTGACTGTTTAGCGGCCTGTGTGGCCTCAATGCTATTGGAATTTTCATGCTGATCCACAAGAAATTTCTGCCCCATAACAGCGGCACCAAAAAGCATCACCACAAGCCCGAGAGCCGTGGCGGATAACTTAATAATCAATCCTTTGTAATTCCCTTTTTTCATCAGATACCCTCACTTCAAAAAGTGTTTATTTTTATCTTCGTTACAAATATGTCAGAAATGTGCCGATAATAAGGCCGCATGTTATCACTTGTGATATATTATTACAATTGGTTAAAAATAGCGCGCGAGCCTGATCTGGAAAAAATCATCCCGGGACAGGGGATAGATAATATCCGTAACAGGCACGCCCAGAAAGAAACGGGCATCCAGCGATACTTTCCAGTTTTCGCCAAGACGGCGGCTGCCTTCAATATTGACAAATTTTGACGAGGTCGTCATATCAAACATGGCCCCCATGAGCAATTCGGTACTATCCACATCATTGGCCGCCCAGCGCATACCCACGAACATGTCATTCTGAAAAATGGTTGTCGCCCGGCTCCCCCGGTCATCATAACTATATTCCGCCAAAATTCCGATGTCTGAATCGCCGCCGCCTAAACCATACAGGGTATATTCAAAACCACCCGCCATGGCCCAGTAATCAGGGCCGAATCCGGTCCGGCGAATGGCCTCGAACTTGATCAGAATGTCATCAAAAGTCCCCTGCAAATCAAGGCCGGTCTGACCGATGAGATTATAGCGGGGAATGATGACCGGGCTACCCGTGCCATCAACCCCCAAAAGATATTGGGCCTCGCGGCTGGTGCCCCGGAAATGATACAGCCCCACATCCACATTACCGATCACATGGGTCCAGCGCACCGCCCAGTCCGTGTTCCATTTTCCCGCACCGGCCCCATATTGGGTCTGGACATAATCAACGGGCAAAGGCAGGCGCAGGCGGCCTTTGGCACCGGGCAAACGCTGTTCCCGAAAATAGGTCATCACATAAACGGAAAAGACCCCCATAGGGCTATCATAGGACAGACTGGCCATGGGCTGGCCCAGTTTATCTTCCCGGTCAATATCTTCCAGACTATCATTCTGATTGATAATATCCACCAGATGATTGGATTCCGTCACCCCCCAGAACAGCGTGTCTATACCCACCGTCATTTGAAGGCTGTCCAATGTTCCGGTCCATTTAAGCTCCCGGATATCAAAATGGCTGCGGCTTTTATCCTGCACATCGACCCGCCCGAAAGGCCGGAACATTATCTGAGAGCTGCTGCTGTCCGAGACATATTCCAGCAAAGGTTCCAGCGCGAAGGACACGGTCCAGTCCTCCTGCGCAGGGTCCATGGCCGATTGGGTGAAACCGCGAGCCTCCATCTCAACATAGCCGGACAGGGTGAAATTGCTATCCCCGGTCAGCATGTCATCATAGGTTTCCGGACTCTGTGGTTCCGGGGGCGGCTCCGATACAAAAGCGGATATTTCTTCTGCCACAGGCGAGGGCGGTGGTGACAGGCCCACAGGTTCCTGTACCGGCTCTGGAACAGGCGGAGGCGGCGGCGGAGGCGGCGGCGGCGGAGCGGTCAGTTTTACCTGACGGGCCCATTCTGCGGCTGAGGTGGCTTTTATATCGAACACCAGCCGAAATTGGTGCCCGTGATCCGGTTTCAAGGTAAAGCTGTTATCAACGGTGGCCGATTTGCGCAGGGCAATCCGCAAGCGCACAGACCCCTCATGATCCTCTACGGTAATCTTATCCAGAACCCCGATCACCGCCGCTTTTCTGGCCAGCGCCCTCACCTGCTCCATACCGGGGGTTTCCCGCAGGTCAATGATGATTTCTCTGGGATTACCTTGATAGCTGATCTGATAGAAGGCCACTTCGCTAACCTCCAGAACCACCCGGGTTTTATCGGGATGAAGCCCTGTGCGCACGTCAATGACCGATACTTCAGCCCGTGCCGACATCACAGCAAACGCACAAAAAACCGACGTGAGCAGAAAAATTTTCATGCCTTGCCAGCCCCTGTTTTTTGCCTTTTGATGATATGGCTTATTTTTCAGCAATTTTGCCCTCTCAAGCTGTGGGTTTGAAATTCAGGTGTAATTTATGGCAAATAAACCTCTAAAAGGGCCTAATTATCAAGCCAATTAAAATCTATCTTTAGGCATCTTTTTCTAAAATTGTAAGTAATTACAGAGTCTTCCGACCCGTTTTACTTTTCATTAACCATAAATTCACAGAGCGCAAAAATAAAGTAAAAAGCCCGGCCAAAATGGCCGGACCTGTGAAAACAGCAGAGACCTTGGGGATTTTCGCCTATTTAGCTGTCTTTAATCTGCTTTTTGAGAAATTCTGTTCTTTGAGACCAGTCCTGAAATCATAACGACTCCAGATAAGCCATGTTTTTTTGCCGGTCATAACATTTTCCATATACAGCTTGCTGGCGCGCCAATATTTATTCAAATATAATTTATAATCCGACGGGGTAAGAATTTTGAATAATTCCCCCCGCCGGTTATAAAATTCTATTTTCATAGTCCGGTATTCCTGTGTATCTATCCAGGAAACCAGCTTGGTGTAACCGGATTTTGCATATTGGGGATAGGCCTCTACCACGAAACAAGTCAGATTTCCGCACGGCTCATCCCGCAACCATTTATAATGGTATTTACCCACTTCGCGCGAGGACATATCCTCATAGGCAAATTCACTGCCCATAAAAGGCCCGGATTTATTGCTGGAAGAAATCCGCTTGATCCGCCCCAAAGCCGGCAGGTAAATCCACTGGTCATCGGGGTCAAGAATATTGGAATAAGTGAGAAACGCCGTGCCTTTGACATCACGGGGGCTGTCAAAAATCACCAGTGACTTGTCCCCCACATCGGGGTCGGTCATTTCAAAGGTTTTTATTTTAAGTTTCCGGCGACTTTCCCGACCCTGACGATTGCTCAAAATCATTTGCAGAACAGCAACGGTGTCCTGAAAGCCCTCATCGCGCCGGTCCACCTCCTGCGCAATGGCTAGCCCCTTTTCTTCCGGCGTCTCGGCGTAAGCTGCCGATAGGGCTATGAACGCGCCAAACAGTAAAGAAAAAGATATTGTCCGAAACAGGTTACCCATTCACTTTGTCCTTCTTTTTATCAAGATACAGCAGGATAACCGGTAGCAACAGAAAGTCTGTCACCAAGGCCACCCCGATTACCAGAGCGGTTAAAGCCCCCATTTTTGAATTCATGGTAAAATCCGACAGCATCAGCGAACTGAACCCCACGATCAATACCAGTGATGATACCCATAACGCCGTCCCAACCATGGAAAAGGCGTAGCGCACCGCATCCTCAACATCCAGGTTTTTCTCTACCTTGCCGCGTCGGTATTTACTCAGAAAATGAACCGTACAGTCCACAATCAACCCAAGAGCAGTCGCCGTAACACTGGCGGCAAACATACCCAATTCGCCGTTAATAACCGCCCAAATGGCAAAGGCCACAATCACCGGCAGAATATTGGGCACCAGACTGATCAGCCCCAGTTTAATGCTCCGCAAGGCCACCACCAGACAGGCAGAGATGAGCAAGAAGGCGAGACCTGTACCCCAGAACATGCTGTCAAAGGTGCGCTTGGTCAGGAAGGCAAAAATAAGATTAACGCTGGTTCCACCCTGCGATTGCATTTCCGGCGGGGCATTTTGCGCCAGCCAGTCCTCTGCCCTGTATTTCAGGCTTTTCATAGCATCCGAATTGATATTATCCAGAATAACCGTAAGGCGGGTGGCCGATTTACCCACATCAATCTGATTATTCAGATCAAGGCCGTAGGGCAATGACATTTCATACAACAGAAGATATTGCGCGGCCAGGTTCCGGCTTTCGGGCAAACGGTAAAATTCCGGCTTGTCCCCGTTCATATTCTTGTTCAGCCGCTTCATAACATCGGCAAAAGTCAAGACATGCAATACCTCCGGCTGGGTACGAAACCAATTGGCGAACTCATCAAGTTTCGCCAAATATCGCGGATTGGCAATGCCGCCATCCTCGCCCGAGGGTACGGAAAACTCAATGGTATATATTCCCGTCAGATTTTTCATCAGAAAGTCCGTATCCTGCCGGAACTGAAGATTCGTACCGAAAAATTCAACGAATTTGTCGTTATAGACCAGCTTCGGCAGCAAAGCGGCAGAGACGACAAGGACGACCAAAGACCCGATTAAAATATTCCTTTTCTGAACCAAAACCCATTCCACATATCGGGACAGGATGCTATTTTCATACTGCTTATGCCCCCGTGATGTCATGGGAATGATGGTCATTAACGCCGGCAACAGCGTGATGGACAGGAACCATGCCGCAATCACACCAAAGGCCGAAATATTGCCGAATTCCCGAAAAGGCGGGCTGTCGTTGAAATTCAGGCTCATAAAACCTATTACCGTGGTCAGAGAGGTCAGAAACACCGGTTGCATATTAATACGCAGACTTTCCACCGTGGCCATCTTTCGGTCAGATCCCTTGCGCAATTCCCCGAAATAAGTCAGGAGAAGATGAATGGCATCAGCCACCGATATGGTCAGGATGACCACAAAGCTGTTCACCGAAACACCATTCAGTCCCCAGCCAATATAGCCCGCCGTCCCGATGGCCGCCACCACAGAAAGTATAACCACAAGCATGGTGCTGACCATGCCGGCTAATGAACGCACGAACAAAAGTATTGTCAACGCCAGAAGCCCGTACATCAGGGGAAATAATGTGGTCATATCATGCTGGGCGACCTCGGCAAATGTAATGGACATCATCACATTCCCGCTGAGTGCTATATGTACGTCAGGGTTTTCTGCGCGCGCGGCTTCCGCAATTTCACGCACCTGTTTTACGACTTTGGCCAGGGTGGCTCGTTCCGTATCAGGAGCCTCAATCGTAATTGCAATCTGCGTTGTTTTGCCGTCCCTGGACACCAGCCGGTTGAGAAGTGCCGGCTCGGTCATGGACACGGTTCGGATCAGATCCAGTTGCTTCTGGTCCAGGTGCGCCGGGTCCGGCACCAGATCCTCAACAATCATGTCATCTTCTTCGGCTCTGGTATGCTGAAAGTTAGACAGGGAATCTACCCGGATAGCATGGGGAACCTGCCATGATTCTTCCGTGAGTTCATAAACAAGTGCCAGAAATTTTTTATTATAAATATCCCCCTCGTCCGGTTTCAGGACAATAGAAACCGTATCCACCTTGCTATAGGTTTGCTCCAGTTCATCCTGGGCGGCCAACTGCGGATTATCGGGACCGAAAAACGCCCGGTAATCACTGGAAAAATAGATATTCTTCACCCCGTAGGCCAATAGTATGACCACAAACACGGACGCGAACAACACAAACCAAGGCCTGTTTACAATAAAATTTCCGTAAGATACAACTGGATTTTTTGACACGCGCTGATCCTGATATTTTCAATTAGCGCGAATGTTAACACAGAAAACATCAATGTCAAAAGCAATGTCACAGAGCCGGTTAAAAATTACCAGACAATTTTTTCTACACCATCAAAATCAATAGTTGATCCATCGTCAAAGGTAATGGTGCCCGCTGAATCGTCCGACAGGAATATCTCATTAGCACCTTCATCGGTAGATAAAATCGTATCACCGCTATCCAGCGTCAATGTCCACCCTTGTTGGGAATCAGCATTCGAAAAACCATCAAGCTGAATTGTATCCGTCCAGCCACCGCCCGCACCTCCTGAAACGATATCAGTCCCCTCATTGGCCCCAAAAATAAAGGTATCATTTCCAGCACCACCAAACATGGAATCATTCCCCGTACCACCAATCAAGGTATCATCACCGGTTGACGTCCAGATGGTATCATTCCCCGACCCGCCTTTAACAATGATCCCCTCATCATAGGTATAGGTATTGGACGTCATATCAACGATGTCATCCCCGGCCCCCATATCAATTTCTTCGATATTCTGAATACGGGCCTGGGCACCTGAGGCAAAACTACTGATACCATCATCCAGGAACAAGGCATCATCGCCGCTTGTTCCCACAAGCGTATCACTGCCATCCCCGCCATTAAAGACATCACTTGACCGATTTGTGCCACTTAGTGATACATTTTCGCCCGTTGAGACATTATGCGCCACATACCCCGGCCATGTGCCATCCGCATTATAGGCCAATGTGTCATCGCCACTGCCCCCCTGCAAATCATTGGCACCATCTGTACCTTCAATAGTCTGACCATCATTATCATTATCATTATCATTATCATTATCATTATCATTGTCATTGTCATTGTCATTGTCATTGTAATTGTCATTGTCGTTGTCGTTGTCGTTGTCGTTGTCGTTGTCGTTGTCATTAACCGCGCTCACATCAATGCTTGCCGTCCCCGTTGTGGTCGCCGTTCCGTCAGAGACGCTAAAGCTCAACGGTACATTATCGCCGCTATAATCAGCCGCCGGATTAAAACTGTAGGTGCCATCGCCATTATCAGAGACCGTGCCGTACTGGGCATCAACCGTAACAGCGGTTACGCTCAGACTGT